>NZ_JADCNK010000022.1:0-83800 GCF_014947265.1 Pedobacter sp. MR2016-19
AATTAAATTGCCATTGGAAGGGCTGGCTACTACCGGTGTGGCTGTCGGCAACTGTACATAGGTAAACTGGTCGCTGGCACTGGTCGCACTGGTGCCTCCTGTTGTAGTGATGCGGACATCAACGGTGCCTGTTCCTGCCGGTGCGGTCGCCGTGATCTGTGTTGCCGAGTTAACGGTGAAGCCTGTAGCTGCCGTAGCGCCAAAGGTCACTGCGGTCGCCCCGCTGAAGTTGGTGCCGGTAATGGTCACGCTAGTGCCTCCACCGGTCGGGCCGCTGGTTGGGCTCAAAGCCGTTACAGTTGGTGCCGCGACGGCCTGTCCATAGCTAATAGAAAACTGAGTGGCTGCTGTATTACCATTGCCTGCATCATCCTGCGCTATATTGGCCGCAATATTTATCGTTACTGCACCATTGGCCGTTGGCGTGGCATTAAAAGTATAAGTTGTTCCGCTACCTGAAAAACCACTGATGGTGGCATTTCCTGGTGTAATATCTCCTGCTACAAATCCCGTTACCGTCTCCGAAAAAGTAACTGTAAATGGAATTGGTGAAGTGCTTGTTGATCCGCCAGTAACACCTGCACTACTGCTGATCACAACCGTCGGGGTAATATTATCCACGGTAGCATTAGCGTCATCGTCCGTAGTTGTAGACCCAACCGTATTTGTAGCCGTAACAGATACGTTCCTGTTTGTAGCATCTAATGTGCCTGCAATAATGGTGTAAGTAGCTGTCCAGGTATTGCTACTGTTGGTTGCGGTAACCGCAGTACCTCCGCCAAATTGGCTAAAGTTTACCGTTACGTCTGTAACTCCTGAATTGTTATCGCCGCTGGCTGTATTATCCCAGGTTGCGGTTACCACATCTCCTATCTTAAATGCACCACCTGTGCCATTTGCACCACTAATGCTGATTTTTGCAGCTGTAACCGTTGGCTCCCCAGCGGTGAATTGTGTTAAATTGCCAGAACCAAAGCCCAGGCTAAAGTTATACGGTGTACCAGATGAAGTTGTATTGACCCAATTAGCCGTATTGGTAATATCCGTTAAAATTGTGGCTTTTGACCCACTTGATAAGGTCGGATTATATTTTACATTGGGATAACGTGAATTAGCTGTATTCGTAAAAAAGGCAGTAGAATAAGTTGTACCTAAATCAGATGGCAATTCGCTATAAGCCGGAAGCTGATTAGTGGGTTCAACACTGTTGGGATTTATATGCCATCCGTTTGAAGAAGTCCCAACAGCAACATTTAATCTGAGATTATTAAAAGCAAAAATAAATGAAGGACTGCTTTCACTTCCCTGGTAGATTAATAACTGATCACCCGTTGCTGGATTCCATGGGTTGGCAGAAAGAGTAGTGTTAGTCCATGAGTTCGAAAGTATAGAAAAATCTGCTGAAGGAAGCGAACTGCCATCCCCTTTTGTTCCCAATACTTGCCTGTTAGCTAAGTCAATCTTGAAAATAATCACCGTACCTGCTGATATTGCTACTGAAGGCTTCCATTGCAAAGTTCCCTCATTTGTTGTAGTTACACCTACAAAATGTCCTGCAGTTGAGCCATAGGTATTTACCCATCCGCGGTCGGTAATATAAATTACCTCATCCTTAGCAATAGTATTAAGTGCAACCACAGCAAAACTACGTATAGTTGTTCCGGCGTCTGCATCACCGTTCATTCCAATTACCGCAAGATCGCCTTTAGATAAAGCGGCCCTGGCACTTAATACACTGATTAAAAGCACCGGGATAATGAATAAAAAATGAAATACTTTTTTGTAAAATTTCCTCATATAATTACTTTTCTAAATCTTCAATACTTGCAGTAGAAATAAAAGTATAACCGGGATTGAAGTTTACCGGTTATACTGATAAATGATTGTGGATAAGCTGGGTTTTTAGTCTCTTGCAGGAAAAAGTCCTTGTATACAAATCACATAATAAAGGGCCATTGAGGGTTGCCTGTTCTCATGGACGGCAGGTGTTGCTGAGCCAGAAGCTGCAATAGCCATGTTGGTTAACTGCGGCCCGGTTACACTTTGTATACTCAGCGTGCCATTAGCCATTGGCGCTTGTTGTGCCGGCGCTTGTGGTACGCCATATAACATTTCCCCCGATGAAATTGGCGCACCTAAAAGATTGCCTGTAGGGCTGGGCTCATCATATTGGTCAGCAGATGCTTTAACAGTTACAGTTGCTGTACCTGCTGCAGGTATATATGCTAAATTATGTATATGAGCTGACATTTCCGGCAGACCGATTGTTACTGATTCTGTGCCTTCTGTGTCACCTATGCTGTATTCTGAAAGCCCAGGCCCCTGACCTGCACCAACAATAGTTCTTCCCTGTAAATCAGGTAATTTAAATGTGTTTGTACCATCGCCGCCATAATTAGTACCAATTATTGAATATAATGCGGTATAGGTACGTATTGCTAAGGTTTGCCCGCCACAAATTGACCAGCTCATCGGTGCAAACGTTCCGGCGAACATCCTTACTTCTCCTATAGTTCCTTCCATTTTTGATAAAATTTAGTATGAATCAATTTATTTAGTTTCTTGAAGGGAAAAGTCCTTCTATGCAAATGATATAGTTTACAGCCAGTACCGGTTGTATATTATTGTGTGGCAAGCTACCACCTGCTGCACCGATGGTTACTTTTGGTATTGGCGGTGAGAGATTGCTAACCTGTGCAGCATTGCTATTCAGGTTAACCAGATTTGGAGAATTAGCCGGATTTGCATAAACATTGTCAATATTCGTTGAGTCTTGTGCCAGATAATTACCCACCGGACTATTTTCAGGACCAGGAGCAGCAACTGCATTTAATGAAATATTTACTGATGCTGCAGTGGTACTGTAAGTAGGGGTAATTTGATGCGTATGGGCTGGCAGCTCCATTGAAGTTAAAGCATGACTTTCCTGTCCGTATTCCTCTCCTAATTGATAAGCGCTCAGGGTAACACCCTGGCCTGCTCCTATTACTATACGGCTGGCAATGTTGGGTAAATTGAAAGTATTCACGCCGTCTCCACCATAAATGGTACCGATGACTGCATATAAAACTTGATATTGAGATAAGGACATTTGTTGCCCTTGGCAAAACATCCAGGTTCTTGGTGCGAAAGTGCCTGCAAATGCACGGATTTCGCCAACTGTTCCTTCCATAATTATTTTATTAAGGTTTAGTAATTAATTTCTTGATGGAAAATATCCTTGTATACAGATAATGTAATTGAGTGCAATGCTTGGCATGATGTTATTATGCCCGGCACTGGCTCCTGCGGGTTGTAATGCAACAGTCGGATTGGGAATGTTAACATTTGTAACCTCTAAAGAGCTATTATGTAAAGCACTCAAAGTACCGCCGGTAGCGAAAATGGCCATTTGAGCGGCTTCCTCCTTGCTGATAAAAGCATCTAGCCCATTCTCTTGCGTACCTCCGCCTGGGTTGGCATAGAATGTAGCATTACCGATACCATTACCCGTTGCAGGTGTAACTATGGCGGTATGCGTATGCGCAGGTATTTGATTTACGGTAAGTGGTACCGTTTCTACGCCTATTTTTTCCCCTGGTGTTGTATAAACAGACAAATTTGCACCTGCTCCTAGACCTATTACTGTTCTGCTTCGCAAATCAGGCAATCCGAAAGTGGTACGCCCGTCTCCGCCGTATAAAGTACCTACTATGGCGTAAACCGCCTGATTAGTGGTTAGATTTAATAGCTGTCCCTGGCACAAAGCCCAGCTTCTTGGGGCAAAATCGCCGGCAAAAATCCTTACTTCTCCAATTGTTCCTTCCATATAATATTAATTTAGGTTTATAAATTTTTCTCCTGTTTGTATTCCCATCTGAAAGAGCTTACTTCCTGAAAAATAGCCCTCTCGCATGTGCAAAATATTGATCTTTAAAAAACGATTTTCCAGGCAAGCCACAATCAATCCATAAATTGCATCGGCATAAACTATTGTGCCCGGTTCTGGCTTCACTTCTTCCGGTAACTGAATCTCTGCCGGTGAAACTTCCAGGATTCGTATTTCAGCATTTTTAATCCAGGCTGTAGCACCATCATATTTTGGGTTGGCTGCATTAATCAGACATTCTATTTCGTCTGCAGAGTGCTGTTGCCAATTGATCGCAAGCTCCCGATGACCAGGTCTTTTTTCATACCTCGCCATATCTTCATTATTTTCATTTATAACAGGCAGATGGCTACTGTTATTCACCAAGGCAGGTAGTGCATCTACAGCCATAAAGCCTAAACGCTGGCAAAGCAAACCATAATTTTCACCTTTTATAATAGGTAGCTGCTTTGACCACAAAACCGGACCTGCATCTATATCTGCCGTCATTTGATGTATAGTCAGACTAGCAAAGCGTTCATTGTTTCTGAGTTGCCAGAATATCGGATCAGCTCCACTATATTTTGGTAATTCACCAAAATGAAAATTGAAATAACCATTACGTACCATTTGAAGCATATCATCAGGAATTAACCAGGGAAAACCAAATACCCAAACCGCATCCACATCTGATGCTGTTAGCCACTTTTGCATTTCCTGTTGCCAGGATATTTTATTCAACTGCAATACCTGATCAGTAGACAAACCCATAGCCAGCAGCGGCCCCAGCAATATTTTGCTGCTTCGCTTCAGCACTGCCACACCACCTAAAAGCCCACGGGCAGCTAATGCCTGGACAGTTGGAAATGCGAGCGAATCTGAGTTGCAAATAACCGCTATTTTCATTTTATATGCCTAAATAAGGGTTCATCCAAAATGAAGAGGTTTGGCTGTTGATCCGCTTTACATCTTCATGATTAATATTAATCGTCTCCAGTTCACTAATCAGCTGCCTGGATATTTCATCTTTGATTCCATTGAAATTATTTTTGACCAGGTAAACCCTGCTTTGTATGGCATTTAATTCTGGTACAATTTCAACACGTCCACGTGCTGTTTCAATGGCAGCTTCGGCAAGGGCTTTTTGCAAAGATTTTCCGCCCTGGTCTTTAACCGCCTGGGCAATTAGCAGACCTGTTTCAAAGCCAAACTGTGTAAAAGGATTTGCCATTACCTGACTTACCTCATCAAGCTGGTCCTGTTTTAATTCACAGTTTAACGATAATGTAGTATAAACCTCAACTGGCTCAGCTGTTGTAAATGGCTCCAGCAGAAACGGCAAACCAAGTAACGGAGTTGTTTTATGCAAGCCCTGCTCCACATATTGCGTTAAGAAAGTTTCAGCTTCTTTCCCACAAAAAGTAGCCAGAATAAAATCAGGTTTGTAAATATGTATATGCTCAAATACAGCGGCAATATCGCCTGTTTCTTTGGGGTTTGGTGTTGGTGCAATAGCAAATGGCATAGTTACTCCTACGGCTGCCGATTCCATACCAGCACTCAACATGCTTTGAAATGAATATCCACAGTCGTATAAACCAGATACATACATTCCTTTTTTACCAAAAGTTTGAACTCCCCATTGGCCAATAGACCACAACTGCTGCCAGGTATGAATTGAATTAAGAAACATGTAATCGTTAAACTTTTCAGGATCTGGCAAATGCTCCCCAATATTATTCATGATGAAAGGCCGTTTAATATTTGCTATCTTTTCTGAAAGATCAGCACCTACTTTATTGGAAACTATTCCAGTAATTACGTCAGCATCATCAAAACTAACCAGTTTGGTAAGCGCGGCTTCAGCAAGTTCACGGGAACCCTGTCCGATAAATTCGGGCACAATTTCTAACTCAACCTCCTGGTTTAACCCCTTAAGTCCATTTTTCAACCCTGTACTAAAGTGCTTAGCCATAGGCAGGATACTTGAATTGGAAAGCAAAACGCCCACCGTTAATTTTTTAGTTGCCATTAATTCTAATTAATTTGCCCACATGCGCAAAAGATTACTATAGTGTTGCTGTAATACAAGATATTCTTCTTCAAACAGTGCTTTGCTACGGAGATTTTCAGTGACCTGAAAAATTTCAAATAACATTTTTCTGTATACTGTTTCTTTAACCAGTGACTGCACCCAGCTTACCGCAACGTTTCGCTCTCCCCGGGTAACTTCCCGTACGCGATGAACCTGTGTGCATGGATAGCAAATGGCGTCACCTTTATTCAGCTTATATAATATATTGCCATTAGCAGTCTGGAGTTCCAGTTCACCCCCATCATATTCTTCGGGATCATTCAGAAAAATGGTTAGGGCGACATCAGTGCGGATCATATTGCCCATAACCGGACTATCCACATGCCAGCCATAGTGCATGCCTGGCATATAATTACTGATAACAAAGGGATGAATACTGTGTGGTAAGACCGCATTTCTGAATAAGGGATTGCGGTTGAGTGCAGCTAAAATATTTTGTTGAATGGCTACGTGCTCCTGTGTTTGAGGATTAAGCTGCAAGTTGCTTTTTACTTCTTTTGCAGCACTATACGCCGTTAACCTGCCATCATCAAATGCTCCGGATTTAAAAAGAGAACGAATATCTTCAACTTCAGTTTCGCTAAGTAAATTTGAGATATGCAAATACGTATTATTTAAAATACAATTTTGATTTACATATGAGTTTGTAGATTGAGAGTTCATTTAGAGCAGCTACTTAAGATAAGTATAAAGTTATCATAACTTTTTATATTTTAATATCCTATTTATCAAAAATAATTTGACAATTATCAACAACTTTATTAAAACAATTCATCTACTTAAATAGACGCATGAGCTCAGGTTTCAAAATTATTTATATGTTTATGCTGCGATTACCCACATTTAATTACAATAAGTACCAATGGACACCTATATTCTGGGAACAGGCTTATCACATGATGGATCAACAGCGCTGTTAAAAAACGGCAAAATCATAGTTGGTATTGAGAAAGAAAGGCTTAGCAGGATTAAACATGACGGAGGTAACGATTTTGATACCGTCCGGTATTGCCTTGATTTTGCTGGGATTAAGGCCAGTGATTTAACATTAATTGTGCAAGCCTCAAACTTTGAAAATAACATCTCACCAAGCCAATATGCCGGACGCCGGTATTTCGATAAGCATATTCAAATACCTGTGATCACCCTATCCCATCATCTGGCACATGCCTGGAGCGCAGTAGGCATGTCACCGTTCAAAGAATGTAATGTAATGGTGGTTGATGGTGCAGGCAGCCCTTACAACCAGTGTTTAGATCTTGAAGACACGAAGGTTCCACCCTATCTATTTGGTAGTGGCATGTATTGTGAAAAAGACAGCTTTTATTATTTCGACGGGAAAGATTTAATTCCGCTGTTTAAAGATTTTTCAGAAGTTAAATTATATCAAAACACGGCTTCATTAAAACTACCAACCAATTATCATTCCATAGGCGGACTTTATCATGCGGCCAGTCATTATTGTTTTGGCAACCTGAATGATGTTGGGAAACTGATGGGCCTGGCGCCCTATGGTGTTTTGAATGGAAAACCACCCCTGTTTAAATTAGAGAATGGCATCATCGAAGTATTTTACGAAAATGTGGATCTGTATTTCAACAAACCCTCATCAGGATATGATGCTTTTAAAAAAGATTTTACCCACTATGCCGACATTGCACGCTGGGTACAGGATGAAACTGAAAAGGCAATCATTTATCTCTTTCAGGAACGGTCTAAACTTCAGCCGCATGCCAATTTTGCTTATGCCGGCGGAGTGGCCCTAAATGCTGTGGCCAATTATAAATTACGCCGTTCGGGCATTGTAAAAAATCTATACACCCAGCCCGCAGCGGGAGACAACGGACTAGCCATTGGCTGTGCCTATTATGGCTGGCACAAGATGCTGGGCCAGCCAAAAGGAACCATTCCAGACCACGTTTTTTTCGGGCGTGGATACGCCAATGATGACGTGGAACGAGCCATAGCAGATGCAGGAATTAGTGATAATCCGTCATTTTTGATCAGGCAAACACCAGATTTTGTTTCACTTACAGCTGCCGAACTTGCGCTTGGCAAAGTGATAGGCTGGTTTCAGGGTGGGGCCGAATTCGGACCGAGAGCATTAGGGCACCGGAGCATATTGGCAGATCCGCGTATCAAGGGTATAAAAAACCACATTAACAGCAAAATAAAATTCAGGGAAGATTTCAGGCCTTTTGCTCCGTCAGTTAGAATTGAAGATGTACAAAAATACTTTATTCATGGGTGGGAAAGCCCATACATGATATTGATTGATGAGATAAAGCCTGAATGGAAAAACCAGCTCGAAGGTATTGTTCATCAAGACGGTACCTGCCGGGTACAAACCGTAACCAGTGCATTCAATCCTGAGTTTTATCAGCTCATTGGTGATTTTGAAGCAAAAACAGGCATCGGCGTTTTATTAAACACATCCCTCAATCGCAAAGGAATGCCCATAGTGGAAACTCCTGCCGAAGCTTTATCGCTTTTTTTATCCGGCGCAATGGATGTATTGGTATTAAATAATTTCATAATTTGCAAGTATCATGATTTGCTTCTCTAAATTAAACCTCAATATTGACGTTCATTTGCTCCAACAAGAATTGAACGATTTATTAACCGGCAATAATTGGATGCCGCACTACAATACTGCCGATTATACAGGTAACTGGCATGTTTTACCTTTGCGTACCCCCGGTGGAAACAGCGATAATCCTTTTGCCGATCTTTTTAGCCACAAAAATTTTGAAAATACAGCGCTATTAAATAAACTACCTGAAACCTGCCGCTTTTTAGAGAAACTTGACTGTGAAAAACTTTCTGTGCGACTGTTAAATCTTCGTGCTGGATCAGTCATTAAAGCACACAGAGATATTGAACTGGCTTTTGAACATGGAGAAGCACGTTTGCATGTGCCCATATTCACTAATCCAGGTGTTGAGTTTTATGTAGATGAAGAGCGTATTATGATGAACGAAGGCGACTGCTGGTACATTAATGCGAACATAAAACACCGTGTAGCAAATAATGGCATTGCTGACCGGATACACCTGGTTATTGACTGTAAGGTAAACGATTGGCTTACCAAACTGATTACTGAAGGCAGGAAAAAAACAGTTTTTTTGAAAAAAGACCCGGAAACCGAACAGCAGGTAATTGAAAGCCTGAGAATGGCAAATACAACACATTCAAATCATCTGGCAGAACAAATGGAAAAGGAATTAAACAATAATCAGTTAATTGCTAAACTTCTTGACTTTATTTCTGAGATCGGTTTACATTACCAGCTGGAGAAAATAAATGAAGATACCTTTTTACCTGGTCTTAAACTAAGAGATGGCGTATTGATTATTGACACTGAAAAGCTGTTGTATCCCGGCGACATTTTACACGAAGCTGGACACCTGGCCTGTATGCCGGCTGAAATACGCATGGATATGAGCGATTCGCTACCAAGCAACGACCTCAATAACGGTGGCGAAATGATGGCTATAGCCTGGTCATATGCTGCATCTGTACATTTGGATATTGACCCTCATATCGTATTTCATGATAAAGGATACAAGGGCGGAGGGCAAAGCCTTGTGGATAACTTTACCCAGGGCCATTTTTTCGGCGTTCCTTTATTGCAATGGAATGGAATGACCTATCCTTCAGGCCAGGAAAGTAGTCTGTCTTTCCCACAAATGATAAACTGGATATGTAAACAAAATATGTATATCAACCCTAAAGCGGAGAAATAAAGATGACATCAGATTTTACTTTACCACAATCAACAGCACTCAGCACTTCGGGCCTGATGCACCTGAAGCGTTTTTGGAGCAAAGTAATGCTTAGAAGGGTCAACAAGTTTGACGATGAACTTTGGAAAAAAGAATGGCAACTGGATAAAACCTTACTGAGTGTATTGGGTCTTGGCATTGAGCAAACACTCACTTACGTTTTTCAATATGCCCCGGCATTTGAAGAATTTGAAAAATGGATTGTGCATACTTCAGGCAGCCCTACAAGCGAACAGATCAGTAGATTTAACAGCTTATTTAATGAGGCACCAGGGCTTAGCCAACCCATCCCATCAGTACTCAGTGCGGAAGAACTTGTATTTTGGACAGAAAATGGCTATCTGATTCTTAAAAATGTGATTCCTAAAGAAGATTGCCAGGCCACTATTGATGTGATTTGTGATTTTCTAAAAATAAATCTAGATGATGCTAACACTTGGTATAGCCCCAATACCTCGAGGCAAGGAATTATGGTTCAATTATTTCAGCACCCTTTATTACAAAAAAACAGGCAATCAGCACGCATCAGAATGGCTTATGAACAGCTATGGCAGCGTACCGATATCTGGGTAACAACAGATCGCGTAGGCTTTAACCCACCAGAGACTGATAAATGGAAATTTACAGGGCCCGATTTACATTGGGATTGCAGCCTGGATTTACCTATTCCATTTAACCTGCAGGGCTTGCTGTACCTTGCAGATACCGCACCTAATCAGGGTGCCTTTACCCTGGTTCCCGGGTTTCAACATCGCATATCAGAATGGCTCCGCGCCCTTCCTGCTGGAACCAACCCAAGAACAGAAAACCTGCATGCGCTGGGTAGCTTACCTATTGCTGCTGAGGCCGGAGATTTTATTATCTGGCATCAGGCTTTACCACATGGCAGTAGTCCAAATGCTTCGTCAAAACCGCGGTTTGTGCAATATATCAATTATCAGCCTGCTGATTTTACTGCTCAGAAGAACTGGATGTAGATCATAATAACATGCTGCTAAATTTAATCAGCTGTGCAAATTTTATTATTACATTTTCACATAATTTTATGTATCAGATTGCTAATTAATAAAAAGTAAAAAGCTATATTTGAGATAACCTGTTCAAGAACAACGATATTATCAAATTTGCAATATATTAGTTTGAAACAGGTCGTTAGTGCTCTCATCAATCTTGGTTTAACCACTGTCATCAGTCGGTTATATATGAAATGCATTGACATGTAGATAGTAAAAGTTAAAAACTTAATTATATCTAAATATGGCAATTTTTAATTCTGCATTTAAAATTACAATGGGTAACGAAGGTGGTTATGCCAATAACCCAAATGATAGCGGTGGTGAAACCTACGCTGGTATCGCAAGAAATTTCTGGCCTAACTGGGGTGGTTGGCCAGTGGTAGATCAGGCCGTTTTAACACATCCTAACAATATAAATGCCACACTTGCTGCCAATAGTGCAGTACAGGCCGAAGTACAATCATTTTATAAGCAGAATTTCTGGGATGTGATCAGTCTGGACAACTTAAACAGCCAACAGCTTGCCAACCAGTTATTTGACACGGCTGTAAATATGGGTACAGGTATCGCCTCCCGTTTTTTACAGCAGGCAATAAACAATATTATGCCCGGTAAACTTGTTGTAGATGGCATAGTTGGGCCACAAACTATTGCTGCAGCTAACAGTATTCCGCTGGAAGCACTATACAATCAGGTTATTGCACTTCGAAAACAGCGTTATCTAAATATTATTAAACAGAATCCTTCCCAGGCACAGTTTCAGAACTCATGGCTCAGTCGTTTAACGCCATTCAATCCATCATTACCATAAACGCATCAATTATGAAAAAGAGCAGTTTAATAATGATTTTGGCAGTACTTGCTACAGGATGCAGAGGAAATGCACAGACTTATGATCTTCATAAAACTTTAGCACTTGTCATAATTATAGGGATTATCCTCGCGTTTTTTGCTTTGGCCTTGTTCACCAACCTGCTTCGTGATGATGTAAATAACCTGAATTTGTTTAATGCCAATGCCGCGAGATTAAAACAGCAAAAAAAGCTGCTGATTTTTAAGAGCAACAATCCCTTTAGTCTATCGCGTGTACAATTAGGTGTATGGACTGTGGTGATCTCCTGCAGCTATATTTATTTGCAGCTTTGCATGGGTAATTGTAATGACACAGGACTAAATGAAACAGTATTAGTGTTAATGGGAATAAGTGCCGGTGTAACTGCAGGTGGTACCATAATTGATAAAAGGGAAATACAAGATGGACGTTTTCGCCATCAAAACAGTCCTTCTGAAGGCTTTTTTGTAGATATTCTTTCTGATGATAACGGCATCAGCGTACATCGTTTTCAAAAAGTTATATGGACTGGCGTTGCTGTTATTATTTTTCTGAATAAAGTATACAGCATAAAAACAGGATGTGCCCTACCCGAACTGAGCCAGACACTTTTATGGCTTACTGGCATAAGCAGTGCTGCCTATTTAGTTTTAAAAACCCAGGAAAACGCTCCTTCAATTGATTCTGCTGCAGCAAATAATCTATCATCTGATATTTGGTCCGGACAACAACAGGCTACGCCTCCCGTTTCACAGGTAAATCCGGCGGTAACTAATCCTGTACAACAGCCACCAAATGCGCCTTCTTCGAACAGTACATTAACATACCAAAGCCCGGCAGAGGCATCGAATAACACAAGTCCATCACCGGAAAGTGATCATAATTAACCTGGATTAATAATTAAAAGCACCGGTAGAAGGCATATCTGCCGGTACTTAATGCCATCTTTAAATCGTATAGGTAAAGCCAGGGTTATCAGACATTACATACTCAAATTTGATTGTTATACCCTCCTTTTGATTTTGTAATTCACAAACCGCTAGTGGCATTGTAAGGCTGCAAGTGTAAGTATTTAGGACCTCTTTACCAAATACCGTGATTTGCGTAAATAAATCAAGTCTTTTATGGGTTTCCGAAGCAGGCACCTGTAAAACCACTGGCTGTGGAAGCTTGAATTCACGGCTTGCACAATATACCAACCCTACTCTTATCCTTTTTGGCTGATAATCAGGTATTGTAAAACTGTTGTATTCTTCTTCCCATCGTGTTAATACCGCTTCGACAGTTATCTCTTCCGGAATAAAAATAGCCTCTGGACGCATTTGTGGAATTAAATTGTTCATGATTGCCACTTGCGGTTCTTTCTTTAAAGCATTTAGCATGGTTTCTGAAATTACCATATCAATACTAACACTATCAGGAAATTTATAAGTAGTGGCATCGGTGCAAACATAATCGGCCACATAGTCTGAAAGGCCTAATTTTTCATAAACATTTTTTGCTGCTTCCAACGAACCAGGATTGATATCTAATAAAATGAAATTGATTTGCGCTGCGGTAAATTGAGATGTTAAAGGCGTAAGCAGTGTGGCGTAAGGACCACAACCAGCATATAATATATTTATGGTATGCCCGGGTATTGTATCTAATAAATGATTAATCGCACGATAAATGCCTCTTATAAATCTACGTGTGCGCTCCAATTCTTTAAGACAATGTGCAGCTTTAATGGTCGAAACTGCTTTACCGCTTGGCAGATGAATATCTTGATCTGTAATGTTACCTGCATTTACCCCGGTTACGCCAGCAAAAAGCAAATGGAGCTGGTCAATAGCATTTTTGATATGCAGATAGTCGTCTTCAAAAAGTAAGGCATTAGTTGCAGCAGAAATGTTTTCGTTGCGTTGTTGAGTCGTTAATTCCATATATATTTATACCTAATGCTAAAAAGTTTTAATACCAAACTAAAAGATTAAATTTAGCTCAGATCAATCGTTAATTATTAATTTATTTAAGCGTATTAAATACGGCATTTTAATTGATTATATAATCTTCGAATTTGGTATAGTGTTTATTTCCGTAGAAATCAACCATACAAAATCCTACCTGATAATTCCCTTTTGGCATGGTTAAAAGCTTGATGTCTAAAGCTGAAGGATCAGTGATGGTAATTTTACCCAATTCAATACTCATTGATTCATCCAGGGCATTTTGGCCCAGAAAAGTAATTTCATCATGTGCTTGAAGGTCCTTAATCTTATCCGTAATCCCATCAGCAGAAATCTCCCGAAATCCGATCACTTTAGCCAGATTTTCCCCGTCAACATTAAAATACTTGATCATAAGTTCAGCTTGTTTCCCATTCCAAAGCACAGGTACATTGTAAGATACACCCGATTGATTGGAAAGTCCCATAAATACACAAACATTGATATCGTTAATGCTGATCCACCTGGCATCCCATTTTTTATTACCCCCATACAAGGTAATATTTCCACGGTAATCCACATTGGTATCGTAGGCATCCAATCCATACGAAACCAGCGTGCTGTCTCCAGTTAATCTTCTGATATTTAAGTAAATCTTATTGGTGTTAACCAACATGGCTGCGTTTAGCTTCCTTCCCGAATCACCAACAAAAACGCTATCAGCACCGCCCCCAATTAATTCAGCTACATAATTTTCGATAAATTTTTCAAACGCTATGTTAAAAGGCGTTTTCAAATAATCATTTAATTGACTGGCCGTTTTTCTATTGTAATAAGGGAAATATACCGAAAGCCCCGAAATGGCATCTTTATCCAAATTTTTTGAATAAACATTGAATAAAACTGCATCCCGCATTTTTTTCTCGAAATCGCTAAACAATGTGTCTGTACTTTTAGCTGCCAGCTTAAAAAAGCTAAAAATATCAATCATATCTTCAGCCGCGAATGAAAAAGAAGGCAATCCGAATGATTTGGACTTGGCCCGGTAATTTGATTTCTGCCTAAAAGCTTCTTTAGGCGGATACGTTGAATTTAGATTTGCAGAAATGTTACTGATTAATTTTCCTACACTTATATTTAAAGCATCTACTTTATTAAGCGCTATTACAGACAATGTTGCCTGCAGATAAGGTTGAGACGAATAAGTATCGATATACGATTTTGTAATTCCCTCCAGAAGTTGAGTTGTGCTTAGATTTGGATTGGTAGATAAGGAGTTGATGATATATTTATAATTCCAGCCGTTGCCAGGTTCAAGTTCTTGTGAGGCCACCATGTATTCAGCATAGGGTGCCAGTACCGTAGCCGTTTCAATGGTTGCCATTAAACAGGCGTCAAAACCTATAAAATCCAGGTTCAAATCATTTTGGCTATGTTTTAAATCAGCAAAAGCCTCTCCCATTTCACGTAACGACAGGGAAATATCTTCAGGAAATAACTCATCATATCCAAAACCATGTACACTGCCTCTTCCGTGATTCCAAAAAATCAACCCATATCTTTCTGCAGGGAAGTTCTTTTTGCTATAAGCAATAAAATCAACCAGGGTTGATGGGTCTCCTATACTTTTGTTGGCTGTAACTTTTACTTTTTCAAACCCATTTTTAGTAACCTTACTATAGGTCAGGCTATCGCTGGAAATCGGCTCAGAGAATTGCCATTTTTTAGTTCCTCCCTGCAAAATCACCGTTGCAAAGTTATCATCAACGTTATTATAGGAATTGATAATTTCGTTAATGTCTTCACTCGCCAACTGATGTTTGCTTTCCAGGTCTGATCCATTCATATAAATCAGCAGCACAAAACTGCGCTTAGGCTCCAGGTTTTGAGCATAGCTGATATTAGCATAAAATATTAATCCAGCTAGTATTAACAGTAAATGGCGACTTTTTCTAATGAAGCCCATTATCTTCTTGGATTAACTTGTGGAGGATTTCTAAATTGATAAATGGCTGCGGCCACAGCATCTTTAAATTCCTCACCATATTCATTCGTATTATCTGGGAATGTTTTCTTTAACAATTCTGATAATCCATCTGCATAATTCTCATTGGCTAGATCTATATCAAAATCGCTGTTGGCCTTAAATGATCTTTTAACTTCATTATTATCTTCAATAACGTTCTCTACTCTTGAAAACAAAGAACGTCTTTCGTTCCTTAAACTTCTTGCAACTGTTTTCTGATTATTTATGTCCCTAACAAGATCTAATAAATCGTTCATCTGTTGGTCCAATTCAGAATTTGTAGCCCTAACCTGGTTATCGCGTACCAATGTAATTACTTCATCCAATGAACTTACAAATTCATCATCAAAGGCTTCCACACATTGGCGCTGTATCACTTCATTTTTGAGTTTCACCTCTTCTATTTCGCAAATGTTTCGTTGCCAATCATCAGGTTGTTTTTCATATTCATCCAGGTATTTCTTATTCGATTCGATCAGGAAATCTTCTATCATGTCATGAAATTCCAGTAAGTCATAATAGTCCTTTTTATTTTGCGCAATGCTTTGCAATTTAGGCGTTAATAAATTATAATCCGTTTCTGAACTTAAAGTTCTAAAAATACCATTATTGATATTTGAGGTCACTTCCTGCGTTTTAGCAGATAGTTTATCCTTCACAAAACCAGTGATCAAAGCACCAATATCGTTCATCGCTTTATCTACATCCAACGAACCTTTTAACTTGATATCATTTCCAAAAACAGTTAACTCAAGCTCCGCTTCTATTTTCCTGGCATTAGACGTAAATTCCATACTTAATACAAAAGATTTGATCCAAAGTAACCTGGTAATGGCACTTAAAATATTAGCTACCGCCTCTAAAGCTCCTGATGCGACCTTTCCTCCAAGGGTTAGTGCGGCCTTTGCTATTTCCAAAGCACCATAGGCTACGCCGATAGCCACATTCACACCTACCTTTAAGGTTTCATAATATAAAATCTGAGCTGAATAATAAATTTTTTCATCAACGCGCCACCAGGAAGCATCTTCTCTTCTGTCAAGATAACCCCGGATGTAATCATTATATTCATTAATCGTGTTACTCAGATTTAAAATCTGCTGTTGCGCCTCGGTTAATTTCCGGTTTGCATTTTCTATAGAGTTTTGCACGCTCCTGGCCGCATCACGCACGGCATTCTGGGCTTCTTCCAAAAGTTTGATAAATCCACTGGTATCGAATACCAAACGTGAACTAAATCCACTGCTCGAAAAATCTGCGTAGTTTCCATCTAAATGGAATAAGATTTTAAAGCCAACGTATTGCAGTTCAAGATCAATGTACACCTTTCTGTCTTTAAGAAGAATCAAGGCATCTAACTGAAAGATATTTAAGATATTCACATAAGCACTTAAATAAAATTCGAGTTTTTTTGATGCCCGGTTGATATTTAAATACAGTACGGGGCCTTGGGCATCTGCTTTTATCAGGGCACCAGCCAGTCCACCTTCTATAGGTTCCATAGGCATTGTTTTTCGTGACCTTGTCAATTCAAATATTCCCTTGATCTCAATTTTTGAAATTTCAATCAATGCCAGAATAGCATTACCAGGCTCTAAAAGAAAGAGTCCTCTAGCCTTTACATTAAAGATTTCGATAGTGCCACACAGAAAAAAACCGACATTCATCTGATAGTTCCCAATTCTGGTAGGCTGAGTGCATATAAACAGCTGGCAGTTTAAAGAAATAGCTCCCGATGAGTCCACCCGGTAATGCCGCATGGTTGAAGTATCGGTAAAAATGGACTGACGGCTGGTTCCCAAAGCAGAAACCTGAAGATTTTCTACACCGGATATAGCGAGTTCAGTAGGCAGGCTCGAATTAAAATTATTTAAGATTTCTGCTTTATTGGCCTCTTCTGGGTTCCAGTGAGGCATTTTAGCATTATTGATTTCAAAATCGGCTAAAGCCACCACATCAAGAAATTCTATTCCAGGAAAATCAACTTCCGCAATATCTACGATGATGTCCTTTAAGGAAGTCCTTCCCTTGGTAGAGGTAATGGCTGCTGTAATTAGTCCGATATTAGCCTGGCTAACAATAAACCCTGCAAAAATGGAAATATTATTGGTTGTTACCCTACCAGTCATCCCAAAAGTAATTCCTGTTGCCCCTACGCCAATCATCAAGCCTAAATCGCTCAGGCTAATCCTGGTGTTTAATGGTATCTTATAGTTTGAAGAAGCAGACAAGGTAAAGGAGGAAACGGATAGGTTTCCGGCAAGAACAAAGGTTAATACATCATCTTTCAAAGGAAAATTAAGCTTCCCTCCAGCCTCTAGGTAGAACCCATTATCATTTTTAATCCCGAAATATAAATTTTCAATTTCATAACCATCCTTTTTGATATTTGCACTGATGAGCATCGCCTCAAATTTTGAAGTGTTCAGCGATGCTGCTATGACCAAGTCAATATGATCCAGGCCAGTTAATTGATAAAGCCCCGATCCAAATGCACTATCACTATTTTCCAAATCAAACAATGAGTTGGCAACCAATTGATACTTACCGTAGCGATCTGACAAGACCATCCCAGGAAAATAATCTGATGCGCTTCGGTTTAAATATTGGTTAATGGCAAGGGAAGATTTATTTCTAACGATTAATGCTACTTTTTTTATAGCAAAAAAAGTCATTGTGTCATAAATGAACTGCTCTAATACATTTCCATCCTTAAAAAAATCGGTATCTATGCTTAAAGCCAACTGTTTAGTATCCGCCAGCACAACCGCATTGACATAAATCGAAGCTTTGCCACCTGCTATATTTTTGTTATACAGAATAACCACCGACCAGATATCGGCAGATTTAAGCACCTGTGCTTTAAAAGTTCCGGGTAAGTTATTAAACAGCGTAAATTGCCCAGACAGCCCATTAACGCCCAATTCATTGTTGTTCAATAAATCTTTGATTTTAGCCCGACTGGTGTCAAGCTCTCCTAAAATCAATTTTTCATTGTTCCTTACAATAATGGTTACTGATGCATCTAACTCAAAAATCTTCCCGGTAGCCGAAAAAGCGAAGTTGGTATGGTTACTCATTTGAAATCAAAAAATTATGCGCTTGCGGCTGTGCTTAAAAGAAAACAGATCAAATTAGCTGATACTAATCATCTAATATTATTATGCTTCGGCTATTTTTTTTTCAGGTGCATCAAGTTTCTTAACTAAATTTTCAATGGTATCTAAATTCAGTTGCTGCAATATCACATTCTTGTTGGTATTCCAGATTTTAAAAGCCAATTTTTCTATTTTCACAAACCCTAAATCAGGAATGGCATCTCCACAATCAACCTCAATGGCAAAGGCATACTCCTTTGTATTTCCTTTTTTATAGATGTAAGCGGTTTTTAATGTAAATTTTAAGTTCTCTAAATTAAATTTATTTTCACCATTAGATTCGTTACTTATGGCGGTAAGGCTATCTTCTATTTGCTTTGCGGTAATTTCGCTACTAAAAGCAGCTTTAAAATCATCTTTCATCTCTTTTAAGCTAACGCTGTTAACTTCCTTGATATCCATAGGTGCTAAAAGAAAAGAAGATTCCGCTCCTGTTTTCTCATAAATTGCTACTAATTTGGTTTTAAGTAATTGGAACTGTACGCCCAATTGAAGACTCATTGCACTCATTTTTTTTTAAATTTTTAATTTTCCTACTCTTTTGGCTTTTCGGATGATGCCCCGTTTGCGCTGTGGTCTCTGGTCTCCACTTTTGGTTATGATAAGATTATTTAGCAGATCGGTGTAGCTTGCTTAAGCCATCAATCACCAACCATTAATGTTTTCAATAATTAATAGCGCTACAGTTAAAACAAAAATATGAACCTGCAAAAGTTGGCTTACCATTTGGCCTGTATCTGGCTAAGCTTCTCAAAGCACACATTGGGGTCATTGTTTTTTGCATATCAACTATATTTATGGTCGTTAAATACATTTTTTAGACACAACTTAACATTAGCCGTTTTATGGCTAACAAAAAGATTGGTCTTTAGGCAATACAGCTGCAACGAGAAAGAGTTGTGACTTGAGAGCGTTGCATATCCGGATTGTTCCTTCAGAATTACCGCGGGATAATTCTGAACAGTTATTGCATCATGAGCAATTTACTGATTCACGAATATAATATTTTTATCATTTCGAATAAACATCCTGAGCAAAAAATAATATTAAAATAGCACCCGGAAGAAAAGATGATGAAGTTTAGCGAGTAAGCCTATTGCTTCATAAATTAGCTATTATTGGTTTAACCAGATTTTTTGATCTGTTGCTAAATCCGTTCCACGATAGCAGTAGCTAAAGGTCTTTCAGATGATTACCTTTAAATTAGATAAACTTGTAATTAATAAGAACCTACATATATACCAGTTCTTCACTTCGATATTACAAAATGTGATCCATCCATCATCAAATTTAGGATATATACTTAACAAACCATTTTGTAATGGGCTTGTTGTTTCTATCTTTGTAACCGGTCTTGGCATTGCCACTTTCGGAACTTGGGGCGAATTTTAAAAAGCAGATTTTTAGTATAAAATTCCCCTTTCGAAACAAAATTGCCTTTAAACATTCTAAAATAAGAAGCTAACATGTCTGACGAGAAAATAATCTTTTCAATGGCAGGAGTAAATAAAATTTACCCGCCACAAAAACAGGTTTTAAAAAATATTTACCTTTCTTTCTTTTACGGAGCCAAAATCGGAGTTATCGGTTTAAATGGTTCTGGTAAGTCGTCTCTTTTAAAAATTATTGCCGGTTTAGATAAATCTTACCAGGGCGAGGTCGTTTTCTCACCTGGTTATTCGGTGGGTTATTTAGCGCAGGAGCCGATCTTAGACCCCGAAAAAACCGTTCGCGAGGTGGTTGAAGAAGGCGTTGCCGAAGTTACTGCCATTTTAAAAGAATACGAAGAAGTGAATGAGGCCTTTGGTTTGGAAGAAAACTATTCTGATCCGGATAAAATGGATAAGTTAATGGCCAGACAGGGTGAACTTCAGGATAAAATCGATTCCCTAGGTGCCTGGGAAATTGATTCGAAATTAGAAAGGGCCATGGATGCCTTACGTTGTCCTGATCCGGATACTAAAATTGGTGTATTATCAGGTGGGGAGCGCCGCCGGGTGGCCATGTGCCGTTTATTGCTTCAACATCCTGACGTATTATTATTGGATGAGCCTACCAACCACCTGGATGCTGAAAGTATCGATTGGTTAGAACAATTTTTGCAAAATTACGAAGGAACCGTTATTGCAGTTACCCACGATAGGTACTTCCTGGATAACGTTGCCGGATGGATTTTAGAGTTAGACCGCGGCGAAGGCATTCCCTGGAAAGGAAATTACAGCAGCTGGTTAGATCAGAAAGCAAAACGTTTATCACAAGAAGAGAAAACAGAAAGCAAACGCCAGAAAACATTAGAACGTGAGTTGGAATGGGTACGCATGGCACCAAAAGCACGTCATGCAAAATCTAAAGCCCGTTTAGCCAACTACGATAAATTAGCTTCAGAAGATGGCAGAGAAAGAGAAGATAAATTAGAACTGTTCATCCCTGCAGGTCCACGTTTGGGGAATGTGGTTATTGAAGCCACAAACGTTACCAAAGCTTATGGCGACAAAGTATTATTCGATAATTTAAACTTCTCCCTTCCTCCAGCAGGTATTGTAGGGATTATTGGGCCCAATGGTGCAGGTAAAACCACTTTATTCCGTTTAATTACCGGACAGGAAGAAGCAGATGCGGGTACTTTCCGGGTAGGCGAAACGGTTGAACTAGGTTATGTAGATCAGATGCACAATGATTTAGATGCAGATAAAACGGTATACGAAAACATCACCGATGGATTAGACAATATACAATTGGGCACTAAAGCCGTTAACGGACGTGCTTATGTTTCAAAGTTCAACTTTAATGGTGGCGATCAACAGAAAAAAGTTGGTATTCTATCGGGTGGTGAGCGTAACCGTGTACACCTGGCCATTACCTTGAAAAAAGGAGCCAATGTATTGCTACTGGATGAGCCAACCAATGACATCGACGTAAATACCTTGCGTGCACTGGAAGAAGCTCTAGAAAACTTTGGAGGCTGTGCTGTGGTGATCAGTCACGACAGGTGGTTCCTGGATAGGATCTGTACACACATCCTTGCTTTCGAAGGTAACTCTGAAGTTTATTTCTTCGAAGGTAACTACTCAGATTATGAAGAAAACCGCAAGAAACGCCTGGGTGATGTTACCCCAAAACGCATCAGATATAAAAAATTAGATTAATATAAAGTCCCGATAAAATCGGGACTTTTTTGTTTGAGATGATTGCGTTAATAAAAAATTATTAATTGTCTTTGACTGGAAATATTCTTAGAGATTGAAAATAAATTAGCATAGATATAAGATATAACTTAATCGCATCTAAAGTTTCAATTATTTAAATGTGTTACTGTTCTCAAAGAAGTCAAGTTTTAAAAACTTGACTTCTTTTATGCATACCATTATATAGATGGCTGAAAAGGATTTGGCCTTTGGTTTTCTTTCGCTTTACGTTTGCCCCTGAAAAAGAAATACAGGTTGATAAATAGCATAATGCCCAGGTAAATGGCAAAGCCACCTATTTTAGAACTTAGCGCTTCAACCAGACTGCGGTAATCGTTTGCGCTGATCGTAATCTTCATAATGAGGAGTGCGAAACCAATGTTCAAAAGGTAAAAACCCGTTTCAAAAAGTTTGTTCGTTGCGTTGGCAATCTCTTCCCTTCCCTTAAAAATATCCAGCATATATATCTTACTGTTTTTGAACAGCGTTTTTGAAACATAAAAAGTCAAAAAAAGTGCAATTGGTAAATAAAATGCATAGCCGATTAAAATTTTTGTCGTTTCCATAATGAAAAGTTTAAGTGTTATTTTATTAATTTATGAATGGTTTTGGTAAGCAAATAGATATTTAAATAATGAAGAATAGACAGGATGCAAACAATAGTCGCCACTTTTACCGCCATCACTTCTACAAGCTGCTGCGATGAAAGGATCGTTTCCCACCCTACCAATGTCATGGCACAATAGCCAATATTGACCAGGTAATAAGAGACCAACAGTGACTTATTAATCTGTTGACAGAGATCAAGGTGATCGGGAATGAGTTCGGCTACAAAGATATTTCCATTGCGGTAACATATCTTCCCTACCACTACGATGATGAATACGATAACCGTTATAAAGATGGCATATCCGAGTATATTGTAGTCCATAACGAATAATTTAATTATTTAACTTTCAGTAAAAATTGAAAATAAAGATTAAAAAAATAAGCCTTTTTAAGGCATTGTGTAAATCTTTCTATCTCATTTTCTCTTTCACGATGTAAAAGTAAATTAAATTTATTAAACTTTCAAATATTACTGAAAATTAATTAAAAGAAAAGTCGCATGTCATTACGAATGGCAATTAAGGATTTTATTAGTTTCCTATTTATTAAAGATTCTTCACTGCATTTAAAATGACAGCAAAGGAAAGGTAGTTTTTATTTATGCAGTTGCTCCATCAAGCTATCGTCATTTCGAGCGGAGTGTAACGGAGTCGAGAAATCTATCCATGCAGATCTCTCCGTTTCGCTGCGCTTCAGTCGAGATGACGACGTTTCTATTTGAATCTAAATATATAGTCACAGAAAACATGGAATACCCCACGCGGTTATCACCCTGAGGGTTTAATTTACTATTAAATAATATGAATAACAGATTTTTTAGCGGATTATAGGCTCCGAGGAATCGTCATTCCCAACTTGATTGGGAACCACGGAGTGCTCATGAATACCTTTGAAACAAGGGAAACTTATGAATAATCGTAATGCAAGCGCTTTAAGATTCCTGCCTGCGCGAGAATGACGACCGTACTGATAGGGTCTGCCGATGGTAGCGGAGTCGAAGAGCATTTACCGATTAGTGTCTATTTTTCAAAGCCTTTTTGATCGCCACATCCGTTACCCCTTCCATTATTTTATAACCAGCGAGGTTAGGATGAACCCCATCAACCGTCAATTCGGCACGCTGGCCTTTTCTTTCATCAACCAATGGTGTCCAGTAATCCAAAATGGTATAATTTCTCTCTTTGGCATAGGTCTCAATTTTTTCGTTTAAATCAACAATGATATCGGCTGCCTTAATCTGCTTATTCCATGGATATTCATAAACAGGCAAATATTTACAAAGTATTACCTTAATACGGTGTAACCTTGCCAGTTCTGCCATCGATTTAATATTATCCATAATTTTATCTATCGTCACATGGCCTGTATTGCCTGCAATGTCATTACTACCTGCCAAAATAATCACCGCTTTTGGTTTAAGGTTAATCACATCCTGCCGAAAACGGATCAGCAGTTGCGGCGATATCTGTCCGCTTATTCCCCTATCCACGTAAGTATTCCGGCTAAAATATTCAGGATCCTTCTGTTTCCAAAATTCGAAAATAGAACTCCCTAAAAAAACAACCCTTTTTTCTTTTCTGGTTGGTGGTGTTAAAAGCTCATTTTCTTTCTGATACTTCGTTAACGCTGCCCAATCGTCGGCAAAATTTTCTTTTTGAGGTTTATTGTTTAACGAATCTACTTTCTGATCCTGTGCGAATAAAGCATGGCTAGCAATCAGTAAAATACAAAACAAGATTTTATTCATAAGGTAAATTGCAAAATATAACGAAACACTAAACTAAATAATCTGGGTTTAACTATTTATTCTTCAGTATTAATGTTACTGTTCAATCTGCCTTTTTTACCCCCAAACTGGCTGAGGTTATAACTCAATGTTGCCTGTATAAAACGGCTGATAAACCTTGTTCTGTTCTCAGAAATAGAATTGTTGGTAATGCTTGTGCTGAATAGAGCGCCCTGATTAAACAAATCATTCGCCTGGACAGAAAAAAGCAATTTATTACCTTTCAGGAAGGAAGTATTCAATCCCATATTTACCAATAAAGGGTTTCCGGCATATAAACTATATCCAAAATTTAAACTTTTAGAAGCCGATGCATTTACCCTAAAGCGTTTACCGGGAATCCAGCTTGCACTTCCACTCAATGCCACAACCTGCACATTTTTGATGTTCTGGTTCATTACAGAATAGGTATTGGAACTAAAACTATAAGATGCACTTGTATTGAAAGCATATTTTTTCTGGTTGAGGTTAAATTTAAAACCATTAGAAACATTGATGCCACTACTGCGGTTAAGTACATTATCGGTGTAAAAAACATTGTGGCTGTAGGCAATAGTTCCGTTTATGGATAGGGAAAGTTTATTATCCAGCATCCTTTTGTTTACGGAGTAATTAGCGCCGATGTTATAAATGCCGTTCACATTCTCATAAGTGGTTTGTTGTTTCAAACTGTTTAGCGTATCCCGAAGAAAAACCGTATTGCTCACCACACTATTGATAGCAAAGCTACCTGATAAACCTGCCATAATGCTCAAGCCCGATTTAAGCCCAAATTTATTATAGCTAAAATCAGCCGTATGACTCGTTGTTGCTTTAAGATCCGGGTTACCGATAATCAGGTTCTGCACATCATTATTATTCCTTATAGGTTGCAGTTTATTAAAATCAGGTGAGCTGGTATAGCCATTGTAACCAAAACTCAGGTTTCCGTTATCTTTAATCTGATAGCTTAAATTGGCCGAAGGAGAAAAATTTAACTGATAGTTTTTAAGTTCCTGCCCTGTATTCTGGTACTTTCCAATAATGATACTCGGCGAAAAATTCAGCCCAAAATTATAGCTGATCCTGTTGCTGTTGGTATTGTAACCGATGCTGAAGTTCTGGTTAATAAAATTGGATACGTAATCCTGTCCCAAGGAATCGACCACAAATCGATTTCCTAAAGGATTGGTCACCGTAGTAGTTTGCAGATTGCGGCTTCTGCTTACTGAAAAGCGGTAGGAAAAGTTGATAAAACTATATCCACTGGTATCATTTGCCCTTTTTAAGGAGTTTGAAAACTGGATATTTCCGCCGAAGTTCGAATTTGCAGTATTGTTATCCACCAAACGGTTCAATAATGAATCTTTAACCAGTACATTGGTAGTTTCGTTGTAATAACGGATGATATCATTAATGGTACTGTTGCTATTTCCGGCACTGCTGCCAAAATTGAAACCCATAGAAAGCGAACGCTTGTTATTAGCCAAACGCCGCGACCAGTTGATGCTTCCGTTAAGATCTGGATTGCTATTGCGGGAACCTGAATTGGAAATAAGGTCCTGCTTGATATAACCTGTTTTATTAGAGGTAGAAAAAGCATCGTTCCTGGTATCGGCCAAAGAGCCAGCCAGGGAAGCATTGAAATAATTCTTTTTTGTAGCTCCGTTTAACCCCAGGTTAATGTTATTGGTCAGCGATTTGGAATTATTAGCACTTTCTCTTAAGTCGTTGATGGTTCCCTGCGGATTAAATGTCTCAAGGTAATTACTCTGTATAGATTTACTGGTTCCGTTACTGAAATCATAACTGCCATTAACACTAAATTCTTTCGATATTTTATCTCTGATATTACCTTTTAAGGCTCCATTATTCAATTTGGCAAACTCATTATTGGTAATGCCGTAGCGACCGCCAAAACCAATCTGTTTTGTTTTTTTCCAGATACTGCCGTTGGTTCCCAGGTTATGCGCATTATTGGTGGCAGAATTCACACTCATTCCCCCAAAAACGCCCTTATCCATACCAGGCTTGGTAACCAGGTTCAGCATTTTTTGAGGAGTACCGGTTTTAATCCCGGTAAAATTCGCTTCATCACCATAATCATCAATCACCTGTAGCTTGGCAATGATATCTGCCGGTAACTGCCTGATGTAATCTTCTACATTGCTGGTAAAAAAATCTTCGCCGTTAACCCGCAGCTTGGTCATTTTTTTTCCCATTGCCGTAACAGCGCCTTTATCATCAACCTCAATGCCCTGTAATTGCTTTAAAAGATCTTCAACCTTATCGTTTTCCCTAATGGTATAGGCTCCTGCATTGTATTCTATAGTATCTTTTTTAATTTTGATAGGGTCTACTTTTACTTTAACCTCCACATCATCAAGGCGGATACTTTCCATTTTGAGCACAATTGGATCCAGATCAGATTTTTTTTTTGAAGATTCGATTTCGTAGAGCGACGCGTAAGGTTTGTAACCCAATGCAGTAACGGAAAGATAGAATTTATTTCGGCTTACTTTTGTAAATACAAAGTTTCCCTTCGCATCAGAATTTGAGCGGAGGGTATCCTGATCAGTAATCAACCGGATATTTACGCCTTCGATAGGCTTCTTTAAAGAATCGATTACATTACCACTTATTTTAAACTGAGACTGAGAGAGAGCGTTAAAGGAAAATGTGATCAGTATAAAAAATAATAAAAAGCATAAATTATTGCTTTTTCTCATCCCTCGGACCTCTTTTATAAATTACAAGACCATTTAAAAAATTGCGCAGAATCTGATCGCCGCAAGGTTTAAAATTCTCGTGGTCTTCGTTTCTGAAAATATCACCCAGCTCTGCCTTTGTCACTTTAAAACCCACCAAGTCGCAGATGGTAATAATATCTTCTGTTTTAAGTGATAAGGCTACTCTAAGTTTTTTTAATATATCGTTATTGCTCATTGCTAATGGTAAGGATTATAATGTTTTAATGTTGCAAAATGCCTAAAATTTTGATTTAGCTATCCAGACTTCCAACTGCGGACTTATCTTCTAACTTGCTATCTCTAATTTAAGTTTCTTTCCTTTAATTTTTTCGCCGTTTAGTTTTTTTAACAATTGGGTTATTTTACTTCGTTTTACAGCTACATAACTGGTTGTATCTTTAACTTCTATTAGTCCTAAATCTTCTTTTACCAGATCTCCTTTTTGTAAAAACAGGCCCACAATGTCAATTTTATTAATTTTATCTTTCTTACCATGAGCCAGGTATAAGGTAACCCAATCGCTCTCTTGTGGTAAAACATACCGGTCTTCTAAAACTTCCTCCTCAATATCATCAGGCAGGTATTTGTAGTTTTCTTCACTTGTTAAAATGGCGTAGGCTGTTCCTTTTGCATGCATGCGCGCCGTACGACCATTGCGGTGAATATAGGCATCTTCGGTATAGGGCAATTGATAGTGTACAATATGTTCCACTTCCGGTATATCGAGGCCACGTGCTGCCAGATCTGTGGTGATTAAAATCCGATGGCTACCATTTCTAAATTTAAGTAGTGCCTTTTCTCGATCAAATTGCTCCATTCCGCCATGAAAAACATCATGCCCTAAACCATTTTCGAACAGTAAGTCACTTATCCGGTCTACCGTTTCCCTGTGGTTACAGAATACCAATGTATTTTTGCTGCCTATTTTACTCAGTAATCTGAATAGGTAATCTAACTTATCGGCTGCAGGTACTGTTATTTTTTTGAGCTTTAGATCTGGTTTTGCTTCTATATTTTTTGAATAATCAACTTCAACAGGTGCATTTAACTTTACAAAAGCCGGAATTTCTTCCATTTTAGTCGCAGAAGTAAGTATACGCTGTTTTAAAGAAAGCAGCGAGCCAATGATATAGGACATATCATTTTCAAAGCCAAACTCCAGTGCTTTATCAAATTCATCTAAAACTAAGGTCTCTATAAAAGATTCGTCAAAGTTCTGATGCTCTAAATGGTAAGCGATCCTGCCAGGTGTTCCGATCAGGACAGCTGGTGGGTGTGCGAGGTTGTTTTTTTCGATCCTTACCGCATGGCCGCCGTAACAGCAGTTTACCTTAAACGAAGTGCCCATTTGTTTAAAAACCTGCTCAATTTGAAGTGCAAGTTCTCTTGAAGGAACAAGAACCAAAGCCTGTACGCCTTTAACTCCCGTTTTTAAATTGGAAAGCAAGGGCAATAAAAAGGCCAACGTTTTCCCTGAACCCGTTGGCGCTATTAATATTACATCTTTACCAGTCTTAGCTGCTTTTACAGAAGACTCCTGCATCTCATTAAGTGCAGAAATGTTTAATTTTTTTAAGGCATTTTCCATCATTCCGCCGTAAAGGTAATCATTTCTCTTCAGGGCGAAAACGGTAGCCTTAGTTAGGATTTTAAAAATCTGCTCCGCAGCTTCCGAAGGGTAGAAAAGTTGAGTCTTTTATCAAGCAACATTAACATGCTGCCACGTTTAGACATTGAAGATAATACCTTTTCATTGACGGCGTCAACCGAAGATAAGATTTTGTCTGCCAGTTCATCTACAAATTTATTCGCTCTGCTATTTTGTAATAACTGGAGCTCTTGAATTAATTCTGCTCTCATAATTAAGAATTTTAAATGATTGTATAAATATTAACGGACCGAATAATAATTTGTTTCAACAAATTAGAAGTTCATCCAAACTATTATGACTAACTTGTTGATAACTAACTTTTTGTTAGCAAATAAACAATCCTGGCTTAACATATATTTAATTTTTAGCGCTTATTTTTATAAAAACCTGATTACCATTCGTTAACCTCAAAAAATACAATGTATGACGTGGAAAAAATTTAGTGGTGAAATTATTCAATCTTCAATCCTGGAAGAAGTAGAAAATGCGATTATCAGAGAAAGTGAAAATGGCTTTAAACTTAAAGTTTGCATCGGTACCGATTCGCAGGTAAAAGGTGCAGTAACTGATTTTGCAACTGTGATTGTGCTCTTAAGAGAACATCATGGCGGTTTTATGTACATCCATCAGGAAAAGAGTACGCAGCAGGTAAGCATCAAAGAAAGAATGTTAATGGAAGTACAGAAATCTATCGAAACCGCTTATTCCATTTGCGATTTACTTGACATTTATGATGTGGCTTTAGAAGTACATGCAGATATCAATACCAGTCCGTTATTTAAATCCAACAAAGCGCTAAATGATGCCATGGGGTATATTTTAAGCATGGGCTTTATTTTTAAAGCTAAACCGGAAGCATTTGCAAGCTCCACCTGCGCAGATAAGATGGTGCATTAAGAGGGAAAATGTGAGATGGAAGAGGGATGATGGTTTAGTTCGGAAGTCAGGGGTCGGAGGTCAGAAGTCTAGTGTCACCATTTCGAATAATCGTAATGGAATAAGCTTCATTGAGCACTATTTTGTTCCCGTCCGCAACTACCCTGTGATACGTCTTTATTAGAATTATTTAAGGCGTTATGCTGGCTTGCTTTGAAAAAGAATAGGCTTTTCCGAAGCACGTCCGTCAATCTCAAGAGCCAGGAAAATCAAAAAACAGGTGCACAACAGAACAATTAGCTCTACCAAACCTCAAACGCAGTGGTTTTGTGTTTCAAAGTTTGCAAAAACTTTCAGGTAGCACAACAAACACAAAACAAAGTGCCGCTGTTTTTTGATGTGTATTGGGATTGTGCAAAAGGCTCCTTGCCTGGATTGACTAAGCATTTATTCATGTTTTATTATTGTTTTACTTGCCATGAATGAGCTCCACTAACGCTTCGGTTTTGCATACTTTTGATGCCTCAAAAGTTTGATGCCGTGCGGCACAGAGCACTAAAAATAATTTCAGTTTTTGTGTCCACAAAGTAGGCATTCGCGGGAATGACTAATCTATAATTCCTAGCGCTGCGCTTTATCTATATAAACTATGCGGTTAAACCCAACAAAACCGCATCTTTGTTGTTGTCCCTTAAAACAAATACTTGAAAACATATAGATTAGAATTTACGCAGAAACTTCCAATAGATTTAGCTACTGCATGGGACTTTTTCTCTTCGCCCTTAAACCTGGCAGAGATTACCCCAAAAGACATGACTTTTGATGTTACCTCGCCTAATATGGCCAACACCAAAATGTATCCGGGTTTAATTATTACCTACAAGGTTTCTCCTTTATTTGGAATTAAATTGAGCTGGGTCACCGAAATTACACATGTAAAGGATAAAGAATATTTTATAGACGAACAGCGTTTCGGCCCATTTGCTTTCTGGCACCATCAACACCATTTCGAAAAAATAGACGGAGGAGTTTTAATGCACGATACGTTACACTATAGCATAGGTTGGGGACCGATTGGCAGCATCGCAAATGCGGTAATTGTGAATAATAAAATCAATGAGATTTTTAAGTTCCGTTATCAGAAAGTTGAAGAACTTTTCGGTAAGTTTTAACTTGAAGCTTTTACCATTTTTTGGTAGAAATGGTTTCAGTTTTCTTTTTGGTTATCTCTACCCTACTGGTTGCTAAATACTTCTTAAAGTCATCGCCAAATTTTTCTATTTTGTTATAGGCGCTATTTAAAATATCTTTCCATGCACCAGCGCTAAGTTTACCTGGTGTACGCTCTAAAGGCACTCCAATTTTAGTTGTGGCAACAAAATTCCCGTAACGGTCTCGCTGGTATGGGATAAAAAGCAGATCAGTTAACCAGAACCGGTATTTGCCATTACGTGCCTCAAAAACAAAATTAAAACTCATTTCTCCGCTTGGATGGCCCGCCACTAAAATTGTTTTATCGATCACCATAGTTCCTTTCGCCAGCACAGAAGAATCGGTAATAGTTTCTTGCGTCATCGATTTTTTATAAGCCACGTTAACAAAAGATTTGGCCCTTTGCAGTAAAGTATCTTTGTTTACCACTTGCGAATCTACCACCTTATAATAGATAAATTTACCGTTATCATCTTTAGAAAACTGTTTCTGTTGTGCGGATAATTGAATGGAAAGAAAAGCAAGAGTAATAAAAAGAAGGTGTTTCATTTGAAATCGGTTAATAGACAATTCTAAATATTTAAAGGTAAGAAAAAGCCGTCCCGATTTTACATCGGAACGGCCTTATATTAACATTTTTATTTCCTTAAAAAGCGTAAACTGCTGCCAAAGAAAACTGGCCACCATTTGGAGCTACAGCACCACTCTTGTTAAAGAACGGTTTATCACTGTTATGGTCTAATCTTACTTCTGGGATAAATGTTAAACCACCAGATTTAATGTTTGCAGTAAGTGTTACTGCAGTAAAAGCAGTAGCCGGAACTGCACCCGCGGCTTTAAATTTAAAGTACTCACCTCTTAAACCTAAAGTTACTGCATCCAATACAGCAAATTGAGGGTACAGCGCTGCACCTGCGTAACTTCCTGGTACCGAACTATCTTTGATATCATAATTAGCGGCATTTAAACCCAATTTAAATTTCTCTGTAATTTGATACGAAGTAGTTAAATCTATAATCGTTCCATACCCGCCAAAACCAGCCCCTGATAAGGCGTTGATGTAAGCAGTCCAGCCTTCAACAGGAGCAACCATTAACTGGCCACCGATAGCCGAAACGCCTCTCGAAGCTGAGTAAACGTTCCAATCGTTAAATAAACCAGCCATTAAACTTACTTTATCGCTGAATTTATAAGTGGCTTTAATCCCCGCATTTTGGAAAGGGCCATTGGTAAACAGGTATGAAGTAGAATAGTTAAAGTTTCCAACCGGTGAGATTACCTCATATCCAATGAATGTACCCATGTAACCGGCTGTCATACTAAACTGATCGGTAAAATCGTAGTTAACATATAAGTTTTGAATATTAAAAGACGAACCTCCAGCTGCCGCATCAGGAATAGATTGCGATTGTCCTCTCGGGCCAAAAGAAAGCTCTCCAACAAATGAAGCTTTACCTGTTTTTTTCTTCAGGGCAATATCAATCATACCTAATGATACCGAGTTGTGATCCGTTACAAAAGATGTTTTTCCGTTTAATGGATTTTTAGCAAAATCATATTTAAAGTACGTATCTACCGATCCTGAAATTTCAAGTGGTGAGGTTGTGGTCTCTTGCGCCAGGGCACACGTAGTGCTGGCCATTGCAAAAATAGCGGTTAAAAGTTTCTTCATGTTTGAGCTTGATTTGAGTTTAGATATATAAAATCCTTAAGAAATTGGTTCTGTTAATGGACTGTTTTTTTCGATATAGATCGCTCTCTCCTCTACCAGTAAAGTACCTTGAGAGTATTTCTCATCATGTTGAGAAGCATCAAGACCTAGTTCTTCTTCTTCTTCAGAAACCCTGATTGGATTGATCAGATTTACCAGTTTGAAAATCACAAATGATACAACAAAACTGAATATGATTACAATCACCGCACCTTTTAATTGTGTGATAAAGAAAGTCGGGTTGCCATAAAATAAGCCATCAGCACCCGCAGCATTTACCGTTTTTGTAGCAAAAACACCCGTTAACAACATCCCAACGATACCACCTACACCGTGGCAAGGGAAAACATCCAATGTATCATCTAAACTGGTTTTTTGTTTCCATGAAACCACAAGATTGGAGATCACTGCGGCAATAGCACCAATAAATATACTTGATGAGATACTTACAAAACCTGCACCTGGTGTAATGGCTACTAAACCAACTACCGCACCGATACAAAAACCCAATACTGAAGGTTTTTTACCTCTTGCTACATCAAAGAACATCCACGATAAACCAGCAGCACCAGCAGCGGTATTTGTAGTTAAAAATGCAGAAACAGCTAAACTACCTGCGCTTAGTGCAGAACCGGCGTTAAAACCGAACCAACCGAACCATAATAAACCTGTACCAATTAATACATAAGGGATATTAGCCGGCGGAACTTCTTTATGCTCTAAGTGAGATTTTCTACGTTTTAAAACCAATGCACCAGCTAAAGCGGCCATACCTGCAGAAATGTGCACTACAGTACCACCAGCAAAATCAAGCACGCCCATTTTAAACAAGAAACCTTGTGGATGCCATGTCCAGTGTGCTAACGGTGAGTAAACAAATATGGCGAATAAAACAATAAATAAAATATAAGAAGTAAAACGGATACGCTCAGCAACGGCTCCAACTACCAAACCCGGTGTAATGATGGCAAACATTAATTGAAACACAGCAAACAAAGAAAGCGGAATAGTTAAGTCTGCTCCCCCCTGAAGATGTGGTGCTCCGGAATTTACACCTTTAAAGAATAGGAATGTGGAAGGGTTTCCAATAAAACCGCCAATGGTATCACCAAAAGCTAAACTAAAACCTACAACCGTCCATAAAACCGTGATTACTCCTGCCGCTACCACACTTTTAATCATGGTAGACAATACATTTTTACGATGAACCATTCCACCATAAAAGAATGCAAGGCCTGGAGTCATTAAAAACACTAGTGCAGCTGCGATTAATATAAATGCAATGTCTGGTCCACTATACTTACCTTCATCAAAATTAGGAAGAAGCGGAATAAATAGAGCGAAAATTGCGACAATCATCAATATCGCAAAAGGCGCGAACTGTTTAAAGGAGAATTTACCCATAGTTTTTTAGCTTAATTTGTTTGAAACGTTTAAATAATTTAAATATGCTTGATTTATTTTTATAAAAATACAACATATTGCATTTTTTACACCATTTAATCTAAATATTTTAATAAAAACGATTAATTTTTGCAAAACAAACCAAAAACAAACCCTAAAAATAAAAATAACAAAAAATACAGGTTATTTTAATACAAGTTTTTGATAAAAACAAAATCACATATTAACTACTATTTACACTATTTTAGCTAAAATTTTGAAAAAACAGATCAAAAAAACTGATAGAAAACATAAAAACCCATGAAAATTCATGGTTTTTTAAAAAAAATAACAGAATATTTTAAATTCCTAAGAAAAATAGGCAGACCCCTGCACAACTCCTCTTTTTTCAATTTCTTTATCCATATAGGTCTGAATTGCCGATTTATTAAGCCCCCAGTTAGGCGCAATCAATAAATCCCAATCTGAAATACCAAAAAGTCGCTGAATCACAATATCCGGACGCAATAAAGGGATTAACTCACAAAGTAAATCGGTATATTCTTCAAGCGAAAACAATTTAAAAGGCTCTTTTTTATATTTAGCGCCCATTATCGAGCCCTCTACCACATGGAGGTGGTGAAATTTTACAAACTTGATTTGCGGGAAACGGTTAATTTCGTGGATATAACCATGCATCTGCTCCCTGGTTTCCCATGGAAAGCCAAAAATGGTATGCACACAGAGATCGAGTTTACTATCTTTTAAAAGTTCTACTGCAGCAACAAATTCACCATGACTGCAACCTCTGTTAATCTGATCAAGGGTTTCATCATAAATGGATTCCATCCCCATCTCTAAATCCACATCGAAACGATCGGTATAACTTTCCAATAGTGCAACCTTTTCGGCATCAATGCAATCCGGACGTGTACCCACTGCAAAACCAACAATATCTTCTGTATTGATAGACAATGCTTCGTCGTACATCATTTTTAAATAATGAACCGGCGCATAAGTATTGGTATTGGGCTGAAAGTACACAATATACTTATCAGCCTTATAAGATGTTTTTGCCCTCAACATGCCCTCTTCGAGCTGATCTTTAATATTTGGATTTTTACGCGATGGTTCGGGTGTAAAAGAATCTACATTACAATACGTACATCCACCAAAACCTTTGCTCCCATCCCGGTTTGGACAGGTAAATCCACCATCTACAATTACTTTAAATACACGTTGCCCCTTATACTTTTCGCGCAAATGCGTGCCGTAATTTTTATATCCCTTTATACCTGAATCTACGAGTGTTCCCATTTGCTGCAAAAATACGCTTTTTGTTTGAGAGGTAAGATGAGATTTGAGATATTAGACATGAGATGTGAGATTGGGCAAACATTTAGCGGTAACGGAAACTGCCTGATAAAGGTCTATCTTTTTTCAAACCGCTTTTTAAACTCATCTTTTGGCATAATATAGGTTAAGTACTTTTCAACATTATATTTAAATTGATTTTCAGTAATATCAACATTCCATCCATCCTCTGGCCCTCTTCTGTTACTGATTGAATCAGGAAGATCTTCTCTTACTCTAAAAACAGGTATTGGATTGTTAGCGGTACCATATTTAGGATCATCTAAATCATTTTTATTTATAGTTAACAATACAATTTTTTCTTTCATCACAGAACGAAAAGCAAGTCTTCTGTCCATTGGGAAGTTAAAAAATTTTATCACAAGAAATTTATTGATAGAGGGTTCCTTAAAAGTCAAATTATAGATAGATTCTTTTGGAGCCAGAAGAGAAGAGGTATAGCTTGTTGTTTTTAGATTTAAAGATTTAGGAATAAATAATCTGTACTCAGAACAGTTTTGTATATATTTTGACGTAGCCTTACTACCATTATTAAATTTATCTTTAAAAAAGTAATTAATCCCATAAATTATTAAAGGAAATATAACTATTACTCCTACAGCCCAGCCAAGGGCTTGTGATGTTTGCTTATTCATTTACAGAGTGAAACTATTATTTCTTTTCAAACCTCTCCTTAAATTCTTCCTTCGACATAATATAAGTTAAGTACTGTTCAACATTATATTTAAATTGATTTTCAGTAATATCAACATTCCATCCATCCTCTGGCCCTCTTCTGTTACTGATTGAATCAGGAAGATCTTCTCTTACTCTAAAGACAGGTATTGGATTGTTAGGGGTACCATAATTATTATTATTTAATTCATCTCTATTGATTGTTATTATTATTTTCTTTCCCCGTAAAGAAGTAGGAAAAGCAAGTCCTTTATCATCAGGATAATTAAAAAATGTAATCTCTAGATACTTGTTTATCGATTTTTCCCTAAAAAAAATTTTGTAAATACTTTCTTCTGGAGATAATAAAGATGTTTTATATTGAGTATCTCTAAAATCCAGTTGATCAGGAAATAAAATCCTTAGTTCTACGCAATTATCTATATATACAGGAATCGCAGTTTTTGAATTATTATCTTTTTTTTTGAAAAGATAGTTAACGCCATAAAGTATTAAAGGAAATATGACTAATACACCTAAAGCCCAGCCAATCGCTTGTGATATTTGTTTGTTCATTTACAGACTGAAACTATTATTTCTTTTTAAACCTCTCTTGAAATTCTTCTTTAGGCATGATATAAGTTAAATACTGTTCAACATTATAATTAAATTGATTTTCAGTAATATCAACATCCCATCCATCTTCTGAACCCACGATTTCTACTTATCGAATCTGGTAGATCTTCAACCACCCTAAAAACCGAATTGGATTGGCCTTTGTTCAATAAGTATTGCAATTATTCAAATATTGCTGTACATAAGGCGTACCACTATTAATCCTCGTATCGGGATTATCAATTACATTAACAATCAATCTTCCTAAATATTTCCCGAAAAACAAACCTATACCTAATGCTACAATTGCACTATATTTTAAAATGTTTTTCATTTATCAGGCTGCTTACCAAACATTTTTTCAAAATCTGCTTTGCTTTTTACATAGGATAGATAATTTCTAACATTATAGTTGGTCGTATATTCCTTAAATTCTCCCTCTGTTTTATAATTAGAATTGCCAATATCATCAACCAAACTATAAAAGCTATTCATTTTCTCCGGAACTTCATAATAGATGATAGGTACTGGTTTCTGCTTAGTACCATACGTACCATCAGAGAGTTCATTTTTATTTACCATTGCAATGATGCTAGCACCATTTTGATCAACATCTGAAATAAAAGCATCGTACATCTGGCTATTCTTTGAATTACTTGAAAAAAAATAATAAATGCAATAAAATTTACCTGATTTATCATCAAAAAAAACAGAGGTTTGTTTATCTAAATAGGCTGTATTATCAGCTTGCGAGAAGTTGAATGCACCCTGAACTTCAAAATCATCAAGTTTAATTGTGAAATTTTTCATGATTAAATGCAAAGTGTCACAATTATTCAAATATTGTTTTACATAAGGCTTGCCATTGTTTATTCTGGTGTCTGGATTATCTATCATGTTAACAATCCACCTTCCTAAATATTTCCCAAAAAATAAACCTATACCTAATGCTACTATAGCACTATATTTTAAAATGTTTTTCATTTATCAGCCTGCTTACCAAACATTTTTTCGAAATCTGCTTTGCTTTTTACGTAAGAAAGGTAACAGTTAACATTATAATTTAGTTGGTAAGTTCTAAATTCTGCTTCTGTTCCTTTGAAAAAATCTTTGTCTTCCGGGTTACCACTAATAGCGCTATAAAATGTATTATTTACATTAGGGGCATCAAAATAAACAACGGGAATAGGATTTTTAATATTACCATATTTGGGATTAGCTAGTTCTTTATTATTTACAGTGGCAATAATGTCCCTTTTTCTTTCTTCTTGATCAAATTCCCTAAGATAGTCTCTATACATATCACTAAACCATGAGTTTACAGGGAAAAAGTATATAATTTTAAAATATTTTTTTTCTCTATCATCGTAAAATACACTTTCAAATTTGTCAATATATTTACTACTTAGATCTGTATTGGGATTAAAACGGTCACGAGCCTCGAAGTAAGACATTGTATCCTTTCGATTTTTGATCATCAGATTTATCTCGCTGCAATCAGAAATATATTCTCTTGCAAAAGCTCGGCCATCATTAGTCATAGTTGGTTGATCGAATTTATAAACTAACCATCGGCCAATATACCGTCCAAAAAACACACCAACACCAACTATGCCTATTGCACTATACTTTAAAATATTGTTCATAGAAATTTTTAGCAGTATGTAAGATGAGATGTGAGATTGCGCATACGTTTAGCGGCTATTAACGAATAGCACTGTAAATTTAAAGTTGGCTAACTTATCTTATTTTAGATAGATATGTGTTTGCATCTTTATTTCCGAGCTGTTTTGCCTTTTGCAAATGTATTATTGCATTTTTGGTATCTTTCTGCATATAATAAACCATGCCGAGATTATATTCTACTCCCGAATAATATCCTACTAATTCATTTTCACCATTTTCTACCGCTAAAGCTTGTAGCAGATGATATTGCGCCGACTTTAAATCATTAAGGTGTAATTTACATTCCCCTAATAAAGCATGTGCTACTGGAAAACCATTGTTTATTGATTCCTCAAAATATTTACTGGCTTCAGTATATTTTTTTTGATCATAATACTCAAGCCCCCTATCAAACTGATCTATTCCTTTACCTGATTTCAATTTTTGATTTATCGCCGTTATATTTGTTTCGTCATTAGAATTGAATAAAATCTTATAGCCAACAAATAGCATGAATGCTGTAAACAAGACACCAAATATGATCAGCTTATTACCTCTCAAAGGTTGTTTTTTTTCCATAGCGGTTAATAAATAGTAATTAGTAAAATAAATATTCCGATTAATACATAAGAAGTATTTGATAATTTTTTATGCAAATTATTTATATATCCATAGTCTTTTTTAAACTCATCAGCACAAAAAACAAATGTTAATACCAAGGGTATTGCTAGATATAAAGTTTGGTTATTAATAGTATAAGAAATTATTTGAGCTATTTTTTCTAATGTATTTGGCCGATGGTCTGTTATATAATAAAGACGTTTATTCTGTTTTATCACGCTAAACTGATCAGCTGATATTGCAAGATATATTGAATCTGCTTTTTCAATTTTTTCCAGATTGAAGAATAAATTTGAAAGGCAAAAGTTTTTAAATGAACGTGAATAATCATTTTTTTTTTGAACGTCCGATATATTTAATGTAAAACTAAATTTGCCATAAGTTCCGCTGCTTTTTTTTTGAATGTGAATATCTTTTCTAGCTAAAGAAATAACAGTTGCGTTTTTAAGATTTAGGAAGAGAAATAAAAAAAAAATTACCCAGCTTATTATTACCAGTAAAGGAAATCTGTAAATTTTATACCAACTCATATATCTGTTTCGATTACATTTATTCCGGCTTTAGCTTTGGCTTCATCGTTAATCATTGCTTTAATATAATCTTGAATTTCATCTTTTACAAATGGATTGGTAATATATTTATACAAATCTGGTATAAGGCCGAGTAAAATTCCTTTCCAATCTTTAAAAGTATTTGAAGCACCCTGTCCTACACCTTTCATAGCTTCACTTCTTGAAAGCCTAGACCATTGATTATTAGTAGTTACATATTGTATTTGTCCATCGGAATAACTTCCTGTTTCATCAGAAAAATGTGTGTTTTGATTATAACTTCTCTCCGATTGTGGATTATTTCCTTGAATGGCATTGGGATCAATATCATCCCTACCCTAGAAATGAAGCTTTATGTATTTAGGGAAACCATAGCCAAACAACAAAAACAAGTATTACCAAAAACAAAACCCTAAATACTCCTTTGCTGTGAACGATGTAAAAAAAGCTGTAGAGGAGCGTGGATAAAACGGAAATATAGAATAGAAAATTTATTAAATTAAGACTATAAAAATTAAATAGCAAAACATCAACTATTGATTTAGAGGTATTGATATTAAAAACAGGATAATAATAATAATAATACCTCGTATGTTGTCCATCATTCCATAAAGGTGGAGCTGAATATAAACGATTATTGGAAGTATAAAAATTTATCTTTTGCCCATTATTTAATACCAGCACTTTCTTGTCAAAAAACCTTTTTTTATATCTCTGATAGTAAATATTACTATCATTACGAAGACTCAGAGTTAAATATGTTTTTGATCCGTCCTTTGATAAATCCATCTTTTGTATGGTACCACTGACAGTATGCAGGTTACTAAACATGTAAACAGAACTAAAAATAATTCGAATTAACAATAAAGAAAAAACCAATAAACTTATTAATAATGGCTTGTTACTAAACCACATTTTTTTGATCGCATTCATATATCGTATTTAAATTTTTATCGCAAATACGCCTAATTTTTCTTTCGCCATTTACTCTGGATTAATGGAATTCGCGAGTATAAGTATACCGGTAATGAAAACGCCAACTATCTATCCTAAAATTTGTTCGCTTATATTTAAAGTATAGTAACTATTTACCACCTTCGAAACGTTGCTTAAATTCTTCTTTAGGCATAATGTAAGTTAAATAAGTTAGAACATTGTGCTTGTACTGTTCAGCTGTGGGCTCAAGATATTTGTACCCATTTATAGAGCCTGCATTATCTGAGGAATATCTTACAGGCTCATTGACCCCTTTAAAATTAAAAACAGGTATTGGCTTTTCTGTTGTACCATATGATGGATTATTCATTATAACTTAATAAGGACAAACGGCACAAGCACCCTCATTATAATTTTTTCGATCTTTATAAAATCTGAGATACTCTACGACATTGTATCTATATTTTTGATAGTTTATAGGATCTGACAATTTTTCATATTCAGTTAACCAAAGTATTGGTATAGGATTTTGTAATGTTCCGTATTTAGGATTTTTCAGTTCCTGTTCGTTAACCATAGCTTGAGCCTCTTTTCTATCTTGATCTATAAGATTTGACATACTTTTGTTATAACTCTCTATTACAAAATACTTTTTGAAGCTTGAGGAATAAAACACCTCATATTCTTTATATCTATTTTTACGAAAATTTAGATAATAACGTACCGAATTAGTAAATGAAGTCTCATCTCCGTTAACGAACCTTCCTGTCCAATCGGTACTTTTTAAGTTTATGGTTTTACTTATTGGGATAATAATCTCAGAAGATGCTTTTATGTACTTGTCTACTTCATTATCTGATGGATTACCAGGAGAAAGTGAAATTATAAGAATAAAAGCTATAAATGGCGCTAAAAATAATCCTAAACCAAATGCACGTGAACTTTCATTTTTCATTTAAAAATCGTAAAGTTATAATGTCCGTCCCTAATCCACTATTTATAGAATTATCTTTCGCCATATTTAAAGAAGATGTCTCTAATTTTTCATTTATTGGATCTACAATTAACAAATCTGAAGCATAGGTTGCCAAACCAATACCTAATCCTTTTACAAAATTAGGGTTAAACCTATACCAATAAACAGCTCGATTCAATGCATTAGAAGGATTTATCCCCCTAAAGAATGCTACTAGAGGCATTTCTTTTAGACTAGGTTTAAATGCCCACCAGGCATTGAATCGGCTACCAACACTAGAGAGAGTAGCCCCATCTGCAAATTCATCTACATATGGCTGAACTGTTACAGCCATTCCCGTACCTGCGACAGCACCTCCATGAGTATTTGTAACCTCACCAACATAGTACCCTACACCACTAAATGCTAATGTACTTGTAAGCGCACCAAAATTAAGCGTTGAAGCACCAGCCGCATTTGTTCCTAATCCGCCTGTTTTTGCAGAAAAAGCACCGGCAACAAAACCATAAACAGCTTGTGACAAAGCCTTTAAACCAATGCTTTTCATACTATTGGATGCAATATCACTAGCTGCTTTCGCTGCCATTACGGGATCTGGAATAGCCCTAATTAATCCTCCCTGATTGCAATTCAATATAGAAGCATGATGTATGGCATGTTTACCTTTAAAATTAACTGTTTTATGAAACATTTCCCATTCCTTACCTTTCAAGGCAGAGTTACACATATTTTTTGCTTTAGCAAATGCTGCTACTAATGCAATGACAACAATAGCTATAGCTAATGCAGCCCAACCTACAGGCCCCATTAATGCTGCCATGGCAGCAGCGCCGCCTAACGCAGCGAAGCCTGCTCCAAAGCCAATTAAAAACCCTGCAAAGCCTAGCATAGATGCAAAAGGTTTTTTACAAAGAAAATCCGTTTTTACTTTAGCATCTACATGCCTCAAAAGCAGCTTATCTGGTTTTGCATGATTTACATTTAAATTTTTATCAATTGCAACAGCAGTATTTGGTGAACTTGATGTCATGAAACTACACACTAAACAGGTACCCTCATCCAAATAACCTTTACTCATAACTCTACTTGTTTTAAATTATAAATGATTGTGCTCTCTACATTATTTTTGACAGCTTCGTTAATGGTCACATAAGCTTGGGTGATACAATTACTTTTTTTATCAACTTCTATTTTAGAAGTGATACTATAATCATAATCTGTATAAGCATAATGTAACACCGGCTGATACTGTGTTTTATAAATATCTATAATTAGATCATAATCAACGTAAAGTAATTTACCATTCTTTTCGAAAACATAAAAATCGTCCTTCTCTTGAAAATTTTGATATTCAAATTCCATAGTCACAGGAATATTAAACATACTTGAATAAAATTGAACATTCTCAGCATCCTTTCCAAGGAAATTACCTGAAGACAGATATTTATCAAAAACAGTGAAATGAAATAAATTTTTCGACAATTCTTCCAACATTGGATAATTATCTGAAAAAACTACGTCACAATAGTTATTGACTTCTTTGAGGATTTGTTTTTGCTCATCCTTTTCAAAATTTCTCAAAAGTTTGTCATCCTTTAACTGCATGGTTCTCAAAGTCATCCAATTACTTATCATTTCTGACTTATTCAATAACTCTGTAGGTTTACCATCATTATTCAGTTTAAATTTCTGTTCATGTCTAACTGAATCAATTAATAATCCTAATTGAATAAGATCCTTCATTAATTCTGGCTCATAGGAACCATAAGCATCTGTAATGGTTACCTTTGCATTATAACCATCATTTAATTTATCTAAACCCAATAAGTATTCGTGCTTAAGCAGCCCATGGCTTGCCATATTACCACTATGCTTAGTAATAATCTGTTGTTCAGCGCGATATCTAACTTGATTACTATGCTTATTAATAGGAGATTCTTCTCTTGAATCCTCAATTTTTGTAGAATTGACTTTTGAATAGTCATCAAAAAATTTAAATCTGCTCATCTACTAGTTTATGTTTACTGGTTTACCAATTATTTTTTGTTCACCTCCTGAAGTTTGAGAAATAGTGGCATCCGAGCACACTACAATTGTCCCCTGCGATTCCAAATTATAAGTTTTACTACCTAAGTTTACTGCAGTTGTTCCAACTGTACCAATATTCACCTTGGCACCTGGCATTTTACCCGCATTCGCATTAATCTCATCTGTACCCTGAATATTAATCACCTTTCCAACAATATCAATCGTCCCATTACTATTCAGCGTAATGCTACTTCCATCTTTGCCGCCTGTACTTAATGTTATTTTGTTGTCAGCCTGCTCAGTAATAAATCCTGGTCCATTTTCAATCTTCACAAAGTTAGCAGCATTGGTACCTAGGTTTAGTGCATGGTTCAGGTCATCGAAACTTAAACAACTTCCTTTCCTTGAAGTTAAGCCCTTTGTATTACTATTCTTGAAGCCACTGCTATCGCCACTTTTGCCATGGTACACGCTGCCCATTACTACAGGTCTGGCCACGTTGCCCTCTTCAAAAGCAACCACCACCTGATCGCCCTTTTCAGGGATGACATGGAAACCCCGGTTTTTCCCTGTATCACCACTTCCGGCATTGGGGCTAACAACCCTTAACCATTCAGTTGGGTCGTTGGTTTGGCATTCCCATTTAAATCTAACCTTAATCCGGCCCTGCCCCTGTGGATCATCATTATCGATTACATCGGCCAGCTGCATATCGGAATGTGGTTTTTCGTAATTTCTTACCATCAAACGTTCCGTTGTAGCCACTACACCTTCAAAGGTATTGTGGTATTTGCCGGTTCCATCTATATCATGTTTGATTTTGGTGATCAGGAATTTACCCAGACTTTCTGTAGAGAAGCTAAGTTCTTTACGCAGGCTCATCATAATTTCGGCAAGGGTACCAATACCAAGTTCTGCATTGTCACCACTGGCATTAACTTTAAGCAATTCGCTGATGTGGGCCTTTTCTTCGTTTTCTACATGGCTTTTAATGTCGCTACTATTGTCAACCCTGATTAATGAAGGCTGGTTAAAGGTTTTGCTGTACATCGAATTGGAGGCGTTAATGGCATGCGCCAAATCTGGATTTCCGTCTGCTTTCCCTGTACTCTCGCTCTGCAGCATTTCATCCTGCTTAGGGTTATAAGCAAAACGTTTATATTTTATCGGCGAAACTTCCATGGCGTATTGCAAGTTTTGCACATCGCGGCCATAAAATAAGGCCACTTCTTTTTGCTCATCGGGTTTACCAAAGTTGAGTTGTTTACCATCGTAAAAAAACCATTCGTGGTATTCGCCAGATAAACGGTTGAGAAAATCGAAATCGCTTTCGCGGTACTGGATCAGATAATCGATGGGCGATTTTCTTGAGGCATTGGCTACTATAGTCAGGTCATTTGCCGGGGTATCTTTGGTAGCCAGTTTTACTATGGTATCTAAATCTTTATCCAAATAGGATCCTAAATCGGGTCCACGGTCTATCAATACAGTTGGACTATAGCCACTTACAATTAAAACACCGTGATAGCCGTGGCTTTGTGCCAATTCAACCCGGGTAACCAGGCCGGCAAAGTGCTGCATTTTTTCTGGCGTGTAGCCAAAAGAAGCGGTTAAAGTTTTACCTACAAAATCTCGACTGTCGTCTAAACTGACCAATCCGGGCGCACCCATTTGATCGTGATTAAACCGCAGCTCGAAATAATGGTGATCATTAAAAGCTTGCTGTAGGGAAAAGGAGGCAAAATGAAGAATGGCTTTGTCTTCTATATTGATTTCGGAGATTAATTTATTTTCCATAGTAGTTATTTTAATATTGCATTAACATTCCCAAAGGTATATTTCTGAGGTCCGGGGGTCCAGAAAATAATCCTGATACAAACATTTATAACCATCCCATAAGGTAAAGTGGCCTGTTGCATCACTAAATTTGGTTTTAAAACATATAATGCCGGTTTTGTTGCTAATCTTATCTGTAAAATCGCGTATCTCTGACTGCGCAAAAAATTTGCCTGATTTTAAAATAAGTGAGTGGTTACTTTTATTGTATTTATGGTTCAGATAATCGAAAAATTCGGACACACGGAAGCAATAGCGTTTTTGATCGGCGCCTGCAATAGTTTCGAATTTCTTGGTAAACGCATACCGTTTAGGAATTACATGTACCTTTACTTTTTCCTGGGCCTGAAATGCTTGTTTTGTGGTATATTTCCAGCTTGGGGTATTTAGGGTAAAAATATTATTATCAACACCCAAATAATTAAATGCCCTGCTCATTCTAACCACACAGGTATTGGTAATGTAGGCTGCATTAACAGCACCACCAATAGTTGCTTTAACCAGGTCGCTACTTGTTGTAGGGTAATTGGTTCTTAAATCGTTAAAAGCTGGCAAAGAAAGTGGCATATTATTTTCTGGTCAAAAGTGAATCAAGGTATTTGTTGCCAATGAATGATGCATTTTCCAATGCGTAGAGAAACACATCTTTATCTCCTGATGAAACAGGTGATTTAGATTTGTCAAGAAAAACTATCAAGGTATCGTTTGGGTGTTTAACGTATTTCATATCGTTCATGGCCATATATTTTAGGCTATCTCCAGCTTTTAGCCTGCCTTTAAAAGATTTCAATATTTTAGCGCTAAAAATCTTTTCCGAATTGTAAACAGAATCGACGGTGGTTACATTTACCAAAACGATGTGCAAGGCTTGCTGTTTAAGATTCTGTATTAATGATTTTGGTGGATCCTGATATTTTTCTTCTGCCAACGGCAGATTTTTATCTACTATTGACGATGAATCTTTAGTAGCAACGGTAGATGAAAGATTTTTGCTTTTATTTTGCTTACATGCCGCAAAAGCAATACATAAAAATGTTAATAGTATGATGCAGGCATATTTTCTGCTATATGCCGATTCAACTTTACCTGTTCCAGAAAGTCTGTTTTGCATGAAGAGGTTATTTAAAAATTTCTAATGGTTAAGAAGGTGTTTTGGTTTTATTTCCCTTCTTCTTGTGAGCGTAGTATAAAATCAGGCTGGGCATTAGCTTGTTAGCTATTGCCCAACCTATACAAATACTATGCTTTTGGCCAATCGTTTTCGTGTTCTGCATTGCCCAGTTTTAATTTACGGGCAGATACTACGAAACTTAAAGTCATCGGGGTATTGTCGTTTACCGCAATACCTTCGTTATACTGGATGATGTAACCATCTTCGAAAGACAATTCTTTCATTTTTGAATCTTCTTCGCCTTTTTTGAAGACCAATGTTCCGGAAAGTGGCTTGTATTGGTTGTTAACCATTGATTCGATTACTGAAGTATCTTCAGTTGATTCGATTTCGATGTGGATGGTACCACCATAAACACCTGATGATGGACGGCCTTTTGCGTCAACATCTCTATTTAATGAAAAGTTGCACTGTAGTACATCAAATTCTTTTGATCCTAAGTTTAAACGGGTTTTGAATGCCATTGTTGTAAAGTTTTAATGTTTTTGAAAAATGAATGAATTGCGGTTGCGGTTCAGGGGGCTTGGCGCATGGCGGTTGGCGTTTAAATGCCTTAAGCCCTAAAACTTACACCTTCTACCTAACTAAGCATTGGGCTTGGCGTGTGGCGGTTGGCGTTTTAAACCTTACACCTTCAACCTTTCTACCCTCAACCTTAGACTAAGCTTTTGGCCAATCGTTAACATGCTCTGCGCTTCCTAATTTAAGCTTGCGGGCAGAAATCTGGAACTTAAGCGTCATCGGGTGATCGCCAACAATGTTGATTCCTTCGGAATATTTAACAATGTAACCGTCTTCGAAGTTAACTTCTTTCATTTTGGCATCTTCCTCGGATTTTTTGATCAGAAGGGTTCCTGTAATAGGTTTGTACTGGTTGTTTACCATCGCCTCGATTATTGAGGTGTCTTCGGTTGATTCGATCTCAATGTCGATGGTACCGCCGTAAACTCCGGAAGAAGGTCTTCCTTTAGCATCTACATCACGGTTTAACGCATAGGCACAGTGAAGCACATCGTACTCCTTGCCTGAAAAGTTTAATCTAGCTTTGAAAGCCATAAGTTTAAAATTTAAAAGGTTAAAAATTTGGTTAAGGTTGCTGCAGCTACCGCTTTTCCTAAACCAAATATCAGGCCAACAAATGCACTATACCGTTGATTAACAACCAATAACTCTTAAATAAAAGGACGAAAATCGCACTAAAATCAGCTTAAAACCATGCTGGAACTAACATTTTAGGTTTTTAATAAATGTGGAAAAATTATCTGCCATGAAGTTACAGGCATACAATTAGGTAAGAAATAAGTATAAAAATACATACAAAATTTAGGCGGCAGGTGTTAACTAAATCCCATAGCCGCGAACATGCTTCGATTTTTTCTAAGCCTTTGAAAATTTAGTTCATTCATCTTTTTTAGAAAAGCAAAGCCTCTGGCTCTTTTTTATGTCAGTCCCGCCACATGCTCATACGCCTGCAGGCCTTAGGCGCATGGCTGGTATCCGCTGTGTCGGGTTTAGAAATTGAGTTTAATGCACAGCTTTAAGTTAGCTAAACCCGGTAGCAGCGAACACGAAGCCGATTTTTTCTATCGGGTGAGTAAAGCGGATAACGGGACTTTCGGAACCAATTGAAACAGAACCCTGATTTTCAAAGTGTAAAAATGAATTTGGATCTTGAGCGGTAAGATTAAACATATGTTTTAGGGTTTAGGGAAAATGCCCTGCTGCTATCAGCGTTTAAAAATTGAGTTCTCTTTTTTAGAAAAGCAAAGCCTCTGGCTCCTTTTTATATCAGTCCCGCCACATGCTCATACACCTGCAGGCCTTAGGCGCATGGCCGGTATCCGCTATGTCGGGTTTAGAAATTGAGTTTAATGCACAGCTTTAAGTTAACTAAACCCGGTAGCAGCGAACACGAACCCGATTTTTTCTATCGGGTGAGTAAAGCGGATAACGGGACTTTCGGAACCAATTGAAACAGAACCCTGATTTTCAAAATGTAAAAATGAGACTTGGAGAGGTTGATATGAGATTTGAAACCTAAAAGCCGGTTGACAGCCATTATCCTTTAATGTAAAGAGGCTGTATCATAAATTTTATTCAATCGAATTGTCACGTCAAGCTCAGCCTGTACTGAAGAAGTATCGAAACGCCTTGTGAGGCATTTAAAACAGGCCCTTCGACAAGCTACCATTGACAGATTCCAATAAAAAAAATCGTCATTGCGAGGAACGAAGCAATCTTAATGCGCACGCTAGTAGCGATCGTTGTAAGATTGCTTCGTCGGCTGAAAAAGCCTTCTCGCAATGACGATTCCTCACAGTCTACAGCTCGTTAAAATTCTTCTGTCCATTAATATTAATTTTTATAAAATAAATTATCCCTCAGGATGACAATTCTATATTGATGAGACAACTAACCCTCTTGTTCTTTTTTATTAATCAAAAAGTATACAGGCACCCCCAGCAAAACAATTATTAGTCCCGGCCAGGTATATTGTTGTTTATAAATTAAAAGCAAAATGCAAAATGCTGCACCGATTAATAAGTAAATAATTGGCGTAACCGGATATAACCAGGTTTTGTAAGGTCTTTCTAAACCAGGTTGTTTTATTCTTAAATAAATAACACCAAAAACAGTAATCATATAAAAGAGCACAATAACAAAGGAGATCATATCTAAAAGATTACCATATTGCCCACTCAAACATAAAGCAGATGCCCAAATGCCCTGCATCCAAAGTGATCTTTCAGGAACACCGTTTTTATTGTTTTTAAGTGCTGCTTTAAAAAACATTCCATCTTTAGCCATGGTTTGAAACACCCTCGCCCCTGCTAATACAATTCCATTAACACAACCGAAAGTAGAAATCATTACCAGCAAAGCAATTATGATTGTGCCAGCCCCACTACCAAAAATTTGTTCTGATGCTGCAACAGCAACCCGATCATTTAAGGCAAAAGCAATACTATCTCTGTTTAAGGTATTGAGATAGATAAAATTAACCAATAAATAAAGGATCATTACCGCTGAGGTACCTAAAACCATAGAACGCACTACATTTTTTTTAGGGTTTTCGATTTCTCCTGAAACAAAAGTTACGTTTTCCCAGGCAACGCTCGAAAATACAGAACCTACCATTGCAGCTGCAATTCCGCCCATTATGGTCATTCCGGAGATAGATTCCCATCCCGATTTTAGAAAATTGCCGCTGGGATCTGTTTTAAGATTATTGAAAGCGTTCCAGCCAAAGCTCATGTTTCCTGTCCAAAAACTGCTTTTCACCAAAAGAAAGCCTAAAATAATTAAGCCAATTAAAGCGACAATTTTAGAACCTGTAAAAATATTCTGCAAAATTTTGCCTCCCTCAACACCTTTTGTATTGATATAAGTTAAAAGCAGAATTACTCCGATAGCCAAAATCTGAATCCAGGTAATTTTATAACCGCCGCTTTGGAAAATTGGAGCAGCATCGTTTAATGCAGGGATGAGGTAAGCCGTAAATTTACCAAAAGCAACAGCAACAGCCGCTATAGTTCCGGTTTGAATTACAGTAAACAAGCCCCAGCCATAAAGAAACCCCATCATTTTACCAAAAATCTCTTTCAGATAGGTGTATTGCCCACCCGCCTTTGGAAACATGGAAGAAAGTTCTCCATAAGAAATTGCGGCTGCAACTGTCATTACGCCCGTGATTATCCAGACTACAATTAGCCAATAACCAGAACCTAAGTTCCTCATGATATCGGCACTAACAATAAAGATACCGCTTCCGATCATTGAACCCATTACTAACATTGTGGCATCAAAAAGGCTTAACTTTCTTTTAGAAGGTGCGTCTTCTTTTTCAATTTTCATTTTTTAGTTTGGTTTAGTTTGTGGCTAATTTATTTAAAAAAAAGAAATTGTAGGATATTATTTTATGATGACAAAATTTTATTCGCAGGTGCTGTAAAATTTTAACCACAAAAATATTTTGTTATCTTGCTAGAGTAGAGTTTGGAGCAGAGCGCTTAGCGCGAGGCGTTTGGAGACAATTAACCAGTTAACCCAATTACAAAATGACCAGGTATCAATAACCAATCAGCAATGACCATTGAACTAATGACTAATGAACCATTGAACTAAATAAACAACTAACCAAATATAAAAACCAATTATTAACTATGGAATTTTTACAAAACAATTTAATTTACTGTATCCCGGCGCTGGGCCTTGTTGGGATTATAGTTATGATGATTAAAAGCGCCTGGGTAAACAAGCAGGATGCGGGTGATCAAAACATGCAGGAACTTGCGGGCTACATAGCTGATGGCGCTATGGCCTTTTTAAAAGCTGAATGGAGGGTATTGAGCATTTTTGCTGTTTTTACCGCTGCACTCCTGGCCTACTCAGGAACCATTACTGAAATAAATGGTATTCCGATGCATTCGAGCTGGATTATCTCCATTTCTTTCCTAATTGGAGCAGTATTTTCTGCAACTGCAGGTTATATCGGTATGAAATCGGCCACTAAAGCCAATGTACGAACCACGCAGGCCGCCAGAACGAGTTTAAAACAAGCCTTAAAAGTATCTTTTACCGGCGGTACGGTAATGGGGTTGGGTGTTGCCGGACTAGCTGTTTTAGGTTTAGGTGGCTTGTTTATTATATTTCTTAAGCATTTCAACGTTGTTTCGGTTAACAGTACTGAAATGAAAACTGCAATAGAAGTTTTAACCGGGTTTTCTTTGGGTGCCGAATCTATAGCCTTATTTGCCCGTGTTGGCGGTGGTATCTATACCAAAGCTGCTGATGTTGGTGCAGATTTAGTGGGAAAAGTGGAGGCAGGGATTCCTGAAGATGATGTGCGCAACCCTGCTACCATTGCCGATAACGTGGGCGATAACGTGGGTGATGTTGCCGGTATGGGTGCTGACTTATTCGGCTCGTACGTAGCCACTATTCTGGCTACAATGGTTTTAGGGCAGGAGATTGATGTAAAAGATAATTTTGGAGGAATGTCTCCTATCCTTCTACCCATGGTAATCTGTGGAATGGGCATTATATTTTCAATCATCGGAACCTGGTTTGTCACCATTAAAGATGATAAATCAAATGTTCAAAATGCGTTGAACCTGGGTAACTGGTCTTCAATTGTGATTACAGCCGTAGCTTCATTCTTTATTGTGAAATGGATGCTGCCTGAAACGCTTAAACTTCGTGGATATGAATTCTCGAGCATCAATGTATTTTATGCCATTATGGTGGGTTTGGTAGTGGGTACGATTATGAGTATCGTAACCGAATATTTCACCGCAATGGGCAAAGGACCTGTAAATTCGATTATCCAACAATCGTCTACAGGGCATGCCACCAATATTATTGCGGGTTTAGCCGTTGGGATGAAATCTACCGTGATCCCTATCCTGGTATTGGCAGGTGGAATTATGGCTTCTTATCACTTTGCTGGTTTATACGGTGTAGCTATTGCTGCAGCCGGAATGATGGCAACCACAGCCATGCAACTGGCAATAGATGCTTTCGGACCGATTGCGGATAATGCCGGAGGCATTGCCGAAATGAGCCAGTTACCTCCCGAAGTTCGCGAACGTACCGATAATTTAGACGCTGTGGGTAACACCACCGCCGCAACAGGTAAAGGTTTTGCCATTGCATCAGCTGCTTTAACCTCTCTGGCTTTATTTGCTGCCTTTGTTGGCATTGCAGGCATCTCTGCAATTGATATCTATAAAGCACCTGTTCTGGCAGGTTTATTTGTTGGCGGAATGATCCCTTTTATTTTCTCTGCTTTATGTATTCAGGCGGTTGGTAAAGCCGCGATGGATATGGTGCAGGAAGTGCGTCGCCAGTTTAGGGAAATCCCAGGTATTATGGAATACAAAGCTAAACCTGAATACGAAAAGTGTGTGGCCATTTCTACCAAAGCCTCTATCCGTGAAATGATGATGCCTGGTGCTATTGCTTTAATCACCCCCGTAATTGTGGGCTTTACCTTTGGACCAGAAGTTTTAGGCGGTTTATTGGCCGGTGTTACCGTAACTGGTGTATTGATGGGAATTTTCCAGAGCAATGCCGGTGGTGCATGGGATAATGCTAAAAAATCTTTCGAACAAGGTGTAATGATTAATGGCGAGATGCACTATAAAAAATCAGAACCACATAAAGCTTCTGTAACCGGAGATACTGTTGGTGATCCTTTTAAAGATACTTCAGGCCCTTCAATGAACATTTTGATCAAATTAATGTCTATCGTTTCACTAGTTATTGCTCCTTACATCGCAGTTAAGGCAATTGCAGGCGAACACCGTACAGAAGTTCGTAAAGAAATCAGAATTGAGCAAAAAACCGATGGTTTAGGCAACATAAAAACCGATACTTTAATCAATACAACCGATACTTTAGCGCATTAGTTGTAAAAACCTGGATAGAAAAAGTATAAAAGGGATTTTTAACTTAAATCCCTTTTACATTTTCGTAATTTTTATTTAGGTTTGGAGCTGAAATAATCTAAACAAAAACTAAAATATGGGTTTATTTACTAAGAAGCCAATGCATTTGCTGCTAGAAGAAGCAGGAGATTCAGCCAAAGGCTTAAAGCGTACACTTAGCGCCGGTGCATTAGTGGCATTGGGTGTGGGCGCAATTATTGGTGCTGGTCTATTTGTTAGAACAGCAGCTGCTGCTGCACAAAACGCCGGGCCATCTGTTACTATCGGCTTTATTATTGCTGCAATAGGTTGTGCATTAGCCGGTTTATGCTACGCAGAATTATCATCATCTATTCCGATTTCAGGTAGTGCTTACACTTACACTTATGCCACCATGGGCGAGCTTATGGCCTGGGTAATTGGCTGGGATTTGGTGTTGGAATATGCCGTTGGAGCTGCAACAGTAGGTATTGCCTGGAGTGAATACTTAAATAAATTACTGGTAGAGGTATTGCATACTTCGCCCATACCGTATGAGTGGTGCCACTCGCCTTTTCAATCGCACCCTGATGGAACCGTAAATGGTATAATCAATCTTCCTGCATTATTTATTGTAGCCTTATTGAGCTTACTTTTAATTAAAGGAACTTCAGAATCTGCTTTTGTAAACGGAATAATCGTAATCACAAAAGTAGGTATCGTAATCCTGATTATTGTATTAGGCTGGGGCTTTATACACGAAGCAAACCACCATCCATATATTCCAGAAGCGACTACTTATGTAGATCATGCAGGTATCAGCCATAGTTTCGGTGGTTTCTGGGGAGTTATTGGTGCCGCAGGAACAGTGTTTTTCGCGTTTATCGGCTTTGATGCCGTGAGTACTGCAGCGCAAGAGACTAAAAACCCTAAAACCGCAATGCCAATCGGTATTTTAGGTTCATTAGCAGTATGTACTGTTTTATACATCTTATTTGCGCACGTTTTAACAGGTATCGCTCCGGTTGAGTTCTTCAGAACCAAAGGTGGTGAGGCATCAGTTGTGGCTGCAATCAGTGAATATATGACAGGTTATAGCTGGTTAGCCAAATTGGTTACGGTAGCTATCTTAGCAGGTTTCTCTTCTGTAATCCTGGTGATGTTATTGGGTCAGAGTCGTGTATTTTATTCAATGAGTAAAGATGGTTTATTACCAAAAATGTTCAGCGATTTACACCCAAAATTCAACACACCTTACAAAGCCAACCTTGTAATTTTAGTAATTGTAGGTTTATTTGCAGCATTCATCCCCGGTGATGTGGTAGGCGATATGACCAGTATCGGTACTTTATTTGCCTTTATGCTGGTTTGTATTGCGGTAATTATCTTAAGAAAAACTGATCCTGATCTTCCACGTCAGTTCAGAACACCTTGGGTACCATTAATTCCAATTCTTGGTGTTGTTGCCTGTGGTTTAATGATTCTTGGTTTAGGCTGGACAAACTGGTTAAGGTTATTTGGCTGGTTAGCTTTAGGCTTTATCATTTACTTCGGATACAGTAAAAAGAATTCACATTTGAAAGACGCTAAATAAGCTATATTTTTCAAAAAAATTAAAGCCCCGATTTAAAGTCGGGGCTTTTTTTATGTTAAATAATTGTTAATAAAACTACCTTTGCAGAAAATTGATAAGATGTACCGCAATTCTGCTAAAATTAAGAGCGCTTATTTCTCTTTAACTGTTGTTTTACTATTCATATCCACATTAGGCTATGCACAAAGAACAATTAACGATGTAATGGATTCTACAACGGTAAACCATTTGCTTATTATTTCAAAGAAATATGGCTCATTATCGTTTAGTGGATATTTACAGCCACAATTTCAGGTAGCGCAATCAAATGGTACACAGGCAGAATACCAGGGAGGGAATTTTGGCGAATTTACCAATAACCGGTTTAGATTAAGAAGAGGTCGCTTAAGAGCCGATTACATGATGCTTACAGAAGATGGGAGTCCTTCTACCTATTTTGTACTCCAGTTTGACGGTACAGAACAAGGTGTGGCCATCCGCGATTTCTGGGGACGTTATTACGAAAACAAATGGAAGATACTGGCAGTGACGCTGGGTCTTTCGGGCCGTCCGTTTGGAAATGAACTGCAGTTGTCTTCTTCTGTCAGGGAAGCACCAGAGCGTGGACGGATGTCGCAAATTTTAATGAAAACAGAACGTGATCTTGGGGTTACTTTTACCCTAAATCCGCGTTGGAAAGATGCTACACTTAAAAACTTTGTATTTGATGCCGGCATTTACAATGGACAGGGTTTGGCCGGGGCAGTAGAATTCGACAATAGCAAAGATTTTATCTTCCGGTTAAGCCATAAGACTTATGCATTTAATAAATTCACCATTGCAGGCGGTATCAGCACCTTACAAGGTGGTTTAAACCATCGTTTACCCCTTAGCTATAAAATGGACAGGAGTAACGATCAATGGCGAATGGTAAAGGATTCATCCGCTTCAACAATTAATAAGGTAGCACCAAGGAGATATTATGGTGCCGATATTCAGCTGGCTACAAAAACCAAAAGCTGGAAATCAGAATTAAGGGCCGAGGTGGTATCAGGACTACAAACAGGCACTTCAACAACCTCAACCACACCAGGCTCCTATCCTGTTGATAATAAATCGGTAGCCTTGCCTTATTATACCAGAACTTTTAACGGAGCCTATCTTACCTTTGTACAAACCTTAAACAGTACGGACAACCAGCTTATTTTAAAGTATGATTGGTATGATCCGAATGCAAAGGTGAAAGGACTTGACATTTCAAGCGACAGAGGACTCTCTGCTGCAGACGTTCGCTTTGATACTTTTGGTTTTGGCTTTTTACATCACTTTAATCCACACTTTAAGGCGGTAATTTATTACGATATTATTAAAAACGAATCGACGCAGATTAAAGATTATACGGCTGACAGAAAGGACAATGTACTTACTTTAAGAACACAGTTCTATTTCTAATAAATAATCGCACAATTGAGGAATTGATACAAATTCCGCTACCTTTGCTTAAAATTGTCCAGCTATGAAATTCGATTTTATGACGTTCAACTTAAGCCAGATCATATCAACAACGATGGTGCTCTTTGCCATTATCGATATTTTAGGCGCCATTCCGGTTGTAATCGAATTACGCAGAAAAGCAGGACATATCGAATCGGAAAAAGCATCGCTGGTGGCAGCAGGTTTAATGATTCTTTTTTTGTTCGTTGGCGAATCGCTATTAAAAGTAATCGGATTAGATGTAGAATCTTTCGCTATTGCAGGCTCATTCGTAATCTTTTTTATCGCCATGGAGATGGTATTGGGATTAACCATCTTTAAAGAAGAAGCACCCGAAACGGTATCTATCGTTCCATTGGCTTTCCCTTTAATTGCCGGAGCCGGAACAATGACTACCTTACTTTCGTTAAAAACAGAATACCATACCCAGAATATATTGGTGGGCATTATACTCAACATGTTGTTCGTTTACTTTGTCTTAAAAAACACCAACAGGCTGGAAAAACTTTTCGGAAAATCAGGCTTAAACATCTTACGTAAAGCCTTTGGCGTAATTTTATTGGCCATAGCGATTAAGTTGTTCAGAAATAATACAGGGCTTTAGGGGGATGGAAGAGGTGAGATGGAAAATGGATGATGTAGCTTCGTTTTTCACATTATAAGGAGGAATAACGAAGCAATCTTAATGCGATCGCTACCTTCTATAGTTGTAGGATTGCTTTGTGCCTCGCAATGACGATTACTCTATTAAATGACAATCCTCCAATCAATCTGTAACAATAATTCCGTATATTCATCTAAACATTAAAGCTTACATCATGAACAGCTTTGAAGAATATACCTTAATTATTGGAGCCATCGCCGTTTTAGTCGAAGCGGTGAAATACGTCAAAAGGAATTTCAGATCCTGGTTTGAACATACTTAGTATGTAATGAATCGATTCGTCATTTCCAACTTGATTGGAAATCTTAAAGCATTAGGATTCCCGCCTGCGCCTATCGTGTGGACACAATTAATTATAACATTCTTCTATCGCTCTATGCCGCGGGGCATGGTACTTTGGAGCGCCAAAGTACCCAAAGCGCTTTGTCAATCCAACAATGAGCCTTTGCGCAATCTCACGCGCATCAAAAAAACAGCGACACTTCGTTTTGTGTTCAATATTTTTTAAAATTAAATCATCGGTTATGAACACAAAACCACTGCGTTTCAGGTTTGTTAGTGCCATTTTTACTATTGTGCAACTGTTTTTTTGATTTTCCCGGCTCTTGGGATTGACAGCGTCCTTGGTTAAAATCCGTGCTTTATTAAAGTTGGTTAGCAAAACGCCTAAAAATACTTAAAAAAGATGTGTCCACCCGATAGACCTCCGCGGGAATGACGGCCGAGAAGATATTTACTGATCTTAAAATCTTTAATCCTGATTAATCCTGGCTTTTCTTAATCAACCTTGCTACAAACATCGTATCAGCATTATTTTCATAACCTTTTATCAGTTCCATCTTTTCCAATTCTAGTGGAAGTGTATCGAGCATGTGCTGCACAACAGCTTCATTCTCTTGCGCAAAAGCTGAACAGGTAATGTAAATTAAAGGTTTACCTGGTTTTAAGTATTTTACCACGTTCTGTACAATGCCTTTTTGGATGGTTGCAAACTGATTGATTTTACGTTCTTCGAAAAAAGTAAGCATTTCTGGTGTTCTTCCCCAAGTGCCTGAACCTGTACAAGGCGCGTCTAAAATAATTCCGTCAAACTGATAATGGTGCAAAACCTGATCATTGTTCTGCAAAAGATCCAATTCTTTTTTATGGTATTTTTTAATGCCAGCCAAGCGAAAACGCTCATCTAAATTTAAGAGCACGCTTTCTCTTAAATCAGAAACCAAAAGCTCGATCACAGGTTCCAAACTATGCAACAACAGCGTTTTCCCACCCGATGCGGCACAGCAATCCCACCATTTATCCCATTTATTAGGCTTAAAATATAAGCCAGTGTGTTGTGAGGATAAATCCTGAACCTGGTAACTTCCCTCATTTAAAATGTTTTCAAGTTTGGTTCCATTAGGTAAAGCCAGGGCGGTATCGGTAATCGCTTTAACCACAATATTTTCAGCTTCTAATTTAGAGCTAATTGCCGCAGCATCTTCAGCTTTCACCCGGATAAACAGATCGGGCTGTTTAAAGAACGAGGTAAAAAATGCTTCTTTATCAATGTCGCCAGAAAGTGCTGCATGGAAAGGATAAACGTCTTCCGGATTAAAATCGGGGTATTTAACTTTAATCAGTGCTAATTTTTCCTCGAGCGGTAAAGTGATATTTTCCTTTAAATCTGGCAAATTCTTCTCCACAAGCAAGCTTAAAGTATCGTGACACAGAAAATCTGCAATACTTAAACGGACTTCATGATGAAGCGTTGGTAAAGCTTTTCCTAATCTAAAGAAACTATAAATATGACGGGTAGCCCACCTCCTGTCTGACGAACCCATTTGCTTATGCTGTTTAAAATAAGCAGGCAGAAAACGATGTAAGGGCAAACTTCCATCATAACTATTTAAAATCTGTTCAAAGGCTCTTAACTGATGATCTGCTCTCATGCAATAATTAAAATGGAAGAAAATTATAGATTACTCAACTGGGCTTAAAGCAAAGTTTTTAAACTTCAACAGCATTAAACTGGTGTTAATATAGCCTAATTTTTCGTCATGGATAAATGAAAAATTATTATGCAGCCCTTTGTACCTATCCTTTACAATATAATCTCTATAATCCTCGCCGTAAGTTACCAGTAGTTTACCAAAATAATAACCAACATCAAATCCTTTAAAAGCATATTCGCCAGGCTCAAAACCATATTTATAGCGGTATTTTTTAATAAAAGTGACTACTGCACTACTTTTATAGTCTATTTTATAGGATGAACTGATGATGGTATTCAGGTCCTGCAGTTTATCAGTAGGGTAATTCTGTTTAACCCAGTTCGGGTGCCCAAAAAGCGAGATGTTATATCCACCTGCCGGAAGATGTTTTAATTTATATAGTTTTTCGATAGTAGGGAGTACAAAAGCACGGTCGGAAGAGGTAAGCACCACGGCATATTGTTTGCCTTTAATCATCCTTATTTCAAAGGTATAGACCGAAGCATACTCCTGCACAATAAATTTGGTATTGGTTTGAAGATAGTTCCTTACAGGTGCTGCAAATTGCTCGTCTTCCGTTTTTTTAGGATTAATCAATACCACTATTGTATTAGCGGGATTGTAATTTTTAGCCAGATAGGTTGCGATCTTTTTACCATGTAAGCCAATATTATTTACCACCGACACCAGGTTTGGATTGTTAAATTCGGTAGGCTCGGATGCAGCCAATGGAGATACAATGATTGCATTATTTTCCTTGGCATAATTGGAGATAAACTTTAACCCCTCAGGAAAAACCGGGCCAATGATTAAATTGCTTTGTTTAAAACGCTCATTCCTGTACAAGAGCGATATATGTGCATTGTCATCCTCTGTATCGAAAACATTTAGTTTAAAATTTAAACCCAGGGCTGCGGCAGAATCCAACCCCAGTTTAAAGCCCTGATAAAAATCGATAGGCATCGCGTATTTCTCGATATCGGCTTTTGTGGCCGTTTTTAATTTCAGCTCGTTTAATTTAAAGGGAACAAGCAGGGAAACACTTGCCTGCGAAAACTTTTTGACAGGCTTTTTATCTGCAGGTTTCTCTTTTTCATCCGGTTTACTCTTTTCGGGCTTGGGTGTCCTGATTTTAGGCGAACAAGCACCCAAAACTATCGTAAACAAAACCAGCAATCCATAAACCTTCTTGAAATTCATACCTATCATTTTTAACAAAATATGCTAGCAAAGTTTATTCCACCTTGCTAGCATCACATTTATTTTATGCAGTTTGGACTCCAAACTGAAAGCTCATAATTGAATTATTCCCACTCGATTGTTGCAGGTGGTTTAGAGCTGATATCATATACCACTCTATTGATCCCTTTAACTTTATTGATAATTTCGTTAGAAATTTTAGCCAGTACCGGGTAAGGTAAATGACACCAGTCTGCGGTCATACCATCCAATGATTCTACCGCCCTCAATGCAATTACATTTTCGTAGGTACGTTCATCGCCCATTACCCCTACCGATCTTACGGGCAAAAAGATGGCTCCGGCCTGCCATACCTGATCATATAAACCTGCTTCTTTTAAATTGTCGATATAAATTTTATCGGCATCCTGCAAAATGGCTACTTTTTCAGGAGTAACCTCGCCAATAATGCGGATACCTAAGCCTGGCCCTGGAAACGGGTGACGACCTAAAATAAAAGATTCTAAGCCTAAAGCAGTACCTACTCTTCTTACTTCATCTTTAAATAAAGTTTTAAGGGGCTCAACTACTTTTAATTTCATAAAATCCGGCAAACCGCCTACATTGTGGTGCGATTTAATGGTTGCTGATGGACCTTTAACCGAAACTGACTCAATAATGTCCGGGTAAATTGTACCTTGTGCTAACCACTTCACATCCTGAATAAGGTGAGATTCTTCATCGAAAACTTCGATAAACACACGACCAATAATTTTACGTTTTGTTTCCGGATCTTCTACTCCAGCCAACTGGCTTAAGAATTTATCTTTAGCATCAACGCCTTTAATGTTTAAGCCAAAATCTTTATACTGCTCTAAAACACTTTCATATTCGTTTTTACGCAATAAACCATTATCAACAAATATACAGTGTAGGTTTGTACCAATGGCTTTATGTAAAAGTACCGCAGCAACACTGCTATCAACACCACCTGAAAGCGCCAGAACAACTTTATCATTACCTACAGTCGCTTTAATATCGGCAATTGTGGTTTCAACAAAAGCAGCAGAAGTCCAGTCCTGGCTACATCCGCAAATATCAACCAGGAAGTTTTCTAAAAGGATTTTCCCATCAATACTGTGCGTTACCTCAGGGTGAAACTGGATAGCATAAGTATCAGAATCTTTAATGTGATACGCCGCTACTTTTACACTATCTGTACTGGCAATCAGTTCAAAGTTTTCAGGAATATCGGTAATGGTATCGCCATGGCTCATCCAAACTTGAGAATCGATGTTGATGCCTTTGAATAGTTTATTCTCCTGATTTACAAAATTCAGGTTAGCACGGCCATACTCGCGTGTTGAAGATGGCTGAACCGCACCACCAGAATGTTGGGCAATATATTGTGCACCATAACAAACAGCCAGTAAAGGAAATTTTAAATGGTATTTTGATAGATCAATTTGAGGTGCGTCTTCCTGGCGAACAGAGTATGGGCTACCTGAAAAGATAACACCTTTTACGTCCTCGGTAATCTCAGGAAGATTGTTATATGGATATATTTCACAGTAAATATTTAGTTCGCGAACCCTACGAGCGATGAGTTGTGTAAATTGCGAACCAAAATCGACGATAATGATTTTTTCTTGCATCCGCAAAGGTACCAATTAGATATGAGATTTGAGAGGGGAGATTTGAGATTTTTGAAGGAAAAAGTCCGGAGTCGCTAGTCCGGAGTCCGAAGTAAATTAAGTGATTTAAACAATTAACCGGTTAACCTGTATACAACTTGCAGGTACTAATGAACCAATGACAAATGAACCAGTTAACCGCTAAGATTCGATCAAAATTACCTCTACTCCAAACTTCCTTAAAAAATCTATACCTTCATCGCTTGGCAAGCCTTTGTAAGCCGCATATGATTTAGAATAATACACCAGTTTAATTCCTGAAGATAAAATTAACCGGGCACAGGCAATACAGGGAGACAAAGTAGTGTATAAAGTACATCCTTCTATTTTCGAACCATTTTTTGAGGCATAAAGTATCGCATTTTCTTCTGCATGCAAAGCCAAAGAACAGCTTCCTTTGCTATCGCGTGCGCAACCATGCTCTGGCCATTCCTCATCACAATTGTGCGTACCAGCCGGTGGGCCATTATAACCGATAGAAATAATACGGGTATCTTTTGTGAGTACTGCACCTACATGGGCACGTACGCAATGCGAACGGGCTGCCAAATCAGTGGCAAGGTTCATAAATATCGAATCGAAACTTGGTTTATCTGCCATATAGAAATCAAAAAAGCCACAAAGAAATAAATCTTTGTGGCTGCAAAATTACTTTATTAAAAATTAATGTCCGCCAGAAATTTTCTGGTCGAAGTTAATCCCTTGTGATCTTAATATTGATGCCACTTTCCAGGCATAAAATGCCAGGTAAGCAAAACAGATGATCCCTACGATGTAACTGTGTTGAATACCTGTAAACTCTGATACTGCACCCTGTGCCCAGCTAATGATACCACCTCCCATAATCATCATGATGAGGAAACTACTTCCCTGACTGGTGTGCTTACCTAAACCGCTTACAGCTAAAGTAAAAATACAAGGCCATAATGTACTACAGAATAAACCTACACTAGTAATGGCATAAACACTTACCATTCCTTTAGTAAACATTCCGATTAACAACGCAGTAATACCTATTGCCGAAAAAATCAATAACATTCTGGCAGGATTACCCTTACTCGCCATATCAGCAGCAATTAATACCAGAATAATCAATGCGTATACATAAAAAGGAGCCAAATCATGTTTTGCAATGGCGTTAACAGCTAAAAAGATACCGAATGCTAAATAAGGAGCAATAAACCTTAATATTTTTTGCGTGCTCACGTTATCAGTAAAAGCCTCAACAGCACCTGTCCAACGCCCAATCATCATACTTGCCCAATATAAAGAGATATAAGGAGCAATATCTTTAATGGCAAAACCAAGATCTTTTTCCATGTAAGCAGGCAAATTACTTGCAGTTGATACCTCAACACCTACGTAAACAAAAATAGCAATCATACCCAAAACCAATTGTGGATATTGCAAAGCTGATCCCTTAATCGATTTAGTATCATCTGCTGACGCTTCTACCAAAGCAGGTCTATCAGGTAAAGATGACATTTTTAAGAAAATTGCCACTGCAATAAAAGCTACTCCCAATATTAAATAAGGAATTTTAACGCTTTCTACGCTGATGTTGGTATTTGCATTTGCAGCAGAACCAAAAATGGCGAAACTAACAATCAGTGGTCCAATGGTTGTACCAAAGTTATTAATACCACCGGCAAGTGTTAAGCGTTGCGAGCCTGTTTTAATTGGCCCTAATGCAATAGCTAATGGATTTGCAACAGTTTGCTGTAAGGAGAAACCTAACGCTACAATAAATAAACCAGAAAGCATTAAAGGAAATGAATGCAGGTTTGCTGCAGGATAAAATAATAAGGTTCCAAGTGCAGAAATAACTAAACCTAGTGCCAGCGAATTTTTGTAGCCCAATTTGTTTACTATATCTTGCCCCATGAGAACAGAAATACCATTATATATTAAGGCGCCGACGGTATAGGCAATGTAAAATGCCAATGAAACCAATTGGCTTTCGGCCTGCGATAAATCAAAAGCCTTTTTAAATACCGGGATGAGAATGTCATTACTGGCGGCAACAAAGCCCCAAAAGAAGAATACAGTGACCAGTGGAATAAATTGCGCCCACTTGGTTTGTGTTTGTTCTGAATTCATATTATAAATCTAGTTTTAATGGGGCTAAACATAAATAAAAAAAACTAATAACCAGTATTTTTTATGCAACCTATGCAACAAAAATAAATGTTAAATGTTTAGGTATAAAGTTGCATATTCGCATATTCTAAACAACACAATGCATGTTTGAAGCCATATTACTAGGTATAGGAGCAGGGATTATTTCGTCGTTTTTAACAGGGCCGGTTTTTTTTGCAATGATTAAAACCAGCATAGAAAGGGGCTTCAAAGCTGGTTTCTCTTTAGCCGTTGGTGTAATTATTAGCGATGTAGTCTTAATTGGCCTGGTTCTTTTTGGTAGCCAGTTTGTTGATTATAAAGCCGAATTTGACAAATACGTCGGCAGTATCGGCGGTATATTTTTACTTGCAGTTGGTATTTATTACCTGGTTTCTAAGATCACTGTGCATTACGATAGCACCACACTACAAAAAGTGAGTAAAAGGGGTTATGTGCTCAAAGGTTTTTTAATGTGCATCCTCACGCCTTCCACCCTCATGTTCTGGATTATTGTGAGCGGTATTATTTCCGTTAAGCTCAACAACATGCTTAACGAAAAACTAGTCTGCTTTTTTATTGCCATGGCCACACAACTCGGTATTGATGGCGCAAAGAGTTTCTATTCCAGTAAACTCCGTTATAAAATCAAAGAAGACGCATTAAAAAAATTAAATAAAATTGCAGGCGTAGTCATTATCTTCTTTGCCTTCTGGCTAATCATTAAAACTTATCTGAAGTTTTATGCATAATATATCGCATGCTCAGCTTAGATGCGCTTAGATGTCTTAAGTGGTCAAATATTTTTAGAAAAGCAGGTGCAGTACCACTATTATTGTTAGTCCTGCCAATGCTACAAGTCCTCGGCAAATGAAGAATTTGCCTCCGGGCTTTCCGCGAATGTCAGGTTTAGCTGGGAAAATACAGTAGTATTAATGGAAGATGAAAACCTTCTTTGTGCCTCCGTGCCTTAGTGGCAAAACCTAAAAGTATTATTACTTTGTTATCATGCTATCATCTCCCCCGCCGTGGTTTGTGTCCTCACGAACCGCTAAAATCATCAACCTTCGCCCTCCAACATCAGCCATTGTGCCTTATGGTTAAAAGTTTTGAAAAGCAGTTGTATTGCTACTATTAAGCGTCAGTCCTGCCAATGCTGCAAGTCCTCAGCAAATGAAGAATTTGCCTCCGGGCTTTCCGCGAATGTCAGGTTTAGGTGGGAAAATGCAGTAGTAAAAATCTAATGGTCGCGAGGTATCGTCATCTCGACCGTAGTGGAGAGATCTTTTAATATAGTCTAAAGATCTCTCCGCTACGCATTGCTCCGGTCGAGATGACGATTTCTATGGGGTCTGTCAATGGTAGAAGTTAGAATTTTTCAAATGCATCAGTATTGATGACAGGTTTTTGCGGTTCGTCATTCCCAACTTGATTAGGAACCATGGAGTGCTCATGAATGCCGTTGAATAAAGGGAAACTTATAAATAATTGTATTGCAAGTGCTTTAAGATTCCCGCCTGCGCGGGACTGACGGTCGTACTAATGGATCTGTCTATGATAGCGGAGTCGAAGAACTCTTCTCCAGTATTCTCAGTAGCAAAAATGAGCACAAAAAAATAGCCCATATTACTATGAGCTATCTGTTATTCAAAATATTTTAGGGGCTAATAAGCCCTTTGGTTATTTCCTTCTTTCCAGTTCACAAAAGCTTTATTAACCACTTTGTTACCGCCTGGTGTAGGGTAATTTCCGGAGAAATACCAATCACCTTTGTTTTTCGGACAAGCCTCATGCAGGTTCTCTAAACTTTGGTAAATGACTTCAACCTCAGCAACAGTACCTTTTGGGGTAATAATCTGTGCAATTTTAGCTGAAATTTCTTCAGGAGTAAAGGGTTTATAAATTTCCTTAACGTGGTTTACAATTTCCTCCTTAGGTAAAAGTAACGAAGCTTTACATTTAGTGTAAACATCTTCGATCACCTGCCACATCCCACGCTCGGTAAGCAACTGGATTGCCGCATCGAAAGCCACGAACTGTCCCATTCTACTCATATCGATACCATAACAATCAGGGTAACGGATCTGGGGTGCAGAAGAAACAATAATGATTTTCTTAGGGTGTAAACGGTCTACAATTTTAATGATACTCTGCTTTAAGGTAGTACCACGAACGATCGAATCATCCAATGCGACTAAAGTATCCTGGTGGTTGTTGATAATACCATAGGTAGTATCGTAAACGTGCGCCACCATTTCACTCCGGTCAGCATCCTGGGTAATAAAAGTTCTTAGTTTTACATCCTTAACCGCAAGTTTTTCGACACGTGGCGCTAAAGACAACAAGTCTTCAAGCTGCTGATCTGTTAGCGTTTCTTTTTTATGTAAGAGTATATCTTTCTGGTGCCTGCGTACATATTGCTGAACACCATCAACCATTCCGAAAAACGCCACTTCTGCCGTATTTGGAATAAATGAGAATACTGTGTTTTTTAAATCGTAATTAACGGCCTGAAGGATTTTATCGCTTAATAAACGGCCTAACTGTTTACGCTCACGATAAATTTCAACATCACTTCCTTTTGAGAAATAGATGCGCTCGAAAGAGCAAGATAACCTTTCAGTAGGCTCGCGGAATTGCTCCATACTCACCTCACCGTTTTTCTTAATGATTAAAGCATGACCTGGATCGATTTCTTTAACATCTTTAAACTGGATATTGAATGCAGTTTGCAAAGCTGGTCTTTCAGATGCCGCTACAACAATCTCGTCGTCATAATAATAATATGCCGGACGGATACCTGCAGGGTCGCGCATAATAAACGAATCGCCGTTACCTACCATACCACAGATCGAATAACCTCCATCCCAGGTTTTGGCCGAGCGGCGAAGAATATTCGCGATATCTAAATTATCAGATATTTTGTGTGTGATTGCAACGTTATCATGCCCTTCTTTTTTGTACTGATCGAAAAGCTCCTGGTTTTCATCATCTAAAAAGTGACCGATTTTTTCCAATACCGTTACAGTATCTGCTTTTTCTTTTGGATGCTGACCTAACTCGTACAATTGCTCCAATAACTCATCAACATTCGTCATGTTGAAGTTACCTGCAATGACCAGGTTACGTGTCATCCAGTTGTTTTGCCTTAAAAAAGGGTGGCAATTTTCGATGCTGTTTTTACCATGCGTACCATAACGCAAATGGCCCATTAACACTTCGCCGATAAAGCTTACGTTGTTTTTGAGCCATTCTGTATCCTGCATTAATTCAGGGGTGTTTTCCTGGATATCGACAAATTTGTTCTGTACATATTCGAAGATATCTGCTACCGCATTTGATGCCATGCTCCGGTATCGGCTAATGTACCTACTGCCCGGTTTCATATCCAGTTTAATGGTGGCAATACCTGCGCCATCCTGGCCCCGGTTATGCTGTTTCTCCATTAAAAGGTATAATTTGTTAAGGCCGTAAAGTGCTGTACCGTACTTTTGCTGGTAGTAAGAAAGTGGTTTTAACAGGCGAATAAAAGCGATTCCGCATTCGTGTTTTATCTGATCACTCATTGTGTGGGTTTGAAGCCGCAAAGTTATCCTTTTAAACCATTACAACCTAAACAAAAATGTTTTCTTTTGTCACAACGGGGTTAATTTGGAATTATACAACTTAACTTTATTTAGCAGTATTAAAATAATTTAAAACAACAAGTTATTAAAAGGGTTAAAATTAAATATTGCAGAAAAAGATGCAGTTGTTGCCTTTTTAGAAGCATTATCTTCTCCAACAGTGCTGACCGGGGTAGCGCAATTGCCACAGTAATTAGATTGGAGTGTTAGGTTAGAAGTTTGGAGGTAATTGAACGACATTCAGACAAGACAAACAAAAAATTGTTTACCCTTTCGTTACCAGTTGTTTACCCTTTCCGTACACCAAGTTAACCCCAGGGTTACCCCTTGGTTACCTATTCTTTACCTTTTGGTTACCTAAAAGGTAAAGCCAGGGTCTGCTTAAGGGCTTGCTTCGGTGAGTCAGGGCCAATGCTGCCCGCCAGCAGGTACGAAGCATACCCGTTCAAGGATAGTCTTAAGATACATTTGTGCCTGTTTACAAAGCGCATAGTTTGCCTATAACATCCTCAATCTGTTAATATTTCATCTTAGTGAACAGTGCTGACCAGACATCTGTTGCCAGTTAACAATTTGCATTTGACAGTTAACCGATGCCAGCTGGTGACTGGCCGTCAACAATCTAACAATCTGGCAATTCAACAATCCATATCCATCACATCTTATTTGATTTCAACGCTTCTCCAAAAAAAACAGAGGCGTGTTCATCAAAAGCTGCAGGATCACCGCTGGTATAGAAATGTCTTTCGCCCTGTTTAGCTAATTTTTCTTCGATCTCGGGATGTCGCTTTAAATAATCAACTAAACTACTGGCTACAATCTCACCTTGCGTTAAAATGCTTATATGATCGGGAAATACTTTCTTCAGTTTAGGCATTAATAAAGGATAGTGTGTACAAGCCAATAATACACAATCAATAGCTGCCGATTGGCTCAATAACTGATCGCAATATTCATTGATAAAAAAATCTGCTCCCGGCTCCTGGTGTTCGTTGTTTTCGATCAGCGGAACCCACATCGGACAGCTTTGCTGGTAAACCTTAATTTCAGGAAAAAATTTATTGATCTCTAAAAGATAAGATTGGGAATTAACCGTTCCCCTGGTTCCCATTACCCCAACTTGTTTCGTGATCGTATATCCATCAATAACCTCTGCCGTAGGCCTGATTACGCCCAATACCCTTCTATCCGGATACTTAGCAGGAAGATCTATCTGCTGGATTGTTCTGAGCGCTTTTGCCGACGCCGTATTACAGGCCAGGATCACCAAATGGCATCCTTTAGCAAAAAGCCATTCTACGCATTCTAAAGTATATTTATAAATGGTCTCGAAAGAATGATCGCCATAAGGCGAACGGGCATTATCGCCTAAATAGATGTAATTGTAATCGGGCAATTTATCGGCAATAGAACGAAAAACTGTTAAGCCACCGTAACCTGAATCGAAAATACCTATTGGCGAAGCCTGCATTGTGTTGGAAGTTGAAATATAAGAAAGTTGTAAAGTTAGTTGAAAATTGGAATGTTAGTGTTAGTTGGTGGCGTATAACTGATTTTTTTGCCATACCCTAGGGTCTTGCCTCGGCTCGCCGCCGCCGAAGGGCTCTTTCTTTTTGGCATCAAAAAGACCAGCGAAGCTAGCTTGAATGCAAATAAAAACATAAATACACATGAAAAAACAAAAAATGCCGGCTGAAAATTTTTCTTTCGAAGCTAGTAGGTTAGCTTGGACAGTGCAGCCCGAAAAATTTGTTAGGCCGGATTTAAGTAGAACGGGGACACCATGCTATGGCCTAACTGGATGGAAATGCGGAAGTAGTTAAATGATGATAAATGATAACTTGCAAAAAACAACTTCAATGGTGTCTTGTTTCGGAGTCTTACTTAAGCGAACATCAAGGATGCTGAAATGAATCTGATAGTTATCGGATCAGCATGAGGAAAATCCTAAAACAAAAAAAGCGGAACTAAGTTAAACTTAATTCCGCCTTATATCTTGAACTGGTAAGGAGACTCTGGACTCCTAACTCACGACTCATGACTATTTCTTAGGTGCCGCTGGTTTTGTTGCAGTTGCAGTGATTCCTAATTTAGTTTTTACTGAAGCAGTAATATCATCACCACCTTCCCAGAAAACTAAATTGTTACCACCTTGTCCGTTTGCGATATCGAAAACGTAAGCTAAACCTTTTTCTTTAGCTACAGCAGAAATTGCAGTTGCAACTTTAGCCTGGATAGGTTGGAATAATTCACCTTGTTTAGTACCTATATCTTGTGAAGCTTTAGTACGCGCATCAGTAATGCGTTTTTCTAAATCCTGTAATTCCTGACCTGCAGCTTGTAATTCTTTACCTACTGATTCTTTGTTAGCTTCACTTAAAGTTTTTTGTTTAGCTTCTGCAGCAGACATTTTGCTTTGATATTCTTTGATCATTGCATCAATATCGGCTTGCTTTTGTTTACCTAAGGTTTCTAAAGTAGTTTGAGCTGCTTTAGCTTCAGGTAAATTTGCAAAAACCTCCTCTGAATTAATGTGACCCAATTTTTGTTGTGCACTTGCCATATTCGCTGTAAACAATAACCCTGCTGCTACAAAGAATACGTTAATTAACTTTCTCATCGTTTTATTTTACTTTTTTATTTTTTTCTAATTGTTTTCCTTCAAAAAATCAGGGGCGAATATACTAATTATTTACAGTCCCTGGTTTATAACCTAATTTTACAATTACATCATTACTAACGTCGTAACTGCTACTTGCATAAATCATCATTGTTGCTTCACTGCTCTTGTCAAAAATGAAGTCCAGATATTTTGATTTTGCAATCTGTTTAATAGCCTCGGCTACTTTATCCTGAATAGGCTTAATTAATTTTATCCTGCTTTGAAAAAGATCTCCATCCGGCCCAAACTTAGAGCGTTGAAATTCTTTGGCTTGTTTTTCTTTTTCTATAATCTCGTTTTCACGTCTTTTGCGCATATCATCAGTTAACAAAACCTGATCTGCCTGATAAGCCTTGTACATCCTGTCAATTTCAGAAAAATTCTGATCAACCTGTTGTTGCCATTGTTTAGATGCTACATCTAACTGACTGAGTGCCGATTTATATTCTGGTAAATGTTTCAAAATATACTCCGTGTCTACATAAGCAAACTTCTGTGCAAAAGCACCAAAAGAAGTGCAAAGCAGGAATGCGATAAAAAGATATTTCTTCATTTGTGTGTGTATTAATGATATAATAATAACCTAAGCTTTCTTTAAACTCCTATTGCAATGATTTATTGCATAATTAGTTAAATTTTTACTCTTTATCAATTAAAATCCACCTAATTGTTGTGCGATACTGAAAGTGAAGTTTTGCTTACCACCATCTGGCACTCCTGGGATCCTGTCGAATGCATGTCCGTAATCTATACCTAATAAACCAAATATAGGTAAGAAGATACGTGCACCTACACCAACTGATCTTCTCACGTTGAAAGGATTAAAATCACCAAACCTGTTCCAGGTGTTACCGGCCTCTGCAAAGGCTAAAACAAAGGCTGTAGCTTGCTGACTTGCTATAACCGGATAACGCGCCTCCAGTACATATTTCGTATAAATAGGGCTACCAGATTGTTGCGCAACAGTTGGATCAGAGCCATTTGGTATAACGGTATTGTTTGCATAACCACGCATGGCGATTAGTTCAGATCCCTGTAAGAAATCGAATCCCTGCATACCATCACCACCTAATTTGAAACGCTCAAATGCAGATTGACCTACTGCTTTGCTATATTGCCCTAAGAAACCGAATTGTGCCTGCGCCTTAACAACTAAGTTACCTGCAACACGTTGGTACCATTGCGAATCGAATTTCCATTTATGGTATTCGGTAAAACGGTATTTTTCTTTATCAGATGCGGTTGCATAATTCACTTTGTTGAACAATGAATATGGTGGCGTTGCCTGAACAGTGAAACGGATAAATGATCCCGATTTAGGGAAGATTGGCGAATCTCTTGAATCGCGGCTAATTTCTTGTGATAAACTTAAGTTATAAGATGTACCTGAACTAAATAAATACCCTGTATAGTTATTTAAGATATACTGTTGCAAACTCACCGCGTGGGTTAACTGGAAGTAGTTATCTGGCCAGTTTAATCTTCTACCTAAACTAACGGTTACCCCATTTAAACGGATTTTTTGAAAAGCAGCATCACCATTGCTTAAACCGTTTGATTGCAATGAGGTAAATGCACTCACACCAAAGCTTACCGGTTTCTCGCCACCAAACCAAGGTTGTGAGAATGAGAAGCTATACGATTGATAATATTTACCGTTGGTTTGCCCACGTAAGCTTAATTTCTGTCCATCACCTTTTGGCAATGGTTTATAAGCTTTTAAATTAAATAAGTTACGCAACGAAAAGTTATTGAAAGTTAAACCTAATGTACCAATAATACGGCCACCACCAAAACCACCTGATAATTCGATTTGATCTGAAGGTTTCTCTTCTACTGCATATTCAATATCTACAGTACCATCTGCCGGGTTAGGGCGAGGTGTAGGTACCGTTTTAGACTCGTCGAAGTTACCCAACTGACCAATTTCGCGAATGGTACGGATTAAATCACTTTTATTAAATTTTTGTCCCGGTTTGGTACGGATCTCACGTAAAACAACCTTATCATTGGTAATGGTGTTACCTTTTATAGTAATGCGGTTGTTGGTATATTGCGGTCCTTCGTACATGCGTAATTCCACATCAACAGTATCGCCATAAATTTTGGTTTGTACCGGATCGATATTAAAAGTTAAATATCCATTGTCGGTATACATACTGTTAATGTCGCCACCGTTTTCGCCACCGCCATTTAATTTTTTATTTAATTTTTCTTCGCTAAAAACATCACCTTTTTCAATAGTTAACACTTTTTTCAAAATACTATCCGGATAAATGGCATTACCTGCCCAGGTAATATTACCAAAATAATACTTTTTACCTTCGTAAAGGTCCATTCTGATATTAACTTTTTTCTTATTATACTGGTAAATGGTATCTTTTAATAATTCCGCATCACGATAACCTTTCTCGTGCATTTTAGCAATCATTTTAACTTTGTTCTCTTCGTATTTTTCTTTTGCGAATTTTCCAGAGCCCCAAAAACGCCACCAGGCAAACTGCTTAGGGCTTTTAAGGTATTTTCTAAGTTTTGCTGATTTGAAATCTTTATTCCCAGTAAAATCGATATGTTGTACTTTAACACGGTGACCTTTATCAATATATGCTTCTAATACCACACTATTTTCTGCATTCGGATCTTTACGTGTTTTGTAATCGATCTTGGTAAAGAAGAAGCCTTTATCTAATAAATATTTTTTAACAATGGCCGATGTGGTATTGTATAGGTTATCGTTTACGATTTTTCCCGTTTTATCATTTAACTTTTCCTGAATGGCCGTTTTTTCAGATTTACGGAGACCTTTTAAATCTATCGAGCTTAAACGCGGACGTTCCACTACTTCAATTTCAAAATAAACAGAATCCTGAACAAATTTTTCGATGTTAAGTTTAACATCATCAAACAAGCCCTGTGCCCACAACGTTTTAATTGCATCAGAAGTTGCTTCCCCAGGAAGAACGATTTTATCGCCTTTAGTTAATTTAGACAAAGTGATTAATACTTCTTTATCTAAATATTGGGTTCCGGTTACCGTTGTACCTCCAATGATATATTCTTTTGGACTAAAATAATCGAGATCTAAGCCACCGACCTTTAAAGAAGGGGTTACCGGAGCCTGACCTTGTGGACGTACTTGAGCGAAGGCCGGAGCGGCTAAAACTAGTAGGATTAAAACTTGAAATATTCTTTTCATTAAAATTATTTGTTCAGTAATGACCAAAAGGTAACGGTATTTTATAAAGCAGAATTTCTTTACGTTGTTCCCTTATTATGGTTTCATTTATCGTATAAAAGTGGTGCTAAGTTAGCTTAAACGCTTGTTAAAAAGTGTTAAAAGAAAAATTAGTTTAATTGCTCGCTAATTTTACCAAAACGGCGTTCGCGTTTTTGATAGTCTACAATGGCCTCGAAAAGATCTTCGCTTCTGAAATCCGGCCATAAAACATCAGTAAAATAAAACTCGGTATAAGCCATTTGCCAAAGCAGGTAATTGCTGATACGGTGTTCGCCACTGGTCCTGATCATGAGTTCAGGATCGGGCATATTTACAGTTGTTAGTTTCGATGAAAACAGTTCTTCATTAATATCATCCAAAGAAATGGCATTGTCTTTTACAGCTGATGCAATTTTTTTAGCGGCCTCTAAAATCTCCCATTTGGCACTATAACTTAGTGCCAGTGTTAAGGTACATTTTTCGTTATGGGCTGTTTTTTCCATGGCTTCCTTTAAATCATCTATACACTCCTGTGGTAAAGATTCAATATTGCCAATGGCATTCAGCTTAACATTGTTTTTATTAAGTGTTTCGGTTTCTTTATTGATGGTAGAAATCAGAATCTGCATCAAAGCATCTACTTCTTCTTTAGGCCTATTCCAGTTTTCAGTAGAAAAAGCATATAAAGTAAGGTATTCAATACCTACCTCAACACAACCTTCTACAATATCTTTTACAGAAAGTACACCTTGTTCATGTCCGAAAACCCGGATTTTACCCTGGCCTTTTGCCCATCTTCCATTGCCATCCATGATTACGGCAATGTGCTTTGGCAGGCGGCTATAGTCTATTTGTTCTTTAAATCCCATTAATTATGTCAAAATCAGCTTAAAAGGAATAGCATTTTGAGGATACAAAGGTAAAAGATATGCCAACACTAACAAATAGATAAGTGTCCCTTTTTCGAAAATCGCCTCTTTGGGTTCCCGGCTGTCCAATTTGATAGCGTGAAGGATCGGATAAATTAACCTGGCCATTTTCAACAAGCACCGGGTTAACCGGATAACGACCACTTACATCATCAATATAATCGGTAGCCGGTGTTCTATAACCCAATTCGGTAAAAACGCTCCAGGTATCTTTGTAATTGTATCTTAATCCCACACCATATGGAATGGTTAAAACTACGTTATTATAGGCATTTTCCTGGCCTTCAGTTTTCAGTACATCTAATCTGTACCTTTCGCCATTAACTTTTACAGTCGGTTTAAACATCAGTAAACCCACTCCCGTAAAAAGATACGGCGTAAATTGACGTGTTCCGCCTCCAAGGTTAAAATTAAAAAAATTAAAATCGATCAGCCCGCTAAGTTCGTTCAGTGATGTTTTAAAACGCAGGTTTCTTTCGCGGAACTGCTCGTTGTTAGAATAGGAATCATCAGCTTTTATCTGCCCGAAAGTATAATTTAAACGAACACCCAGGTATTGGTTAAAATTGCGCTTTACATAAAGTCCGCCAGACAAACCACTGATATATAATGGATTGTTCTGATTAAGATCGCCCATATAACCGGCACCACCAGCCATGCCCCCAACTTCCCAGGAAGGTTCACCGATCACTTCACGCTGTGCATGAACGAACTCCCAGCTAAAGATGAGAAAGAGGATGATTAATAGCTGTTTTCCTGGCGCCATACTTAGTAGTTACGGGTATCAATGCCCCATAATAATTTATTCCTTAACGTGTTTAAGTAGGTTTCATTATTAAGGCGGATAAGATTTATGCAAAAATCTGCCTTTTTTATACTAATTTTTACTGAACGCTCTACAGTAACGGTTCGGCTATCGCACGAAACCAAAAATTTTGATTCGCGTGCTTCTACCTCAAAAGAGAGTTTATTATCATCTGGTACAACCACCGGCCTTACATTTAAGTTGTGCGGTGCAATGGGTGTAATTACAAAATTTTCAGAATCCGGATAAATGATTGGTCCACCGCAGCTTAAAGAATATGCTGTAGAGCCGGTTGGGGTAGCTATAATTAATCCATCGGCCCAATAAGAGTTGATAAACTCGTTGTTCATTGAAGCGTGGATAATCATCATAGCCGAATTATCGCGACGGTGAATCGTAATATCGTTTAACGCAAAGTTTTCTTCACCAAATAAATGATTATCGGATTCTAATGTTAAAAGAGACCTGGAATCTAAGGTATATTCTTGATTAATCAGGGCATTGAGTGCTGATGCAATTTCGTTTTTATTGATACTGGCCAGAAAGCCCAGGCGGCCAAAGTTGATCCCGATTACAGGTATTCCCGAATTGCGGATCAAAGATAAGGTATCGAGTAAAGTACCATCTCCACCTAAGCTTAACAATACATCAGCATGATCTTTGAGTTCGGCATGGTTATGAAAAATGATTGTATTTGATGGCAGTTTTATTTTACCATGAAGGGATGTTTTAAATTTGGAATATAAAACAGGCTGAATATGGTGTTCGGCTAAATGATTAAAAACCTCTTGTACATAGGGCAAAACTGTATCATTAAAATCTCTGCCGTAAATTGCAATCCTCATAAAGTAGGTTTATACATTTAAATAGTTCATGAAAGAATCGTAACGCTCCTGCGATCCATCATCAATCTGGGTATTATTGTAAACCTCTTTAACCAGATAATCATATCTTTCGAAAGAGGCTACCAATGAAGTGATTTCTGTTTTATTTACTTTGAGCGTTACTTCCAGACGTGTGGAATCTTCGAAAGAATTTACATAAGAAGAGAGTACCTGTGCATTATCGGCTTCAACAATCTGCGCAATATGCGCCAGAGAATTATCACGGTTACTAATCTCCAAAACGATAATTCCGCCAGGTTCATTTACGGCATACTGTTCGGCAACAGCATTTACCATATTACTAATAGGAATTAAACCAGCATAATTTTTCTGTTGATCCAGAACCGGAATAACGGTTAATTTTAGCTGGCTAAATAACCTGATTACATCATAGGTATGCGCATTATTCAACACAAAAACATTAAGCGTGTTTACAGCGCTATCGCTTAAAAGTGTATCGTGATTATCAATATTCAATAAATCATCTTCAGAAACCAAACCCAATAAAGTTACCTCGTTAACAACCGGCAAATGCTTCAGTTTAAAATCGTTCATGCGATCTAAAGCTTTCTGCACCGTATCATCGGTTCTTAGTGATGGAATTGAATCTGATATGATTTCTGCTGCAAACATTTATTTCAACAATATTCTATCTAAAAATTTTTCTAAATAAGCGTTAAATATCTGTGGGTGTTCCATCATAGGCGCATGCCCACATTTATCAACCCAGTTTAATTCTGAGTTAGGCAATAATTGGTGGAATTCTTCTGCCACTTCCGGCGGAGTAACCTTATCGTTTTTGCCCCATATTAAGGAAACCGGTATGGTAATCTTCGAAAGGTCTTTAGACATATTGTGGCGTATTGCCGATTTTGCCATGGTTAAAATACGAATAACCCTCGATCTATCGTTAACCGTTTTAAAAACATCATCTACCAGTTCTTTAGTTGCCGTTGCCGGATCGTAAAAAGTAAATTCTACCTTTTCTTTAATATAATCGTAGCTCTCTCTACGTGGGAAAGACCCTCCAAAAGCATTTTCATATAAACCAGAACTACCTGTAAGTACCAGCGCTTTAACAAATTCCTGATGGGCAACGGTAAATACCAGACCAACATGGCCACCAAGCGAATTACCAACAAGCACTACCTGGTTTAAATTTTTATATTTTAAAAAACGATGAAGATACCTCGACAATGCTTTTACGCCCAATGTTAAAATAGGGAGATCGTAAATTGGTAAAATTGGAATAATTACACGATAGCGATCTTTAAACTGTTCGATAACCAGTTCCCAATTGCTTAGTTCGCCCATCAGGCCGTGTAGCAATACCAGTGTCTCGCCTGTTCCGGCTTCAATGTATTTAAATCCGTCTTCTTCTATTATCGGGTAAGTCATATCTATTTTAGATGGTATTGTGCTACTAAGTTAGTAGAGTAAAATTAAATTTATGCATTTATATGCCATTTTTCTGAAATAAAATCGAAAACGGTATAAAAACCTATTTATAAGTATCAAGAAGCAAGTAAACAGTATCAAGATACATATTTTGTTATCAGCTTTCAGCTTTAGTCTTTCTGCTTTAAGCTCTACTAAGCTAGTTTTTCTTTAACAATCTCCGCAATTAATTTACCGTCAGCCTTACCTGCAAGTTCCTTATTTGCCATACCCATTACCTTCCCCATATCCTTAACCGATGTAGCACCAGATTGTTTTATTACTGTTTCGATAATTACAGCAACCTCTGCCCTATCCAACTGTTTTGGCAAAAACTGGTTAATCACTTCAATTTCTTCTTCTTCTACCTGATACAAATCTTCGCGATTTTGTTGCTTATAAATATCAGCAGATTCACGGCGTTGTTTAATCAGTTTCTGAAGAATTTTTAGTTCAGTTTCTTCCGTAATTTCTTCTGAAGATCCTTTCTCTGTTTTAGCTAAAAGTAAAGCTGCCTTTATAGCTCTTAAACCTCTTAACTGTGCACTGTTTTTAGCCAACATGGCTTTTTTTATTTCCTGATCTATTGTAGTTGATATCATTTCTTTTAATTGTTTAATTGCAGGATTGCTAAATTGTTAACTGCAAATTGCCAACTGAAAACTTAAACTCTATTTATAATCGTTGCGGTAGCCTGTGCGGTTGGCATAATCAGCATATCGTTAATGTTAACATGCTTTGGCCGGCTCACAACATACCAAATGGCATCGGCAATATCGCTTGCAATTAGTGGCTCCAGGTTTTCGTACACCTTTTTCGCCCGGTCTTCATCACCTTTAAAACGTACCACCGAAAATTCTGTTTCTACCATGCCCGGATTAATTTCGGTAACCTTAATGCCATGAGGCAATAAATCGATGCGCATGCCTTTACTCAAAGCATCTACAGCATGTTTACTTGCACAATATACGTTTCCATTTGGATAAACTTCTTTCCCGGCAATAGAACCTATATTAATAATATGACCCGATTGATTTGGGATCATCCAGTTGGAAACAATTTTGGTTACATAAAGCAAGCCTTTTACATTGGTATCAATCATGGTGTCCCAATCGTTGGGATCACCTTTATCAATGGGGTCTAAACCCTGACTTAAACCCGCATTATTGATCAAAACATCAACCTTTTTCCATTCTGCCGGCAAAACTTCTAAAGCAGTGATCAGACTTTCTTTATCACGAACATCTGCCAAAACCTGTTTAATCGTAATGGCATATTTGTCTTCTAAATGATGTGCAATTTTAGCCAGGCGATCTTCTCTGCGGGCCAATAATACCAGATTATAACCTTGTTGAGCGAATATATGTGCACAAGCTTCGCCAATACCAGAAGTTGCACCTGTAATTAATGCGATTTTAGACATTTTTATGAATTTTAAGTCTGGGTAATCCTTTAAGATAACGTTCTTGATTTACCTGTACCAGCAAAGGTAAGTTTTTTTGGATTGCAGGGCTATTGAAAAATCAAACTGAATGTTAATTGACGTAATTTCAACTTATCTATCGGGTTGGCATAAACGGTATTGTCGTGCTGAAGCAAATCGTTGGCCGAATACGACAGTTTTATTTCGGGCGACATTTTAAAATACTCGAAATAAATATCGAAACCAATACCTGTTTCGTACGACAGGTAATTTCTTTTATTTTTTAAAAACTTATTTACGGCCGTTTCGCTTTCATCGAAGGTTTTCTTTTTCGAGGCTATATCTATAGAATATTTAGCACCACCTAACCAATATACCCTGAAATTGTTCAGTCGGTTCGATTTTACCTTTATGCCTAATGGGAATTCAAACATTGTAGACTGAACTGTCCTTTCTACCATCGTTTGGAAGTTTTTTGTTTGCCCGTTGCCCAGGGGAATTGGCGCCATTGGCTCATACTCGTAAGCTACTACCCTATCGCTAAAAATTAGCGAAGGCGTTGCCCTGATATCGAAGTTATCAGAGATCATTCTATTCATTACAAAACCCAATCCAAAACCTTGAGATGGTGGGCTGGAAATAGAATTTAGTGTTGAGGTAACCGGAATGCCTGAATTTGGATCGTAAGATGGATCCAGCGAATTTGGCACCTCATAAAAAGGGGATCTCCAATTTGGCTTTTTAAGGATTTTGTATTCGGACGAGATATACTGAAAATTAAAACCAAAACTCCAATCTTCATCATCTATTCCGCCACCCCAATTTTGAGCAAACGCGGTTGCAGAAACCATAAAAAATGAAAGAATGAGGCTTAATTTTCTGATCATTTGGTTCCTACATATATCGAACTTATTCCAAACGTTAAAATTCTTTGTTTGGTACTTTTAAACCCAACTTTTTCCATCAGGCTGGTAAAATCTTCACCGTCTGGAAAAGCGGCTACCGATTCTGGCAAATAAGTGTAGGCTCTATGGTCTTTAGAAAAGAGTTTTCCAAAAAACGGTGTTACCTGTTTAAAATAAAAACTATACAATTGTTTTACCGGGAAAACCTTTGGTTTTGAAAACTCCAGTATTACCATTTTTCCGTCAGGCTTTAATACCCTGTACATATCAGTCAGTCCTTTTTCGAGATTTTCAAAATTACGCACACCATATGCGCAGGTAATGGCATCAAAAGTATCATTTTCGAAATGCAGGCCTTCAGAATCGCCTACCTGAACGGTAAAAACTTCATTTAAGCTGCGCTCGTTGATCTTCTTTTTGGCAACATCGAGCATGCCTTCAGAAATATCAACACCAATTACCTTTTCGGGATGCAGCTTTTTAATGGCTTCAAAAGCAAAATCGCCGGTTCCTGTAGCTACATCAAGTAAAGTTCTTGGATGGATGGAAACCAGTTCTTTAATGGCTTTTTTACGCCATAATACATCAATCCCTAAAGAAAGAAAATGGTTTAAAAAATCGTAAGTGCCCGAAATGTTATTAAACATGGTTGCAACCTGCTCTTTTTTAGTTGCATCTTCTACCTGGTATGGAGTAATATTCTGATTCATGATATGCGACAAAGATAGAGAAAAGTCGGGAGTCTTTAGTCCGGAGTCCGAACTCTTTGGCGCAAAGTATTCACTGTAATGTCAAAAATCATATTTAAAAAATTATCGATTTGTACTTCGGAGTTCCGACTTCGGACTTCGGACTCAAAACCCTACCTTTGCACCATGATTATCAAAACGGCAACATTTGTTTGCAGCAACACCCAGATCTCGGCACTACCGGTACCAACTATGCCCGAATATGCATTTATTGGTCGCTCTAACGTGGGTAAATCTTCATTAATTAATATGCTGGTTAATCAGCATGGATTAGCTAAAACCTCTCAACGTCCTGGAAAAACACAGTTGATTAACCACTTTTTAATTAACGAGGCCTGGTACATTGTCGATTTACCGGGTTATGGTTATGCCAAGGTTTCTAAAACCAGCAGAGAGAAATGGGAAAAATTTATCCGCGCTTATATCACCAAAAGAGAAAGTTTACAGTGTGTTTTTGTACTGATAGACAGCCGCTTAGAACCTCAGGGAATTGATATAGAATTTTGCTACTGGTTAGGTGAAAAACAGATCCCGTTTTCGCTAATTTTTACCAAAGCTGACAAACAAGGGATGACTACCACCCAGAAAAATGTAGCTGCCTTTAAGAAAAAATTAGGCGAATTTTTCGAAGAGATTCCGGCCACCTTTATCAGTTCTGCCGAAAAAGGAACTGGAAAAGATGAAGTTTTAAATTTCATTTATGAGGTGAATAAAGATTTCGTGGTTCCGACAGATTATAAAAAGTTTTAAACCGTTCAATGGTTCATTAGTCAACAGTTCAATGGTCAATGGTTTGATAGTTCATAGCCGATAGCCTAAGTTTAATGCCAATAGCATTTCTCGAGCTTGAATTAACGAATGATTTTTTAAACCATCTAAGCTATGAACCATTTAACCATGAACTATTAACCGTTACATTCAAACGATTTAACCATTAGCCAAAATAACAAATTAACCAGTTAACCGATTTATACAGTTAACCCTTTCCAATAATGAAAAAATACTTTTCACTCGTATTATTCGCTCACTCCGTTTTTGCGCTTCCATTTGCCATGATTGGTTTCTTTTTGGGCGTAACCACAACAGAAAATCCATTTTCATGGTATAAACTCATTTTAGTTTTGCTCTGCATGGTTTTTGCCAGAAACTCGGCCATGGCTTTTAACCGGTATCTGGATAGAAACATTGATGCAAAGAACCCGCGTACTAAAATGCGCGATATCCCTGCAGGTAAAGTTTCAGCAAATGAAGCATTGATTTTCGTTATCGCCAATTGTTTACTTTTCGCCATTACCACCTACTTTATTAATCCACTTTGTTTCTATTTGTCGCCTGTGGCTTTATTTGTGGTTTTGTTTTATAGCTACACTAAAAGATTTACGGCGCTCTGTCATTTAGTATTAGGCTTAGGCCTGGCGCTTGCCCCTATTGGCGCTTACATTGCCGTTACCGGACATTTTGCCTTAGTACCTGTACTCTACTCCTTAACCGTATTATTCTGGGTAAGTGGGTTTGATATTATATACGCATTACAGGACGAAGAATTTGATCGTGAAGAAAAATTACATTCCATCCCATCGGCACTTGGCATTAAAAATGCTCTGAATGTTTCGGTGCTTTTGCATATACTCTCTGCCACCTGTGTTATTTTGCCTGTATTTTTTACCGCTTTTAGCTGGGTTTATTATGTAGGTATTGTGTTTTTCTGTTCAATGTTGATTTATCAGCACTTACTCGTAAAACCAAACGATATCAGTAAAGTAAACAGGGCATTTCAGACCTTAAATGGTTATGCATCGGTGGTGTTTGCGATATGCTTTTTAATAGATGCGTATTTGAGACATAAATAAATGAGTGAATGATTGAATTTTGAATGAGAGAATATAACATTGCGCCATAAACCATTCACTCCTTCAATCATTCTCTAATTCAATAATTAACTATGATGATAACTAAGAAAATTAGAACCTATATCCCACAGGAACTAAACATTACCTGGGAAAAACTGGAACCACTTTTTACTGAACTGCAAAACCGTGAAATAAGCAGCACCGCTGAATTAGAACAATGGTTAAAAGACCGTTCAGAACTTGAAGCTGCCCTAGAAGAAGACTTTGCCTGGAGATACATCAGAATGAGCTGCGATACAGCAAATGAAGAACTGGTTAAAAACTTTCAATATTTTGCGACCGAAATAGAGCCAAAAATTTCTCCGTTAGCCAACGAACTGAACAAAAAATTTGTCGAAAGCCCATTTATGGATGATCTGGACAAAGAAAAATATTTCGTGTACAGTCGCGCCATTAAAAAAGCCCTTGAACTTTACCGCGACGAAAACATTGAACTCTTCACTGAACTTCAGGTAAAACAACAGAAATACCAGAGCACTACAGGCGCCATGAGCGTTGAACTTAATGGGCAGGAATATACCCTGGAGCAAGCCTCAATCTTTATTAAAGACTTAAACCGCGAGGTACGCGAAAGTGCGTGGAAAACGATCCAACAACGCAGATTGGTTGATAAAGATGATTTAAACATTTTATTTGATGAGCTAATCAGGCTGCGCAATCAGGTAGCTTTAAATGCTGGCTTTGAAAACTATCGCGATTATATGTTCCAGGCTTTAGGACGTTTTGATTATACCCCACAGGATTGTTATGATTTTGCCAATGCGATTGAAAAGGAAATTGTTCCGATTTTAAAAGAACAGGCTGAAAAACGCCGTGAGGCTTTAGGTTTAGAGGTATTAAAACCCTGGGACCTGGAAGTGAGCATCAGTGGCAAACCAGCGTTGAAACCTTTTAACAACGGCGGAGAACTGATTGATAAAAGTATTGCCTGTTTTAATGCGATTGATGAAAAATTAGGCTCAAAATTGGCGACCATGAAAGCCAATAACCTTTTTGATGTGGAGAGCAGAAAGGGTAAAGCGCCGGGCGGTTACAATTACCCGTTAGCCGAAACCGGGGCACCGTTTATCTTCATGAATTCGGCAAATTCGTTGCGCGATTTAACTACAATGGTCCACGAAGGAGGCCATGCGATCCATACCTTTTTAACGGCAAATTTAGAGTTAAACGACTTTAAACATTGTCCATCTGAGGTGGCTGAACTGGCATCGATGAGTATGGAATTAATCTCAATGGATAATTGGGATGTTTATTTCGACAACGAAGAAGACCTAAACCGTGCTAAAAAAGAACAGTTGGCTGATGTTTTGAAAACTCTGCCCTGGGTTGCGGTAATTGATCAGTTTCAACATTGGATTTACACCAACCCGAACCATACCGCGGCTGACCGTGAAGAAACCTTTAAACAGATTTTTAACCGTTTTGGCGCAGGCTTTGCCGATTGGACAGATTTAGAACAACAGTTTGGAAATGGCTGGCAAAAACAACTGCATTTATTCGAAGTTCCATTTTATTATATCGAATATGCAATTGCCCAGTTAGGTGCCATTGCTGTTTGGAAAAACTATAAAGAAAATCCGGAAAAAGCTTTAGAACAATATTTGGCTGCACTTGCTTTAGGTTACACCAAACCAATAAACGAGATCTATGAAACCGCGGGAATCAAATTCGATTTCAGCGAAGAATATGTAAAGGAGCTGGCAAGTTTTGTAAAAACAGAACTGGAGAAACTGGGATAAGGCAGAAGGTTTTGAGGTATAAGGCTTTTCCTCCTCAATAGGAATATAATAAGGGTCGTGGCATTTTGCCACGACTTTTTTGTTTTTATAACCACAGATAAAAAGGATGAACACAGATTAATACTAGTTCTGGTATTAGCGTCTATTACCTGGTCT
>NZ_JADCNK010000023.1:0-81054 GCF_014947265.1 Pedobacter sp. MR2016-19
AGGAGCGAGGACTTGGAACGATAGCAGGGCTGTAATTAAGTGATTGAAGTAGGACCTTACATTTTCAAAAAAAAAACATACTCTTAATCATTTTAAAGGCTTTTTTAAATTTTCTCCCTAACTTTTTTCCCATCGGCTTGTTAGTAAAATAAATAAAAAATATAGTCTATGGCCGAACAGCACCTTTATCAAACAGGAATTATAGGAAATTGCGCTTTCATTGCACACGTAAATAAAAATACTGATATCTCATGGCTTTGCTGGCCACGTTTCGATAGTCCGTTTGTTTTTGGGAGTTTATTGGACGAGAAAAAAGGAGGGGAGTTTTCGATTTTACCACAGGGTGAATTCAGTTCAAATCAATATTATATCGAAAATACCAATGTTTTAAGGACAGAAATTACAGCTGAAGACGGGAAATACCGGATTACAGATTTTGCACCACGTTTTCGCCTATACGATCGCTATTTTAAACCACTAATGTTGATCAGAAAGATCGAACCTTTGGAGGGTAATCCACGCATCACCATTAAATGCGAGCCGGTTTGTGACTACGGAAAAGGTAAAATGAAATCTAGCCGGGGCAGTAATCACATTGATTATCTGGGCTGTGATGAAAATATTCGTTTAAGCACCAATGTGTCGCTTACCTATATCATAGATGAAAAGGCATTTGTACTAAATGAGGCAAAATACCTCGTTATGACTTACGGACAAAACCTTGAAGCGCCTGTAGTGAGTACGGCCGAAAATTTTCTTCGTGAAACCATTTCTTATTGGCGCTTATGGATTAAACATTCCTCTATTGCTGGTTTTTACCAACCTTTTGTCATCCGATCGGCCTTGGTTTTAAAAATTCACCAATACGAAGATACTGGGGCAATTATTGCCGCAAGTACCACCAGTTTACCAGAATCGCCGGGTAGCACGCGAAATTGGGATTACCGCTATTGCTGGTTAAGAGATTCACATTATGTATTAACTTCACTCAATCATATCGGTCATTTTGAAGAAATGGAGAAGTATTTCAATTACCTTTCTGATATTTCTCATGCGGAAGATACACGCTACCAACCTTTATACGGTATTGCAGGAGAAAGGCAAATTACCGAACATACGCTAAGTCATTTAGAAGGCTACAAAGGCGAGCAACCAATCAGGATAGGAAACCAGGCTTACGAACATATTCAAAATGATATTTATGGACAGGTTTTAATTTCAATGTTACCGCTTTATACCGATCACCGTTTTGTTTTTTCTGAACGCAGCGATTCAGTAAAGTGGATTGAAAGTGTACTTTCTAAAATTGAACGCACCATTGACGAAAAGGATGCCGGAATTTGGGAATTTAGAAATATTGCCAATGTACATTGTTACAGTAACTTATTTCAATGGGCAGGAGCGCAGGCGGCTTTAAAAATGGCTAAAACTATAGGGAATGAAGATTTTGAAAAACGGGCAAAGGTTTTAATCGATAAGGCTGCGGCACACATTGAAGCTTGTTATGATCCGGAAAGAAAAGTTTATACCAATGCCGTTGGAAGTCCACATTTAGATGCGAGTACTTTACAATTGATTATGATGAATTATCTTGATCCGGCTTCTGATCGGGCAAAGGATCATTTAATTGCTTTGGAAAAAGAATTGAAAACTGAAGACGGACTGTTTTATCGTTACTTGCATGCTGATGATTTCGGGAAGCCGAAAACAACATTTTTAATCTGCGCTTTCTGGTATGTGGAAGCGTTGGCTTGCGTAGGACGTACTGATGAAGCGATTAAGGAATTTGAAAACATTATTAAGTATTGTAACCATCTGCTGTTATTTAGCGAAGATGTTGATGCTAAAACAGGCAGCCAGTGGGGAAATTTCCCACAAGCTTATAGCCATGTGGGTTTAATGAATGCGGCTTACCGTATTGCCATTAAACTGGACAGACCGATATTTTTGTAAGATCGTAAAAGTATCGTCATCTCGACTGGAACGCAGTGGAATGGAGAGATTTATCTAGCAAGATTTCTCAATATAGATTTCTCGACTGCGTTGTACTCTGCTCGAAATGACGATTTATTTCGTAAAAAAGCTTTGACAACTTTAACGTGCACAACGCATATTAAAGTTGCCAAAGCTATTATAAAAAGGTCTGTAGGACACAGACCTTTTTATAAAAATATTTCTATTTAAGTTACGTCATTCCCGTGCATACGGGAATCTTAAAGCAATAAGCATTAAGATCCCCAATCGAGCTGGGGATGACGCTACCGAGAAGTTAACTCCGCTCCACAAATTCTTCCTTCACCAAACTCCAAAGCAGCTTTCTGACCTCTCTAAAATCATTGAGGTAATACTTGGCTTCCGAAATGTTATTGCCAACTTTGATGGTAAAAGCATCATCTGGTAATACCCTGAAAATATCTTCATCGGTATGGTCATCGCCAAGCGCCAAAATAAAATCTGGTTTCTTATCGTAAAGCCAATTTAAGGCTGCTTTGCCTTTGTTAACCTCCATGTTTTTAAACTCAATTACCTTATTGCCCGGCATCAATTGCAAGCCTTTATCTGCAGCAAGTATTTTCATGTGGCTGATAATTTCATTGGCCCTTAAATCGCCTAATCCTTCTTCTGCTTTTCGGTAGTGCCAAACTAAGGAGTAGCTTTTTTCTTCAATAAACGATCCTGGAGTGCGGTCAGTGTATGTTTCTAATAAAGTCTTTATTTCCTGTTTCCATTGGTCGGTGAGTAATGGCAGGCTGTTCCATTTATCTCCGTACGATTTTTGCCAGGCCCCATGCTCTGCAATCAGGTCTACCTTTAAATGCCCAAACCACTGTTCTAAAGTTTCATGTCTTCTTCCGCTGATAATCACTACTTTATTAGCGTTATCAATGGTCAGATTTTCTATTAAATCGTAAAGTTCATCATCAGGAGAGGCATCATCAATATTTCCGGTAAAATCTACCAGTGTACCATCATAATCCAAAAACAGTACCCTGTCGGTTGTTTTGGCATATTTTGCAGCAATTACTTCGTTAATGGTATTTACCGCATGTTTCGTTAGTAACGATTTTTGAGAATCTTTCACTTCGTTTAATCTTAAAATAAAATTGTTTACCCAATGTTTCACATTGAATTTTTCTACAATTGCCCGCATGGCTATCATTCGTTGCTGTTGCTCATCCAAAGGCATTTTTAATGCAGTTACAATGGCCTCCATAATGTCACCAAGGTTGTTGGGGTTAACGATTACGGCATCGGTTAATTCTTTAGAAGCACCGGCCATTTCACTTAATATAAGAACACCGTCATTATTGTTCCTACTGGCAATGTATTCTTTGCTTACCAGGTTCATGCCATCACGCATCGGCGTAACCAAACAGATGTCGGCTGAGGCATAAAGTGCCGATAACACTTCAATAGGGAAGGAACGGTAAAAATAATTAACCGGAATCCAGTTAATAGATCGGTAACGCGCATTTAAATTACCTACAAACTGATCAATTTGGTCCCTTAGCTCACTATATTGAGGTACCGTATCGCGAGAAGGTACGACAATCATAAAAAGTTCTATTTTCCCTATATACTCGGGATGGACCTGAAGCAAAAGTTCTAAAGCTTTTAACCGTTCCAAAATACCTTTGCTATAATCCAGGCGGTCGATAGAAAGGATTACTTTCATCTCTTCTTTTCCGGTCCTGAAATAATCAATTTCTTTTTTCACCTTTTCGGTAGCAGTTAAGCTCGAAAATTTATCATAATCAATTCCCATCGGGAAAGCTTCTACCACAATCTGCCTTTCGTTGCTATTGAGTACGTTTGATGATGAATTTACGGGGAGTAAGCGTGTTGCCGTGCTAATAAAGTGGCGAACATCATCAAAAGTATGGAAACCGATTAAATCAGCACCTATAAGTCCATTTAAAAGTTCTTCGCGCCAGGGAATTAACCTGAATATTTCGTATGATGGAAAGGGAATATGCTGGAAAAAACCGATGGTTGCATTAGGGAGTTTTTCCCTCAAAATACCCGGTAGAAGGAGTAATTGGTAGTCTTGAATCCAGATTTTATCTTTTCTGCCCAATACCTGCATGGCACTTTTTGCAAATTTCTCATTAACAGATTGGTAGCAGTCCCAATAACTTTGTTCATAATGTGCGTAAGTAACCAGATAATGGAATACCGGCCACAATACTTCATTTGAAAAGCCTTCGTAATATAAATTGATTTCGTTTTGGGTGAGGAAAACCGGATAGAGGTTTAATGCAGCGAGTTTTTGTGTAACTTCTTCCTGACGTTCTTCCGGAACCTCGATTCCTGGCCATCCGATCCAGATGGAGTTGCCTGATTTGTACACGTCGCCAAGTCCGGTAGCAAGGCCACCCTCGCTGGGAATAAACGTGTATTCGTCGTTCTCTTCGATGATTTTAACGGGTAGTCTGTTCGATATTATAACTGTTTTCATGCTTGTATTTGATGTATCTATATCTTTAAAAGCATATCAAATTGGTTTTGTTTGAATTTTTAGGTCAAAAAAACATTCAAATGATTAAACGTAGTTAAACACCAATGAAAAAGTGGTACCACTTTCAGGAGTAGAAATTACTTCGATACTGCCTCTATGCATCTTCATAATGTTGCGGCTAATCGTTAATCCAATTCCCGATCCGTTTTTCCTGGTGGTGTAAAATGGAACAAATATTTTTTCCAGATCACTGGCATCAATACCTTTTCCGTTATCGGTAACATCAATATACAGTTTAGTGTTTTCTAAACGGTAATTTACATTGATATAAGGCATTTCCTTATTTTCGACTGCATAAATGCTGTTGGTAATCAGGTTGATCAATACTTGCTCTACTAATTTCAGATCCAGCTGAACGGTGATTTTTGAGGAAGTCTGTTCTACATCCAGCACCACATTTTTAACTTTTGCAAATGGCTGCATTAAAACTTTAATGTGCTTTAATATTTCACCAATGGTGTGCGATTCGAGGTTTGGAGTAGGCAGTTCGGCAATTAAGCGATAATCTTTTACGAAATCCAATAAACCCGATGAACGCCTTTGGATAGTCTGTAGCGCTGTTTTAAGGTCGTCCATTTCATCCTCGGTCAAGTTCTTTTTATCGGTTACCATTTTATTGATTGTATCTGATAATGAGCTGATGGGTGTGATGGAATTTAAAATTTCGTGCGAAATAACGCCGATTAACCTGTTCCATGCTTCAGTTTCTTTTTGCTCAATTTCATCTTTAATATTCTGGAAACTGATGATGGTATAATTTTTCCCGTAAAGGTTTAAGGGGATTACCTCTGTTGATAACTGGATCAGTTTATCCTGGATTTTTAGTTCCAAAAACCGCTTTCCGCCCGTTAAAATTTGCTCTATTTCTGTTCCAAATGCCGGGAGATGCTGTTTTAACCGGTGCCAGTACTTATAAGCGGGTACACCCAAAAGGTTTGACGCAGCCTGGTTGAAAAAGGCAATTTCCTCATCTTTTTCTTCTTTTGTATTGTTCACTACGATTACACCAACCGGAACCTGTTCTAAAATGGTTTTAATCAGTTGAAACATGGCTTCCTGTTCTAATCTGATCTGCTTGTGCACCTGTAAAATATCACTAAACGATTCGTATAATTCAGGAAAGCTTCCCCTCGTTACTTTATTTTTAAAGTTCAAGGTATGATCTCTCGTTTTAACAGCTAAGATAAAACGGTTAATATCCGACCGGATCTGATTGATATAATAGTAAAGTGAAATAATAGTACCCAAAAAAATCAGTGCAACTCCTATTATAGTAAACCAGAGTTGAGTATTTTTAATCAGGTAAAACAGGAGATAGCCCAGCAGATTGATGATCAGCAGGCGGAATATTAAACGGAAGGTAAAGCGTTGGTAAAACATGTTTTTAAAGCTGAAAGCTTAAAGGCGAAAGACTAAAGCTTTAAGCTTTGGTCTTTTAGCTTTCAGCTTAGATTCCAAATTTCTCAATTCTTCTATACAGTGCTGCGCGGGTTAAACCCAATTCGGCTGCAGCTCTTGATATGTTTCCTTTATGTTTATCAATGGCTTTTTGCACCATCATTTTTTCCATATCCTCGAGCGCCATTTCGTCGGGCATTGAATTGTTCTGTGCAAAACGCTGCGGACTTAACTGTAAATCATCTTCCGAAATTTCGTTTCCGTCGCTCATAATTACTGCACGTTCTAAAACATGCTGCAATTCGCGCACATTGCCCGGCCATTTATAATTTAAAAGTACATCTTCTGCTTTATGACTTAATTTACGGATTTCTTTGTGATATTTTGAACTAAAAACCTGCATAAAATGATTCGCTAACAATAAAATATCGGTTCCACGTTTCCGTAATGGAGGCAATAGGAGTTCAACAGTATTGATACGGAAAAGTAAATCTTGTCGAAACGTGTTTTTTGCTACCATTTCGTTTAGTGGCATGTTGGTGGCGGTGATTAAGCGTACATTTACTTTACGTTCTTTACTTTCGCCCAAACGGGTAACCGTACGGTTCTGTAAAACGCTTAATAATTTGGCCTGAAGCGGTAGCGTTAAATTTCCAATCTCGTCTAAAAAAATTGTTCCTCCATCTGCCAGTTCAAACCGTCCGGGTTTATCTTCTTTTGCATCGGTAAAAGCACCTTTGGCATAACCGAAAAGCTCACTTTCGAACAAATTTTCGTTCAAGGAACCTAAATCAACATGCATAAAAACCTGATTTTTGCGCTGCGAGTTTCCGTGAATTTCATAAGCAAAAACCTGTTTTCCGGTACCATTTTCTCCTAAAATTAATACATTTGCATCAGTAGGTGCAACTTTAACCAAAGTGGCCTGTAAGTGTTTAATGCCATCAGCCTGACCAACGATATTCTCAAAACCACGGGTAAGGTCTTTTTGCAAGGAAGAATGTATTTTTTCGAGTTTTTTAACTTTTCTGGTCGATTCCCGTAGTTTTGAGGCCGCAGAAATGGTGGCGAAAAGTTTTTCATTTTCCCAGGGTTTTAAAATGAAATCTGTCGCACCTTTTTTAATTGCTTTAACCGCAAGTTCAACATTTCCAAAGGCTGTCATTAAAATGACTACATAATCTTTATCAATAGATAAAATGTGTTCGAGCCAATATAATCCCTCACGACCGTCACTTGCACCTTTTTGATAGTTCATATCAAGCAGGATGATATCTACTTCATTTTTGCTTAGTAAAACATTGATTTCTTTAGGCGATTTACAGGTAATTACCTGCTTAACCTGCTGTTTTAAAAACAAACGGGCACTAAGCAGGATATCGTCGTCGTCATCGATAATTAAAACTGTGGCGTCTAGCATAACCTCTCCCTATTAAAGTTAGTATATTTTTATTCTTTTTTGCTTTCCCTCTCCTGCAGGAGAGGGAATTGTGTTTCTGTGTTTTGAACCCATCGTCCTTGTTGGGTGTAATTTTTTGCGTTCCTTTTAAGGAGAAAGGTAGCTTTTAATAGGGTTTATAACTCTATCCAAGCTATTATTTACTTCTTCATTCGTAAACCGGATTACAGTTATACCAATCTTCATAAGTTCAATAGTTCGATTTTGATCATATTCTTGATTTTCGGGATTGTTGTGTATTCCTCCGTCAATTTCAATGATTAATTTAGCCTCATGGCAGTAAAAATCTGCAATATATTGATGTAATGGATGCTGCCTTTAAAATTTAAAAGTTTTCTATTTCTCAAACATTGCCAAATGATTTCCTCAGTCTCCGTTTGATTCTTTCGTAGTGCCTTTGAAAATTCAAATAATTTCGAATTGGCACCATGAAATAGGTTGTTTTTATGTTCCTCCGTATCTTACAGATTAATCTTAACCTATTAAAGATAATGGTTTTGTTTTTACGTTGTTGTTTCTAACCTTCTCTTTCTGCACCCTACTATCTCCTCCCTGCCCCCTCTCCTCTAGGAGAGGGGATCAAGTGGAGAGGCAAAAGTAATAAAACTGTCCGCTCCCGCACATCAACTGTTCGATAATGAACATATAAAAATAATAAAAACTTTTAACATTTTGATTGTTAGTATTTTAAATGTGTTTTTAGGTTTTGGCACAAGCTTGGCATAAGGGAAATCGAACAGTACAACCGAACACATGGATAAGAAAATAGAGAAAAAAAGATTTAGCACTAAAACCTTAATTATTATTGGTGGTGCAATTGCTTTTGTAGCAGTTGTAATTTATGGCTATACTTTGTCCCTCAAAAAAGTTTACAGTGCCGATGCCGATAAATTAACCATCAGTAAAGTAGAATATGGCGATTTTGAAGATGTGGTGCTATTAAACGCCAGTGTAGTGCCTTTAACTTCGGTAATTGTAAGTTCGTCAGAAGGGGGTACGGTAGCAGAAATTTTTACTGAGAATGGGGCTTCGGTTGTGAAAGGAACGCCATTATTAAGAATCTCCAATTCAAATGCGATGTTGAGTTATACCTCTAGTCAAACTGCTGCTACCGAGCAGATTAACCAGTTGCGGAAATCGCGGTTGGATTTAGAGCAAAATCAGCGGGTTTTAAATCAGGATGTTTTAGATGTAGAAAATAGCTTAAGAACAGCAACCCGTCAGTATAGATTAGATAGTTCACTTTTCGCCAAAAAAGTAATTACGCTACAAGAATTTAACAAATCCAGTCAGGATTTTGAATATTACCAGGGCAAGCTTAAAATTGTGCGTCAGGCAGTTAAACAGGAAAATCAAAGCCGTAAAATGCAACTGGCACAGATTGATCAATCGATGGGACAAATGAACGAAAGTTTGGAAATGATCCGTAAAAACATCGAAAATATGACGATCAAAGCTCCGGTATCTGGTAAATTGTCATCTTACGATCCTGTAATTGGTAAATCATATAATTCTAACGAAATGATCGGAAAGATCGACGTGTTACAAGGTTATAAACTTCAGGCAGGAGTTGATGAATATTATATTAATCGTGTAAAAGAAGGACAAACTGCTAGCTGTGAGTTTAATGGTAAAACTTATAACTTAACCGTAAGTAAAGTAATTCCAGAGGTTACTGCGGGCCAGTTTCAGGTAGAAATGGTATTTAAAGGTGCTGCACCTGAAGGTTTACGCCGTGGTTTATCATTACAGACCAAATTGACATTATCGGATAACAGCAAATCATTGCTTTTGGCACAAGGACAGTTTTTCCAGAGTACAGGCGGCTCTTGGGTATTTGTAGTAAACAATGGTAAAGCCACCAAGAAAAATGTTAAAATCGGTCGGAAAAACTATCTGTACTATGAAATTTTGGACGGTTTGCAAAAAGGCGACGAAGTAATTACTTCATCTTACGATCAGTTTAACCAGTACGATCAGGTGGAGATTAATAAATAGGGTTGGCGTTAGACATTTAGCGTCAATTAACCAAATAGACAATAAATTAACAATATAATCAGGTCTTGATACCTGGTACTATATACTAAAAAGCTATGATTAAAATAGAAAATCTGGAAAAAGTTTACAAAACAGAAGAAGTAGAAACTACTGCACTTAACGGAATTAACCTTCACGTGGCATCAGGCGAATTTGTTTCCATCATGGGTCCATCAGGCTGCGGAAAATCTACCCTGTTAAATGTAATGGGTTTATTGGATAAGCCTGAAAGTGGAAGCTACAAATTTATCGATACAGAACTTTTAACGCTTAATGATAGAGAGCGTTCAAATTTCCGTAAAAGAAATATGGGATTCGTTTTTCAGAATTTCAATCTGATTGATGAATTAACGGTTTTCGAAAACATCGAACTGCCCTTAATTTATAATAAAATTCCTGCCCCAGAACGCAAGAAATTGGTGAACGAAATTATCGAAAGAATGAATATTGTAAACCGAAGTGGTCACTTTCCGCAACAATTATCGGGTGGACAGCAGCAGCGTGTAGCAGTAGCAAGGGCTTTGGTAACCAAACCAAAACTGGTTCTTGCCGATGAGCCGACCGGAAACCTGGATAGCTCGCATGGTAACGAAGTAATGGAACTGCTTTGCGAGTTGAACGAAACCGGGACTACCATTGTAATGGTTACCCACTCTAGTCATGATGCCAGTTTTTCGAACAGAATCATCAACCTGAAAGATGGACATGTAATATCGGAGAAGATCAATAAAAGCAGGAACGAAGAACTCATATAGAGGCTTAGGGTAAAAGGTTTAAGGCGTAAGGGTTAGTCCACCTTAAACCTTCAGCCCCTAAACCTTACACCTTATAAAAAAAGATTTTAGTTTAGTTAATGATAAGTCTGCCCAAAAATCTTCCTGGATGGGAAGATTTGGGAGGGCGAAATAGTAAAAAACACCAGATAGGCATTTTGAACGCCACACGCTAACCACCTATCTCCAAACAATAACAATATGTTCAAATTAAACCTTAAAATAGCCTTACGTAACCTTTGGAAAAACAAGGGCTTCTCTTTGATTAACATCGGGGGTTTAGCCATTGGCTTAGCCAGTTGTATGGTTTTGTTACTTTATGTCGCTTACGAGTGGAGTTACGACAAACAATTCTCCAATCACGATAAAACGTATGTTGTTTACCAAAACATGGAGGCAAGTGGTAAAACTTTTAGCTGGGCGTGGACACCAAATGTGATGGCTAAAGAAGTGCAGGAAAAAATCCCTGGCGTTAAATATGCCTCACACACTACTTATCCGAGAAAACAATTAATTACCGTTGGTGATAATAAAATAAATAGCAGTGCAATATTTGCCGACCAAAATTTTATTAAAATATTGGATTATAAATTTCTTGAAGGTAATTCAGCACAGGTTTTAAAAGATGTAAATACCATTATTCTGACCAAATCTTTTGCAACAAAATTATTTGGAAACGAAGATCCTATTAATAAGACTGTAAAGCTGGAAAATCAGGAAGCATTAAAGGTTGAAGCGGTAATAGAAGATGCACCAGCAAATAGTAGTTTAACTTTTGAATGCATCATGCCCTGGGCATTGTTCGAAAAACGAGAACCCTGGATGAAGGAAGGCAATTGGGGAAATAATATGTGCTTAACGCTTGTTCAGTTAAAGGATAATAATTTTTTTACTAATGCAAATGATTTGATGCATGGGATCTACAAACGCAATCAGAAAGATAATACGTCCGTAGCTTTATTACATCCTTTAACCAAATGGCACTTATACGATGATTTTGTTAACGGTAAATCGGTAGGTGGAAAAATAGACCAGCTTAAAATATTCTTATTGCTGGCCTTTTGTATCTTGTTAATTGCCTGTGTAAATTTTATGAATTTATCTACAGCACGCTCAGAGCGCAGGGCAAAGGAAGTTGGCGTTCGTAAAGCAATTGGATCAACACGTAAATCGTTAATTAACCAGTTTTTTTTAGAATCCCTGCTCATCACATTTATCGCCACAGTTTTAGCTTTTATCTTAATTGAGGTTAGTTTACCATATTTTAATAGTTTGTTAGATATTAAATTAACAATAGATTATCATAACGGCCTGTTTTGGTTAACACTGGTGGGGCTAATGATTTTAACCGGATTAATTGCGGGTAGTTATCCGGCGCTTTATCTGTCTTCTTTCGAGCCGATAAAAGTGTTAAAAGGTTTCACCCTTAAATCAGACTCATCCACTTCGGTGAGAAAAGTACTAGTGGTTGGTCAATTCGTTTTTGCCGCAAGTTTAATTATCTGCACAGCAGTAATTTATCAGCAACTTAATTATGTTAAAAACAAGCCTATTGGTTATGATCAATCCAATTTAATTCAGATAGCAGTAGTTGGTAAAATGAACGATGCAGCTAAGTTAGAATTGCTTAAAACACAACTTATAGCAGCTGGTGCAACAACTCATGTTACTTCTTTTAGTACAGATTTTACTGAAGGAGGAGACAATACAACGGGTATAGACTGGGAAGGTAAAAATCCGAATGAGAAAATTTCTTTTAACCATAGAACAATAGGGTATGATTTTGTTGAAACGATTGGCACCAAGATGATTAGTGGCAGGGAGTTTTCTGCGAAATTTCCTAATGATACAGCCAGCGTATTGTTAAATGAGGCGGCTGTGCGAATGATGCAATTAAAAAATCCGATTGGCAAAGTAATTACTTTCTGGGGTGATAAAAAGCTAACAATAGTTGGTATTGTAAAAGATTTTGTGGTAGAAAGTGTTTACCAAAGAGTATCCCCAATGATTTTTAGGGCAAATGGAAAGTATGATGCGAGGGTTATCATTGCGCGCTTAAATCCAAATCAAAACATCAGTTCATCACTGGCTAAAATTGATGATATAGTAAAGCAAATGGAACCCAATTATCCTGTTAACCGCAAATTTGTGAACGAATCTTTTGAAGTGAAATTTAAAAATGAAAAAATTCTAGGTTCACTTTCAAACTGGTTTGGTGGTTTTGCCATTTTTATTTCTTGTTTAGGATTATTAGGCCTGGCACTTTTTATGGCAGAGCAACGTAAAAAAGAAATCAGTATCCGTAAGGTTTTAGGTGCCAGCACAGGCAATATCCTCGTATTGCTAAATAAAGATTTTATAAAACTGGTAGCCATTGCAAATATGATCGCATTTCCTTTAGCCTATATTATTATCAATAAATGGCTTTCCGCTTTTGAGTACCGTATTGCCATCTCATTTCTACCCTTTCTGCTGGCGATCCTGATTTCCCTTGTAATTGCAGTTCTAACGGTGAGTTTGCAATCGGTTAAAGTGGCCAAGGCTAACCCGATTGATGCTTTGAAATACGAATAACTAATACGTGTAGCGTTTGGCGATCAGCGTGGATTTATCGCTAACCGCCAAACGCTTTACGCTAAACCTCACAAATATGTTTAAACTCAACCTAAAAATTGCACTACGCAACCTCTGGAGGAATAAAGGATTTACCCTGATTAATCTGGGTGGATTAGCCATTGGCTTAGCCAGTTGCATGGTTTTGTTGTTATATGTAGCTTATGAATATGGTTACGATAAACAATTTACAGATTATGATAAAACATATGTTGTTTATGATAACTCTGTTGCAAATGGTAAAACTTTTAGCTGGGCCTGGACACCGGGAAAAATGGCAGATCAGGTAAAAGAGAAGATACCTGGAGTTGCTTATGCTGCGCAATCAAGTTATCCCAATCAACTATTAATCGAACATGATGCCAGGAAGCTAAGGGCTAAGGGTGTTTTTGTAGGTGCTGACTTTCTTAAAATTCTTGACTATAAATTTATAAGTGGCCAGCCTAAACAACCCTTACAAGGACTCAATACTGTTATTTTAACAAAAACACTGGCAGAAAAATTATTTGGGGGAGAAGATCCCATTAATAAAGTGGTAAAGCTGGATAACAATGATCTCTTAAATGTAGAAGCGGTAATTCAAGATGTCCCGGCAAACAGCAGTGTCAAATTTGATTATTTAATGTCATGGGCTTTGTACGAAAAAAGAGAGCCCTGGGTTAAAAATTCTACTTTCGGAAATAACATTTGTTTAACCTTGGTACAATTACAGAGCTCTGACCAATTAGCTAAAGCCAATGCCGCCATAAAATATATTTATCAACGAAATGATAAAGATGTAAACAATGAAGCATTTTTGCATCCTTTGGCAAAATGGCATTTATATGATGAGTTTGAAAATGGAAAATCAATTGGTGGAAAGATAGATCAGTTAAAAATATTTTTAATGCTGGCGTTTTGTATCTTATTAATCGCCTGTGTAAATTTCATGAACCTTTCAACTGCCCGCTCAGAGAAAAGGGCTAAGGAAGTTGGTGTCCGCAAAGCAATCGGTTCATCCAGAAAATCATTAATTGGCCAGTTTATGCTTGAGTCGGTTTTACTTACGTTGATAGGTACCGTACTTGCGTTTGTACTTGCAGAAATAAGCCTACCTTATTTTAACAATTTATTAGGTATAAATCTGGTTATAGAATACCAGAACTGGAAGTTTTGGTTTGGGCTTTTGGTGTTAATCACTTTTACGGGATTATTAGCCGGCAGCTACCCCGCAATTTATCTCTCATCTTTTGAACCGGTAAAAGTAATTAAAGGGTTTAGTGCAAAAGCGGGCTCATCTGTTTCTATCCGTAAAATATTGGTTGTTTTTCAGTTTATTTTTGCGGTATGTCTAATTATTTGTACCATAGTTATTTATCAACAATTAAGCTATATTAAAAATAAGCCAATCGGATATGATAAAGGAAACCTTATACAGATAGCCGTACAAGGAAATTTAAAAGACCAGAAAAAAGCAGCATTACTTAAAGAACAACTATTAAAATCCGGAGCTGCAGCAAGTGTAACTACTTTCAGCATGGACATTAGTGAGGGAGGAAATAATACATCAGATATTACCTGGCAAGGTAAAAATCCAAAAGAAAAAGCCCTGTTTAATTTTAGGGCTATAGGTGCTGATTTTATTAAAACCATTGGAACGGAATTGATAGCCGGTAGAGAATTTTCCGCCCAATTCCCTAATGATACAAATAGTGTATTGCTTAATGAATCGGCAGTAAAAATGATGGGGCTTAAAAATCCTGTAGGAAGCATAGTTAGATGGGGTACATCTGATAATACCGTAGTTGGTGTGGTTAAAGATTTTGTAGTAGAATCGGCTTACCAGAAAGTAGCACCAATGATTTTCTATGCTGGTATTAAGGATGGGTTAGAAGTGATCCTGGTTAGATTAAACACCACGAAAAATATTAGTTCATCACTTTCTGATATTGATAACATAGTTAAGCGTATTGAACCTAATTTTCCTGTCGACAGAAAATTTGTTGAAGAGTCTTTTGAAGTAAAATTTCAAAATGAAAAACTTTTGGGTACACTTTCCAACTGGTTCGGTGGTTTTGCCATCTTCATTTCTTGTTTAGGCTTATTGGGATTAGCCCTGTTTATGGCCGAGCAACGTAAAAAAGAAATCAGCATCCGCAAGGTTTTGGGCGCTAGCACAGCCAACATCCTCACGTTATTGAATAAAGATTTTATAAAACTGGTTGCCATTGCAAACCTGATCGCATTTCCGTTGGCTTATATTATGATCAATAAATGGCTTTCGGGCTACGAATACCGTATTTCGGTTTCCGCCCTACCATTTATTGTGGCCATAAGCCTATCGGTGATTATAGCAATACTTACCGTAAGTGTGCAATCGGTTAAAGTAGCGAAAGCAAATCCAATTGATGCTTTAAAATATGAATAAGCCATGCGCTTAGTGTTTGGCGATCAGCGTGGATTTACCGCTAACCGCCAAACACTTTACGCCAACCCTCAATAATATGTTTAAACTTAACTTAAAAATTGCACTGCGTAACCTTTGGCGAAACAAGGGATTTTCTTTAATAAATATTGGTGGCTTAGCTTTAGGGTTAGCAAGTTGTATGCTTCTATTATTGTATATATCCTACGAGTTTGGATTTGATAAGCAATTTAAGAATTACAGCACAACCTATGTTGCCCACACCAATATGAATGCCAATAATAAAGTACACAGCTGGGCCTGGACCCCTGGTTTACTGGCACCAGAGCTTAAAGAAAAATATGCAGGTATTGTAAACGCAGCAAGATCTACTTATCCATTTGAGCAATTAATTAGCTATAAAGATATAAAGATCAAAAATAGAGGTTTGTTTGCCGATCCGTCTTTCCTGAAAATATTGGATTATAAATTTTTAAGTGGTAATGCTGTATCACCACTTAAGGATATTAACAGCGTTATTTTAACTCAATCATTATCCAGAAAATTATTTGCAAACGAAAATCCTGTAGGTAAAATTGTAAAGCTGGATAATAAAGACGGATTAAAAGTTGAAGCAGTAATTGCTGATTTACCAGCAAATAGCAGCATCAGATTCGATTATATCATGCCTTGGAAATTAAATGAAAAATTGAATGAATGGGTAACGAAACAAGGGTGGGGGAGTAATTTCTGTTTAACCCTCGTTCAACTTCAAAATAGTAATTTGTTGGATAAGGTAAATGCCGAGGTTAAAACTATTTATAAAACCCATGATGGTAAATCGAATACTAACGAATTGTTTTTACATCCTTTATCGAAATGGCATCTGTACGATGAATTTGAAAATGGTGTAACTGTAGGTGGAAAAATAGGACAGCTGAAGATTTTCTTTATGCTGGCTATTTGTATTCTCCTAATTGCTTGTGTAAACTTTATGAATCTTTCAACCGCCCGATCTGAGAAAAGAGCAAAAGAAGTCGGCGTTCGCAAAGCGATTGGATCTAGTAGAAAATCATTAATAGCTCAGTTTATCCTCGAAAGTACTTTACTCTCTTTAATCGGAACTGTTGTTGCCTTTACCCTAGTTGAAATTAGCCTGCCTTACTTTAACAACTTGTTAAATATTAACCTGATTATTCAATACAATGACTGGAGGTATTGGACTACATTAATTGGATTAATTTTATTTACAGGATTACTAGCGGGTAGTTATCCTGCATTTTACCTGTCGTCTTTTGAACCTGTAAAAGTGCTTAAGGGCTTCAGCTTCAGAGCTGGCTCAGCTATCTCAATAAGAAAGGTACTAGTGTTATCTCAATTTGTATTTGCAGCAAGTTTAATTGTTTGCACTGTGGTTATCTATCAGCAATTGAATTACATTAAAAATAAACCAATAGGTTATAATCAAGGTAACCTGATGCAGATGGCAGCTATGGGTAATTTAATGAGTTCAAAAAAAATCGACTTATTAAAAACGCAGCTAATCAAATCAGGTGCCGCCCAAAATGTTTCGTTACTCAGTATGAATATTGATGAAGGTGGCAACAATACATCTGCTATTAATTGGAGTGGCAAAAATCCCAATGAAAAAGTATTGTTTAACCAAAGAGGGATAGGATACGATTTTATAGCCACTACTGGTACAAAAATGATAGCAGGAAGAGAATTTAGTGCTGAATTTCCAGGTGATTCTAACAAGGTTTTGATAAATGAAGCTGCTGTTAAAATAATGGGACTTAAAAATCCGGTGGGTACAGTAATTGATTATGATGAATCCAAATCTACAATTATTGGCGTAATGAAAGATTTTGTCGCAGAATCTCCGTATCAAAAAGTTGCCCCAATGATTTTTAATCGAATTTATAAAGATGAAGGAGGAGTAATTTTAATTCGATTAAACGAGGCACAAAACATCAGCACTTCGCTGGCACAAATCGATGCGCTAGTAAAAGCTATAAACCCAGATTATCCCGTAGACAGGAGATTTGTCAGTGATTCTTTTGAAGTAAAATTTCAAAATGAAAAACTTTTGGGTACACTTTCCAACTGGTTCGGTGGCTTTGCCATCTTCATTTCTTGTTTAGGCTTATTGGGATTAGCCCTGTTTATGGCCGAGCAACGTAAAAAAGAAATCAGCATCCGCAAGGTTTTGGGCGCCAGTACAGCCAACATCCTCACGTTATTGAACAAAGATTTTATAAAACTGGTTGCCATTGCAAACCTGATCGCATTTCCGTTGGCTTATATTATTATCAATAAATGGCTTTCTGCTTACGAATACCGTATTTCGGTTTCCGCCCTACCATTTATTGTGGCCATAAGCCTATCGGTGATTATAGCAATACTTACCGTAAGTGTGCAATCGGTTAAAGTAGCGAAAGCAAACCCGATTGATGCACTTAAATATGAATAAGCCATGCGCTTAGCGTTTGGCGATCAGCGTGGATTTACCGCTAACCGCCAAACACTTTACGCCAACCCTCAATAATATGTTTAGACTTAACTTAAAAATTGCACTGCGTAACCTTTGGCGAAACAAGGTGAGCTCCTTTATTAACGTAATTGGGCTGGCCATTGGCTTGGCTGCCTGTTTAATGTTGCTCTTGTATGTTACTTACGAATGGAACTTTGATAAGCAGGCTAAAGAATCGGCTAACGTTTTTACCACTATGACCAATATTCCGGGAGACAACGGTAAGATTTTCGGAACTTTTGAAGGCTCAACCACTGCTTTCGGCCCCGTAATTAAACAAAGTTTGCCAGAACTGAAGTACATGGCGAGGATGGACTATGGGGGCAAGAATTTAATAGCGAACGGACAGAACGCCTTTAAACGTCAATCTAAATTCGCCGAGCCTGATATCTTAAAAATGTACAATTATGAATTTATTTATGGCAACGCGAGCACAGCGTTAAGTAATCCAAATTCGGTTATTTTAACTGAATCTACCGCTAAAGTATTGTTCGGAACAGCAGATGTACTGAATAAAAGCGTACGTTTTAAAGATCTTTTGGATTTGAATATAACCGGTGTAATTAAAGATCAACCTGATAATAGCTCCAATAAATTTGATTATTTAATGCCCTGGTCTTTATACGAAACGATTGATGCAAGCGCCAAAGATCTAAACTGGAGCAATTTTAGTTTTGTAACACTGGTGATGCTAAAAAATGGAGCAAACTTAAATTTGGTTAACCAAAAAATCAATCAGATAGAGAAAAAAAATAATATAAATAATGAACAATCACAGGTGCTGTTCCCATTGGCAAGGCTACATTTATATGGTAAGTTCGAAGATGGCAAAAGTATTGGTGGCGCAATAGAACAGATTTATCTGTTTGTTGGACTCGCTTTTGGAATTCTTTTAATAGCCTGCATTAATTTTATGAACATGGCTACAGCCAAGTCCGAAAAACGCGCAAAAGAGGTTGGCATAAAGAAGACTATTGGCGCCAACCGTAGTTCGCTGATTGTACAGTTCTTAACCGAATCAATGATGTTAACATTTATTGCGGTGATTTTTTCGATTGCCATCCTCGAGATCTTTTTGCCCGCTTTTAACAACCTGTTGAATATAAAATTGAATATCTCTTATTTCAACAGCACCAGCTGGTTAGGCATTCTTGGGATTGTTTTAGTCACCGGATTAATCGCGGGCAGTTACCCTGCATTTTACCTCTCGTCTTTTAACCCCATACAAACCTTAAAAAGAAAAATTAAAACGAAAAGTTTCTTTTCGGTGAGTTTAAAGCAGGTATTGGTAGTAGGGCAGTTTTGTTTTGCTATTATCCTCATTATTTCCACTTTAGTTATCTACAAACAGATCCAGTACATTAAAAACAGACCAGTAGGATTTGATGTGAACACTTTGGTAGAAATGCCGCAGGATGGGGAACTGAAAACAAAATATGAGCTGCTGCGAAATGAACTCCTAAAATCTGGGGCAGTTACCTCCATGTTCCAATCATCAGTTAGCTTATCGCATCATGGACAAAATTTTGCAGGTATCGAATGGGAAGGAATGTTGAAAGCGACAAACAATCAAATGTTTAACCAGGTAATTACCACTTACGATTTTATCAAAACCAATGGCATCAAATTAACTAGGGGGAGAGATTTTTCGGAGAACTTCGCTTCAGATACCAGTGCTGTGATGGTAAGTGCTTCGGCAGTGAAAATTTTTGACTATAAAAATCCGGTGGGCAAAACAATTACCATTTTTGGCGATAAATTTAACATCATAGGTGTTTTCGACGATTATGTCTGGGATTCGCCTTATAAATCGAATAACCCGATGGTGGTGTTTTTTGATAAGAAACAAACGGGAAACATCACGATGCGTCTAAATGAAAATAACAGCCTTCAAAGTAATATTGAAACCATCAGCAGAATTACAAAAGCTTTAAATCCGGCTTATCCATTAGAGATTAATTTTTTAAATAACGTTTATGCTGAAAAATACAATGCCGAAAAAACGTTAGGTATCCTGTCTAATCTTTTCGGTGGACTGGCCATTTTTGTTTCCTGTTTAGGCCTTTTTGGTCTCGTAGCTTATAGTGCTGAGCAAAGGACAAAAGAATTTGGGGTACGCAAGGTGCTAGGAGCATCTTTACTTAATTTAATGCAATTGCTGTCGCTCTCTTTTGTGAAAATGATTGTAGTTGCTATCGTTATCGCTATTCCTTTGAGTTATTATTTAATGAATAAATGGCTGATGAAATTCGAATTCCACACCGAAATATCATGGTGGATTATGCCGATAGCCGGGTTTGGTACTTTACTAATGGCATTGATTACGGTAAGTTTTCAGGCCTATAAAACTGCAAGAGCAAACCCTGTAAATGCACTTAAATACGAGTAATCCAGTTGGCAGTTTTCAGTTAACAATTTAACAATTAACCAGTTTAACAATTAATACAGTTAACCTATCATGTTTAGACTCAACTTTAAAATAGCCCTGCGTAACCTTTGGAAGAACAAAGGCTTTACCTTGATCAATGTTGGTGGATTGGCAATCGGCATGGCCTGTTGTTTGATGTTACTTTTGTATGTATACTACGAATGGAGCTTCGATAAGCAATATAAAAATGCTAATAAGGTATATATTGCTGCATTAAACTTAAAGTTTAACGGCAAACTGGCTACTACCATGGCGGTTCCGAATAAACTAGCCAAAGCAGGCGCTTCAGAACTGCCGGGCATTAAAAGTGCAGCCCGCATGTCGATGAATAACGGAGAGAAGTTGTTCAGCCGTAATCAGCATAATTTTAAACTTTCAGGGATGAATGTTGATCCGGATTTTTTAAAGATCCTGGATCACAAATTCATTTACGGAGATCTAAATACGGCTTTAAACGAACCGAATAATGTATTGATCAGCCAATCTACTGCTAAAAGACTATTTGGCGAGGAGAACCCGATCGGACAAAGCATCAAATATGATAACAGGATCAGTTTAAAAGTGACAGCCGTTATAGAAGACCTTCCCAAAAACCAGAGTATGCAATACGATGTGTTGCAGCCATGGGCTTTTTTTGAACAGGAAAATCCTTCTGAAAAAGAAAATAGTTGGGGCGCCATTACCTGTTTAACTTTATTTCAGCTTAAGGATAATGCTTCCCTGGAGGCTACAAATGCGGCTCTAAAACATTTTATTGTAGATAAAGAGCCTGATTTAAAAGAAATGACTTATGAACCTTTTCTTTTTCCTTTGAGCAAACTTCACCTGTATGATGATTTTGATAATGGAAAAGTGGTCGGGGGTAAAATCGATCAGTTAAGATTATTCGTTTTTCTGGCTATATGCGTGCTGTTTATCGCCTGCATCAATTATATGAACCTTTCTACAGCCAAATCTGAAAAACGGGCGAGAGAAGTAGGGGTGCGAAAAGCTTTAGGATCAACCCGCAACACCATTATGGGGCAGTTTATGGTAGAATCATTCTTATTGTCGTTTTTAGCCATGTTGATCGCTTTCACGCTACTCGAGGTTTCATTACCTTATTTTAACAACCTGCTCGATATTTCAATCAAAATTAATTATGGCGCAACCGGCTTTTGGGCGGTATTGCTTGCTATGATTTTGATTACCGGTCTGCTTGCCGGCAGTTATCCTGCATTTTACCTCTCCTCTTTTATCCCTGTAAAAGTACTTAAGGGATTTAAAGGCTCAACAGGTTCATTATCAATTCGTAAAATCCTGGTGGTGGTACAGTTTAGTCTTTCCATCTGCATGATTATTTCGGCAATTGTAATTTATAGCCAGATCCAGCACCTTAAAAATAAGCCTTTAGGTTTTGATGAAACGGCATTGGCACAGATCGACCTGGAAGGGGAATGGACAAAACCCGAAAAACTCAAAACCTTTAAAAATGAGCTGGAAAGGGAAGGGGCTATTGTTGCCGCAACGGAATATGCTAACTCTTTTACCAATAGCGGTCACATTACTGGCGATATTCAATGGCCCGGCAAACCTAAAAATGATGTCTCTATTATTAATTATAGAAGTACAGGTTTCGATTTTGCCAAAACAACTGGTGTAAAGATTCTTGCAGGGAGAGATTTTGATTCTAAATTTTCAGCTGATACCTCTACATCTCTGCTCCTCAATCAAAGTGCTGTTAAAATAATGGGGTTAAAAAATCCTGTCGGTACCGTTATCCATTGGGGCGATAACCCGCCACTTAAAGTGGTGGGCGTTGTGCAGGATTATTCTAGCGAATCACTTGCTTCTAAAATAGAGCCTACAGTTTATTATTACAATGTTAAAACGAGTCGGGTTTTGCTGCTTAAACTCAATCCTAAGCAATTGCTTTCTAATTCAATCGAAGCGATAAAATCGGTAAGTCGACGTTTAAATCCTGCTTATCCAATTGAAGTGAAAATGGTTAGCCAGGGCATGGCCGAAAAACTCCGGAGCGAAAGGTTACTTAGCGTCCTTTCGAACATTTTTGGAGGATTTGCCATTTTTATTTCCTGCTTAGGTTTATTGGGTTTAGCGCTATACACCGCTGAACAGCGCAGTAAAGAAATCAGTATCCGTAAAGTATTGGGCGCCAATCTTTCTGATATCCTGATCCTTTTGAACAAAGATTTTATGAAACTGGTAATCATTTCCAATGTGATCGCTATCCCGGTAGCCTATATTCTTGTTGCCAAATGGCTGGAAAAATATGATTATAAAATTACGATTAATCCATGGCCTTTTTTGCTTGCCCTTTTAACCTCGGTAATTATTGCCATTTTAACAGTAAGCCTGCAAACCTTTAAAGTGGCCAAAGCAAATGCTGTTGATGCACTTAAATATGAATAAAAGCTGAAAGCTAAAAGACTAAAGACTAAAGCGAATTGCTAGAGTCTTGATACCAGATACTAAATACTTGATACTAAAATATGTTCAAATTAAACTTAAAAATCGCATTGCGAAACCTTTGGAGAAATAGAGGTATTACTTCAATTAATGTTGGTGGTTTAGCCATTGCTTTGGCTGCTTTTATTTTAGTTGTGCTTTATTTTACTTACGAAACCAGCTTCGATAAAACCAATCCAAACTACAACAATATTTATGTAGTTGGACGGATTGAGCCTGATTTTAAAACGAACTACACTTCGCCGCCATTTGCAAAAGCAATAAAACAGAATTTCCCGGAGGTAGAAAATGCGGGAATTACAAAACGCGGGTTTTTTGAATTTACCATGAAGAATGGCAAGAACACGTTATTTGCCAAAAACTTTATGCAGGCTGATTACAATGCAGCTAAAATTCTCAATTTAAAACCTACGGGCGGATTAGAGAAACCTTCAGGTGATGCTGACAGACTTTCTTACCTGAGCGAGGAAAACATGAAAGTGCTTTTTCCAAATAAAACAGATAACAAGCCTGAAATGGTAGGAATGGGAGCAAGCAATTCGGGCATTACCAGTAAAATTAATGGTTCAATTAAAAATAATTTACATTCAAATATTACTTTCGACGGCATTTCAATCGGTAATGAAATAGGGCAGGGTGAAAATTATGGATATAACAATTACACGACCTATATTCAGGTAAAACCTGGAACTGACGTTGCAAATCTGGAACAAAAAATCACAGACTTATACCGGAAAGAATTATTAAAAGGCGAAACTGACCAGAAAACAATAGAAGAAATAAAAGGTGTTTCAACATTTTTAGACCCGCTTGCAAATTTGCACCTCAGGCCAAAGGCGGGTAATGATGCGCCTTATAAAATACTAATCGCCCTTTCTGTACTTGGAATTCTGATCCTGGTTATTGCCTGTATCAATTTCACTAATCTAAGCATTGCTCAGGCTACAAAAAGGGCCAAAGAAGTCGGCATAAAAAAAGTAATGGGTGCTTATCGTTTCCAGCTTACCAGGCAATTTCTTACCGAAATATTTATTCAATGTTTTGTCGCTACAATTCTTGCCTTAACAATAGCAGAATTAGCCTTGCCATATTTCAATAACCTTTTTCAGGTTAGTTTATCCATCTGGAATATTGAAAATAACTTATTCTGGCAATTGCCCTTAATTTTATGCCTGATTACATTTGTGGCAGGCACTTATCCAGCCTTAGTATTATCCGGTTTCAAACCTGCGTTAGTGCTAAAAGGTAATTTTTCGACCAGTAAACAAAGTTCATGGCTGCGAAATGGCCTATTGATTTTTCAGTTTAGCATTGCGGTGATTTTTATAATCGGTTTGTTCATCATCAACGCCCAGTTGAAATATATGCGGACTCAGGATCTGGGTTTTACAGCAAATCAGGTTGTTTACATTAAAAACATAAGCCTTTTCAATAAACATGAAAAATTTGCTCCGGTTAGAGATAAAATCTTAAAAATCCAGGGAATAAAATCAGTAACTGTAGCTACTGGTGTTCCTGATGGGAGCGAAAATGGAGGTAACGGTTATACCGTAAATGGTGTGCAGAAAAGCATTGATTTTGTCGATGTGGATTTTGATTACTTTGAAACACTTGATATTAAATTAAAAGAGGGGCGGTTTTTCTCAAAGTCATTTAGTACCGATACTACGAATTCTGTTGTGATAAATGAAAGTGCTGTTGCGAAATATGGAATTAAAAATCCAGTCGGACAAACAATAAGAGGCTGTAATATAGATTATAAGATTGTAGGGGTAGCAAAAGATTTTAAAGCACAAGGATTTGAAAGTGCCGTTCAGCCTACTATTTATGCAATTAAAAATCCTTGCGGAAATTCAAAAACACAAATTATGGTTAAAATTGAGGAAAATAAAATGGCTGATGCTTTGGCTGCTTTGAAAGCACAATGGCCACAAATAAATCCTCAGGACGGCGAAGACTTTCGATATGAATTTTTAGATGAACTTTACGGCAAACTTTTCAAAAAACAGGAGCAGTTACAATCCGTGTTTTTCGCAGCCGCATTGCTCACCATCTTCATTGCTATTTTGGGTTTGTTTGCCTTTGCAAAATACATCACCAACGGACGCATCAAAGAGATTGCAGTGCGCAAAATTTTGGGTGCAAGTGATATTCAGATCTTCAAATTAATTAACAGTTCATTTTTTATCATGGTACTCGTAGCTAACGTAATTTCCTGGCCGGTAGCTTATATCCTTACTAAAAAATGGCTCGAAACTTTTGCCTACCGGATTGATTTACCTGTGCTGCCCTTTGTTAGTAGCGCAACAATTACCATTTTATTAGCTGTAATAACTGTAAGCATTCAGGCAAAAAAAGCGGTTAAAGCAAACCCTGTTGATGCGTTGAAATACGAATAATAGCTGAAAACTTAAAGATCAAAGACTGAGGTAACTTGCTGGTGTCTTGATACCTGATACTAAATACCTGATACTACGAAAATGTTCAAACTTAACCTCAAAATCGCCTGGCGAAACCTCTGGAAAAACAAAGGTTATACATTTATTAATGTTCTAGGCTTATCAATCGGGATGGCCAGTTGTATTTTGATCTTTATTTTTATCCGTTATCAAATGAGTTTTGATGAAGGATTTAAAAATGAGAACAGGATCTTCAGAGTTGTTACCAACTGGAAATACAATTCATATGATGACTTTTCCGCAGGTGTTCCAATACCTTTTTCTGCCGCCGCCAGAAATGAGATCGCAGGATTTGAAAAAGTTGGAACGATCTTAAAAAGGGGGGGGATTATCAGCGTAAAAGATGCAACTGGTAAAGAGAAACTTAAGTCCCGCGAAGCCGTTTACTATACCCAGCCTGATTTTTTTGATGTTTTTAGTGATATAAAATGGATTTATAGTGCTCCGGAATTGGCATTGTCAAAACCAAATTCAGCTGTTTTATCAGAAAAATACGCGATTAAATTTTTTGGTAGCGTAAAAAGTGCTATCGGCAAAACCATAACTATAGGAGATAAAACCAATTTACTGGTTGCCGGAATAATTGAAGACCAGCCACAAAACAGTAGTTTTCCGCTTGGTGTTATAATTAGCTACGAAACCTATGCCGGCAGATTTAACGAGAACTGGGACTCTGTAAATTCAAGCACTTCGAGTTATGTATTATTAAAAGATGGACTAACAGCGGAAGATGTTCAGGCATCGTTAACCAGGTTTAATCAAAAATATTATCCAATTGAAAAAATAGCAGGTAATCAAACGAATAAGCTTCAGCCATTAAGAGATATACATTTTAGTGAAAAATACGACAACTTCGCAGATTCATCGATTAATAAAAGTGAACTTTATGGACTTGCTGTAATTGGCTTGTTTCTCATCATCACAGCCTGTATAAATTTCATTAATTTAACTACGGCACAATCAGTTAACCGCTCAAAAGAGGTAGGCGTTCGCAAGGTGATGGGCAGTAAAAGAAAACAACTGGTAAGCCAGTTCCTGACGGAAACTTTCGCCGTGAGTCTGGTTGCCTTGCTCATCGCCTGTGTTATCACTGAACTGGCTATTCCGCCGATGCAGAATTTGTTTAAGGGCAGGATCGAATTCAGCCTGTTCGCTCATCCGATAATATTCATTTTTATGGCCATTCTTGTTGCGTTTGTGAGTTTTCTGGCAGGTTTTTATCCGGCAATAATTATTTCGAAGTTTAATCCTGCACTAGCCATCAAAAACAAAATTTCGCTCAATAACGGAGGTTTAAGTCTCCGGAAAATTCTGGTTGTGGTTCAGTTTTCAATAACCGTTATATTGATTATCGGAACTTTAGTAATCATTAGGCAAATGCAATATGTTCAGGAAAAACCCTTAGGATTTAATCCGAACGCTGTAGCGATGGTTGGCATACCGACTGATAGTTTAAGCAAAATCAAATACAACACTTTTAAGGAAAGAATACTTAGAATTCCGGGGGTAAAAGAAATGAGTTTTTGTCAGTCGGCCCCATTATCAAGCAATATTAATTCCAGTGATTTTACCTATAACGGAATAAAAAATGAGGATTTTGAATTGAGAAATATGCGTGCCGATGAAAATTTCTTCAAAGTTTTTGATTTGAAATTGATAGCTGGAAAAATCTTTCGTAAGAGTGATACGGCGAATGCTTGTGTAGTAAATGAAACTTTTTTGAAGAAGATGCACATCCTCAAACCGCAGGATGCGATTGGAAAAGTGATTCGTGCGAGTGGAAACACAGTTCCGATATCTGGTGTGGTGAAAGATTTTAACGACCAGTCTTTAAAAGAACGTATTTCCGGATTAGCAATTTTTCCTGGTAATGATCAATATTGGAATGTTGCGATAAAAATGGATGCTGAAAAATTGGTTTCTTCAATGAAAGAAATTGAAGCGGTTTGGAAAGAAAGTTTTCCCAATGGGATTTTCGATTCGGGTTTTGTAAATGAAAGTATAAATAGCTATTATGAAAGTGAGCAAATCATGGGAACATTATTTAAGGTTTTCGCAGGCGTGATCATCTTCATTTCCTTTATTGGTTTATTTGGATTAATTTCTTTTGTCGCTACACAACGAACCAAAGAAGTTGCCATTAGAAAAGTATTAGGCGCATCAACCATCGAATTGGTAAAAATGCTGAACGGTTCATTCCTGATTATGGTTTTTATCGCAAATCTTGCGGCATGGCCACTTGCATATTTATTCGTTTCAAAATGGCTTTCGGGCTTTGTCTATCGGGTTGATATCAGTGTCTGGCCATTTGCATTGGCAATGGCAATATCAATGGCAATAACACTAATAACAGTAAGCATCCGATCCTATAAAGCGGCTGTCACTAATACAATTAATGCACTGAAATATGAATAAAGCCGAAAGCTAAAAGACTAAAGCGAAAACCAGTCTTGATACTCGATACTGAATACTCGATACTGAATTGACTGATACTAAATACTTGATACTACAAAAATGTTCAAACTCAACTTAAAAATCGCACTGCGTAGTCTATTTAGAAACAAAGTTTATGCAGCCATAAACATTGGTGGTTTGGCTATTGGTTTAACCTCTTGCTTACTACTGTTATTATATGCCGGTTATGAGTGGGGTTATGACCGGCAATTTAAAAACTCACCGGATATTTATCAGGCGATGATTAATTTAAATGACCAGAAAGGAGAGGTGATCAGAACAATAAGCCAATCGCAGAATGTGATGTTGGCTGCACTTAAAGAAGAATTTCCTGAGGTATTATACGGTGCCAGAATTACCGATGTTTATAAAAGATTGGTGGCCAATGGACAAGAAAGTTTAAAATTAGATAGCAGATATGTCGATCCCGATTTTTTAAAATTATTTGATTATCATTTTATCAGTGGAAATCCTACAAAGGCATTAAATGATCCCAATTCTATTGTTTTAACTGAAACAGCAGCAAAACGGATATTCGGTACAACAGATGTGCTTAATCAAAAAGTAAGATTTGAAAATCAGGTTGACTTAAAAGTTACAGGTGTAATAAAAGACCTTCCTACCAATATTACCTATGGTTTCGAATCGTTAACCACATTTACTTTATATGAAAATTTAAACCAGTGGCCCAAAAAACCAAATTGGGGTAGTCATGATTATTACACTTTAATAAAATTAAATGAAAATACAGATATAGAAGCCTTTAATATAAAGTTAAAGGGGTTTGTAGGCAAACACTTTGCTGCTGCCAAAGAATATGTATTTATTTATCCTTTAACAAAATTACACCTATACGGAACATTTTTAAATGGTAAAAGCATTGGGGGCAATATTAAGCAGTTGCAACTGTTTGTTGGTTTATCGATAGGTATCCTCCTTATTGCCTGTATTAATTTTATGAATTTGGCAACCGCCAGCACACAAGGCAGAGCAAAAGAAATTGGCGTCAAAAAAACTATGGGTGCATCCAGATCAAATCTGGTTTTTCAGTTTATGTTGGAATCATTCATTTTAACCTTAATAGGCATTCTGTTAAGCATTATTCTACTCGAATTCAGTTTGCCAATGTTTAACCGGTTATTAGGGATTGAAATTGTGTTTGATTACCTCAATCCAACCAATTGGATATTGATTTTTAGTGTTTTGGTTATAACTGGCTTCATATCAGGAAGCTATCCTTCATTTTACCTTTCTGGTTTTAACGTGATACAATCACTCAAAAAATCCTTAAATTTTAAAAAAGGATATGCCTTAACTTTCAGGCAGGTTTTGGTTGTCATACAATTTGGCTTTTCGGTGGTATTAATTGTGGCAACGATAACCATTTATAAACAAATCCAGTTTATTGAAAACATGCCTTTAGGTTACAGATCAAATGGACTGCTGGAAGTAGCTCACGAAGGATTGTTGTATGAAAAATTCAACCTGTTAAAAACAAGATTACTATCTAGTGGCGCTGTTGTAGGCATAACACAATCATCTGGCAGTATTTCTAACAAAAACAGCAGTGTAAGAGGTTTGGGCTGGGTTGGGATGTCCGAAAGTGATAAAATGATCGATTTTGATCAGATCTACACCACTTATGATTTTACTAAAACGGTAAACATCAGGTTGTTGGCCGGAAGGGATTTTGATCGGAAATTTGCTTCAGATACAGCGGCAATACTTTTGAGCAAAAAAGCGGTTGAAGTAATGCACCTGAAACGTCCGGTTGGTACCAGCATTGTATACCAGGGAACAAAAAGAAATGTGGTAGGGGTTTTTGATGATATTGTTTGGGATAACCCAAGTAAAGTTGCCGCACCTATGGTTATTGCTTATGCAGATATCAGTGATGTAATCACCATGCGCCTAAATCCCGACAAAAGTTTAGGTGAAAGCATCGGTATTATTAATAAGCTGGTAAAAGAATTAAACCCAAATTTTCCTGTCGAAATTAAATTTATTGATGGTTTAAACGAAATTAAACTAAAAAATGAAAAGATTTTGGGCACTTTGGCAAATCTTTTTGGATGTTTGGCCATTTTCATATCTTGTTTAGGTTTGTTCGGTCTTTCATCTTTTAGTACAGCGCAAAGAATAAAAGAAGTAAGTATCCGTAAAATCTTAGGCGCTTCAATTACAGAGTTGATGACTTTACTTTCTTTAAGTTTTTTAAAATTAATATTTATTGCAATTATAATTGCACTACCAGTTGCCTATTATATTATGAATAACTGGTTAATGCATTTCGAACTCAGAACAAGCTTAAATTTGTGGGTGCTTATGGCAACTGCAACACTTACACTGTTAATTTCAATTTTAACAATTACCTGGCAAACCTATCGCGCCGCAAAAACAAATGCAGTTGATGCTTTAAAATACGAATAATACCTGCGGATAGCGTTTGGCGTTCAGCGTGGATTTCCCGCCAACCGCTTTGCGCTCAACCTTAAAAATATGATACAATTAACCAACATCGAAAAATACTACGCAAACAAAGGCGTTAAAAATTATGTACTCCGTTTGGTAACCACAACGATTAAACAGGGAGAATTTGTTTCCATTATGGGGCCATCAGGTGCCGGGAAATCTACACTGCTCAACATCATTGGCATGCTGGAAGAACCAACCTACGGTACTTACGAATTTTTGGGAGAAGATGTAACTTCACTTAACGAACGTAAACGCATTGAACTTTACCGCAATCACATTGGTTTTGTATTTCAGGCTTACCATTTAATTGACGAGATGACGGTGTACGAAAACATTGAAGCCCCTTTATTGTACAAAAAAATTGGTAGTTCTGAACGCGCCAGTAGAATAGCCGATCTTTTAGATCGTTTTAATATTGTGGCCAAAAAGGATCTGTTTCCTAACCAGCTTTCTGGCGGACAACAGCAATTGGTGGGTATTGCCCGGGCATTAGCTGCACAGCCTTCTATTATTCTTGCCGATGAGCCAACGGGCAACTTGCAATCGGCACAGGCTGAGGAAATTATGAGCTTATTTAAGAAGCTCAATGAAGAAGAAGGAATTACCATTATTCAGGTTACCCATTCAGAAAAAAATGCGCAGTATGGAACCCGGATCTTACACATTGCTGATGGTCTTGTGAAAGAAGATGTAGCGGTCAGTTAAATTGGCATCAAATTGGTTTATCATGTAAAATAAGTGTAACAGTTATTTTTCTGATAAACCGTACTCATCAATTTTTGATATGTCTAAATATCCGCAATGCGAATTTAAAGTATGGATAATGTATTTGTTTTATTTTATGGAATATCCTTGCCGCGAATAGCTGTGAGCTGCTCAAAACCGCATCAAGCTCCTTGCTTAAAAATGCAGTAATATTTAAGATGATCATGATCGATGCAAATAAGTAAAGTCCCATAAAAATACCAATACAAAGATGCATGGTAATAATGGCCAGTACCCAATATTTTCTAAAGAACCTGGTGAACGCCATAAAAGGATAAAGGATTTCGTGCACTACTGTAGCCCATCCCATCAACATAAATATTTTTGGGTATTGTGCCATAAATGAAAAGTCAAAATTATTAAATGGCGGACGGGTTAAAGCTTTCCACATGCTTTCGCCGTTCCACCAGTTTATGCCGATGGCTTTATGAAATCCGCCAAAAAAATAAATAAAACACATTTGGATCTGTATAAAACGTAGGCAGAACCTCCTAAACTCCGGAGAGAAGGTTTTACGCTTGAGCAGAAATTCGTCCAAAGAAAAATCAGTAACCGGCATAAAGTTGCAGAAGAACAGGGAAATGGTGGTGAAATAGTCCATTCCGTATAAAAAGAACGTATTGGATTGTATGATACAGAGGTGGATAAATAAAGTGACAAGGGCAGAAAACCTGGTAAAGAGACCAAACAACATCGTGATGATAAAAAGCAGGTGGATCAATAAAATGAAATGAAGCATTTGGGTATCGGAACTGAATAAACCGCCCAAAATATCGTTAAACCAACTCAGCCGCGGAATAAATTTCAACCGGATAAAAGTTTCAGTAACCTCGCGGTTCGAAAAACCCGATAAGCCGAAAAACTGATGCATTTCAGCATAAATGCTCAGTACAAAAATAATGCAATGTATGCTAACAGCTATCCTGAAAAAAGCAAAGACATTGGTTTTTATAGGTTTAAATAAGAAATGATCTAAAATCTTATTTGTTTTCGATATGATATTCATAAGCATACATAAATTGATAAGTAGTATTTTTTGATTGAATGTAATTGCGTAATGAAGGGGTAAGTACCAGCCCGAAAATAGCTTTGGCAGAAACCACATTTTCCAGCCCCTTCATCTGCTCTTGCATCATAAACCTGATCAGCGAATTTCTCAGGAGTTCCACATCAGTTTTGCCAATGGTTTCATAATAATTACAAAGCCTAAGTCCAAGTTCATGGCTGTTTATCTGCGGTATCATGGTTATTTTCTGTTTGTTTTTAAGCGTGTATTCAAAAACGAGTTTGTAACTAGTTGGTACATTTGGAGCAAAAAAACCGTACCCTGTTTCTGTGCCGGTATAGGCGAGGTAGTAATTTAGGTAATCGTTAAATTTGTAATCCGTTTTTCCCAATACCAGATCCAGTTTGTTTTTGATTGGCTGATAGGTAGATTGATTCATTTCAACCAATAAAATGCTTTTGTTGCTCATAATGCAATCAAGCGTGGTATCTATGTTTACAAAAGAAAGGAGCAGGTAATGAATCAGCATTCCAGCGCCCAGAATAATTTTTAAAGGAGTTTTCATAGCGGTTTTTTGATTAAAAGCTGAAAATTGAAGAAGTTTCTGGCTTATCATTATCTAGAATCAAATAAGCCAGAAACTGAATAACTTACTGGTACTTCGAAAGTACGGTGCTGAGTTGGGCAATTAATCTCTGATTTATAGCACCTGCTTGACTGGTTTTTGTAGCCACACTTCCCTGTGTTGCAACAGAACCATTATCACCATGACAAACAGAAATCTGTAAAGTACAATCGGCTGCTACCATACTGGCTTTACCGGCCCTGCCAGAAATTACTGCGGCGGTTAATTTTCCTGATGTTTGAATGTTGGTTAGCTTACCGGTAGAGGCAAGAACCGTTCCGCGTGAACCATAACTTTTTACATTGTATAATGATGAATCATACTGTTTTAAGATGTTGTTCATAGCGCTTTTATCTCTGGAAGAGATTTTTGTACCCGGAGCAATAGAAATTCCATTTTTTTCAATGGTTACCTGAGCTTGTGAAAGCTGTGCAAAAAAGATGAATGCGAATAATGCGATAATTTTTAAAGAAGTTTTCATTTTGATTAAGATTTAGGTGAAAAATTAAATTGTTTATAGATTTTTCTAGAATCTGATACCAAAGTTATGGTGGTAACTGCTCCGGTTTTTAGTGTATTACTACGCATTTAAATGCGTGGAACTACTTTTCTTAACCGTATTTATACCTGTTGATCCTGGTACAGATGCTGCTTATCGTATAGGGTAAATGGCCATTATTGGTACTTGGAGAGTACAGCTCTCAATTGAGAGATTAAGCGTTGCCTGGTTTTTTGCGTAGCAGGCATCGAATTGATCACCTTGATATCTCTGGTAGGGTCGGTAGTATTGTCGAGTATAGCCTGTACGGTCATATCAGCTGCAACCATGTTCGCTTTTCCGTTAACCAGATCGGATGATATTTTATCCGTAATTTGGATTCTGGACAGATTGCCTTTTTTACTGATCATTTTTCCGCCTGCATCGTAGCTTCTGAACTGGTAAAGCGATGCATCGTAATGTTTTAAAATATTGTTTACTGCCTCCTTATCCCGGGCTGATATTTTTGTTCCCGGGGCAATGGAGATTCCATTCTCTTTAATGCTGACCTGTGCTTTCGAAACTTGTGCGCCAACAATAAGGCTGCACCATAAACTGAACTGAATTAATGTTTTCATTTTGATTAAAAATTAATTGGTGAATAAATTTTCTAGAATTGAAATCAAAATTATAATGGCTCCTTTGATATTATTCAGTATGTTATTACGCTAAATATGAGGTGTAATTACCTATAATAAACAGTATTTATACCTATTGCCTCAACTTGCCCTGCCTGTTAACTTAGCATGTAAATCTGAACCTTAAATCAAATAAAAAATGGAAAGAAAGCGTTATGCAAAAGAATTTGTGGCCGAAGACCTCCGGAGCCGCACACATTTTATCCCGCTCGAAACGGCAAACCGGTACATCGAGAATTTCCATAAAAACCGCACCGCACTTATTCCTAAAGATTTGCAGGAAGAAGACAGGAGAGTAGCCATTTTGCCATTTTCAGAAACCTTTAACATCAAAAGCGTTTCAAAATTGTTAAGTAGGAGAGGCTGCGAAGGGCTTAGGGTACATTTTGGACTCAACGATCATTCGCAGGTTGTACTGGTGTTAAGAGCCGTTGATGGCTTTGGAAACGATATTGTAGGCCCGGTTTCCGGACCTGGTAAAAAGGAACCAAAATTAATGGCCTTATCTGCCAATACCAATCACGGCAATGAAGATAATTTGGATACCTATAGTTTAGACGATTCTCAGCGTGTACCACCCTGGCCAGTTGTATCCATATCATAGTTAGATGCAGCAAGTCCAGAATTTTATATTATCCCAGTCTATTCTACTGGCCTGTGTAATAGGTCTGTTCAGGTGGAACAATATTGGCACCACCTTTAGGCCTTTCCTGTTCTATTGTTTTTTAGATTGCCTTACTGAAATTACCGTATTTGTTTTGATTGTGAAGCGCATTAATCCTTGCTTTATAATCAATATTTACCTGCTTTTATCTTCCTTATTGCTGCTATGGCAATTTGGTAACTGGTTTATCTTTAGCAAAAAATCAAAGATATTGCTGGGCTTAGCCATCATCTTTATGATTGTTTGGGGAGTAGATTATTTTATCCTCCACCAGCTATCGGATAATAGTGGCTTTTTCCGGATCGTGTACTCGTTTATACTGGTAATGCTATCTATCACCTGCTTAAATAAGTTGATCACCCTGGTTGATGGGAATATTTTAAAAGATTCGAGATTTTTGATCTGCATAGCCCTGATTGTATTTTTTACCTTTAATATTTTTATCGAAATCATTTATTTTAATTCGAGTTCTAGTATTATCTTTAAAGAAAATGTGTTTGATATTAAGCGGGTTATCAATGTTTTTGCCAATCTGGTTTTTGCCTTAGCCGTGTTATGGATACCGAAGAAAAAGAATTTTATAATGCCGTATTAATTGCTGCTTCAATTATTGGGTTCATTATGCTTTATTTTATTGTATCCATGATTATGCAGCACCGAAAAAGCAGGCGGTTATCAAAAGACAGGATATTGGCAGAAATCAAAACACTGGAAAACGAAAGGCGGAGGATTGCATCTGATCTGCACGACGAAATAGGGCCATTGCTTTCGACCGTAAAATTCCAGATCGCCCATCTGGATGCATATACTGATGAAATGCAACACTTGATCCGCTCATCAGGAAAGCATATTGATACCATTATTCAGCGGATGCGCGAAATTTCGACCAATTTAATGCCCTATATGCTGGAAAGAAAGGGGCTGGTATGGGCCATTCAGGATTTTATTAACCGTGTGCAACAGAACGGAACACTTAAGATTGTATTTAAACATCATCTAAATAAACGTTTAACAGCCGATATAGAACTTAACGTGTACCGCATTGTACAGGAAATTTTGCATAATACCATCAAACATGCAAAAGCAAATCTACTGATGATTGTTTTGGAAGAAAATGATGAGGTACTGCGTTTGCAGACAACCGACGATGGTATCGGTTTCGATTTTCAGGAAATTATAAAGCAGAATTCCGGACTTGGTCTGCTTAACCTGCAAAGTCGTATAGAGGTAATGAAAGGCACGGTAAGGATACCTTCACCAAATAATGGGAAAGGAGTAACTTACACTTTTGAAATTCCGGTTAAAGCTGATAAAAAATGATGAATGAAGAAAAAATCAGAATTATTATTGCCGATGATCATGTGGTTTTTAGAGAAGGACTGGCCATGGTGCTGAGCAATAAAGATAACATAGAACTGGTAGGCGCTGCCGGTAACGGTGAGCAATTGGTAAAACTGGCTATAAATTTGAAACCCCATGTCGTAATAACCGATATTAAAATGCCGGTTATGGATGGGATTGAGGCCGCAAAACAAATGGTTAAACTTAATCCGGATCTGGGTATTATTGCACTATCCATGTTCGATGAAGAAGATCTGATTGTAGAAATGTTAGAAGCAGGGGCAAGAGGATACCTGCTTAAAAATGCCGATAAAAATGATATTTACGATGCCATTACTGCAGTAGCAATAGGCAATAATTTTTATTGCAAAACTACCTCTGCAAAATTGGCCACCGTGATTGCCAAAAGCAGGGCAAAAAAGGATGGCAGGCCTAGTGATGCTAATTTTTCTGAACGTGAAATTGAAATCATTAAGCTTATCTGTAAGGAGTTTACTAATAAAAAAATTGCCGACCAGCTTTATCTTAGTGTCAGGACAGTTGAAGGATACCGCGCCAAATTATTGGAAAAAATGCAGGTTAAAAATTCAATTGGGCTGGCCATTCATGCTTTTCAGCTGGGGATAATCAGTGGCATAGAAGAAAATGGATGAAAAAACATTTGACAGGATGTTTTCATTAAATTTGTATTTCACAAATAGAAATAAATGCAAAAAAACTTTACCGATCAGCTCGGAAGAGAAATTACAATTAATTTTCCACCCAAACGGATTATTTCTGTTGTTCCTTCCCAAACAGAGCTGCTGTTTGATCTGGGGCTGGATCAGGAAATCATCGGATTAACCAAATTTTGTATCCATCCGATAGAAAAATTTGCAGAACGTACCAAGGTGGGCGGTACAAAAAAGCTGAATATCCATTTGATTAAAGATTTGCAACCCGATCTCATTATCGGTAATAAGGAAGAAAATACGCAAAGCGATATTGAAGAATTAGCCGAATATTTTCCTGTATGGATGAGTGATATATTTACTTTGGATGATGCCATGAAAACCATTGCACAGATAGGGGAGCTGGTAGACCGGCAGCCGGAAGCGAGTTACCTCAATCATTTAATATCAGCAGGTTTTAACGATTTAAAAACACTTGCCCTCCAAAATCATATTGATAAAAAGGTAGCCTATCTCATCTGGCGTAAGCCGTATATGGCCGCAGGAAAAAATACATTTATTGATGATGTTCTGCTGATTAACGGTATGACGAATGTGATTAAAGAAGAACGTTATCCATCGGTTACACTAGCAGAACTGAAAACTTTAAACTGTGAACTTATTTTACTTTCATCAGAGCCTTATCCTTTTGGTGAAAAACACATCGAAGAGATTCAAGCGGCCATACCAGATGCCAAAATTATGCTGGTTGATGGAGAAATGTTCAGTTGGTATGGAAGCAGATTGGTTAAAGCTGTTCAATATTTTTTCGAATTCCAAAAACAACTTTATTAATCATCCCGTTTTAATTTTTGTAAATTGTAGCATAAAATAAAATTACCCGTTTACACCACCATGAAAAAAATCTTAATATTATCTCTGTTTGTTGCTGTAATTTCTGGCTGTAGCCCTTTGAAAGATGCAAACCATACCAGTTCTGTTACCGCAAGCGGAACTATCCAAAAACTAGGAATGACAACCTTTCAATATGGCACACACCTGTTAAAAGCAGACAATAAAACTTACGTTATAAAAAGTGGTTCCATAAATCTTGATAACTATTTAGATAAAAAGGTTACGATTAAAGGAAAAAAAGGTTGCTGGTTATCCTGTTGACGGTGGCCCGGAACTGATCGATGTAACGCTGGTGAAATTTTAGGTAAGATGGAAGTGCAAGAAGGATAGCGGGTTGAGTTTACTACGTCTCACAGACCATCTCTGATCAAACTTTTATAAGTTATAAAAATTTGATTTTTCAATTTAGTTTCTATCTTTGCAATCCTTAAAACATCCTAACTGCGGAAGTGGCGTAATTGGTAGCCGCACCAGACTTAGGATCTGGCGCTTCACGGCGTGGGGGTTCGAGTCCCTTCTTCCGCACAAAAGATAAACCGTTCCGATTTAAAAATCAGAGCGGTTTTTTTATGGCACAGCCCATCAATTTTTGTAATCAGTATTGCCTTAGCTATTTTTAACCACAGATGCACACAGATAAACACGGATTTTATATCTGTGTGCATCTTTTTTATCACTAGTCAGTGATGTTTACGCCTGCCTTTATATGCTGGAGGCTAAATAATACTTCCTTTTCGTTCCAGAGGAACGACTCCTTGGTAGCCAAGTGCAAATTTGGCATTTTCGTTCCGTAGGAACGTTTGGTGTTTAAACATCAATCTCTCTGCCGGCTCTGCCATCTAAACCCGCTGTACAGCGGGACTGTGTCATCCTAAACGCTATTGAATCTGCTTTCCAAAAAGAATAAAGGCTTAAATGAACCAATATTTTATTTCAGCAATAGGCCTGCTTTAATTTAAAAATTATTTATGGTTTTTGTCTGCATACATCATCACAAAAGCAACCAGCAAATCTTTTGAGTAATTTTTTCTCCTTAAAAATTAAAGAGTTAGCGGTTTTTGACCAAAATAATCAATAAAATATTGCAGATGCCTTTTGATTATTCAATCTTGTTTCTATCTTTGCAGTCCTTACAACATCCTAACTGCGGAAGTGGCGTAATTGGTAGCCGCACCAGACTTAGGATCTGGCGCTTCACGGCGTGGGGGTTCGAGTCCCTTCTTCCGCACAACAAGATAAAGGCCGTTCCGATTTAAAAATCGGAACGGTTTTGTTTTTAAAAACATTGATTAATAAAAATTGATGTGCTTTGCCGGTTGTGGCGATATATGGTTTCTTCTTAAATCTCATATCTCATATCTCCCGTCTAACTGTACATCTTACTATATCTCAGAAAAAATGAATATTACACAGGAAAAAACCGGCAACTTAAATGCTGTTGTAAAAATCAAGATTGCACCTGCTGATTACACTGGAAAAGTAGAGAAAGCCATTAAAGATCAAGCTAAAAAAGCACAATTACCTGGTTTCCGTAAAGGAATGGTTCCTGCTGCCCACATTAAAAAAATGTATGGCAAAAGTATCCTGGTAGAAGAGGTTAATAACTTGTTAAACGATACCTTATCTAACTATATCGCTGAGCAAAAGTTAGAAATTTTAGGTCAACCCCTTCCTAAAATGGACGATGAGCGTGAATTTAAATGGGACAATACAGATGATTTCGAATTCGATTATGAGTTAGGTTTAGCGCCTGCTTTTGATGTAAACCTTTCGTCTAAAGATAAATTTACAGAATACGTAATTAAAGCTGATCAGGAAACTTTAGAAAGCCGTGTCAAAAATATCCGCCGTAGTTATGGTAAAATGACTAATCCGGAGGTTTCGGCTGATGATGATGTACTTTACGCCGAATTAACTCAGGTAGCTGAAGATGGTGCCGTTATTGAAGGTGGTATTACCAGTACTGCAAGTGTTCGTTTAGATCAAATTAAAGATAAAAAGATTCTTAAATCGCTAATTGGTTTAAAGAAAGATGACGAAGTAACCATCGACATCCAAAAAGCATTTGAAGATGCTGCTGTAATTGCAAAAGCTTTAAATATTTCAGAAGAAGAGGCTACTGCTTTAAAAGCAAACTTCAAACTTCACGTTAAAAACGTTAACCGTTTGGAAGAGTCTGACTTAAACCAGGAGTTTTTTGATAAATTATTTGGTGAAGGTACTGTAACTGACGAAGCTGGTTTCAGGGCTAAAATTACCGAAGAAGTAGAAGGTATGTTTAAACAAGATGCTGAACGTAAATTATCAAACGATATTTATGAAGCACTTTTAACTAAACACACTTTTGAATTGCCTGATGAATTTTTACGTCGCTGGTTAAAAGCTACAAACGAAAAATTAACCGACGAAGAATTAACTGAAGGTTATGATGATTTCGCTAAAAACCTTAAATGGACTTTAATCGAAAACAAAATCATTAAAGATAATAGTATTGAAATCAAATATGAGGATGTAGTTCAGGCGGCTAAAGCTAAATTAGATGCACAGTTCAGAATGTACAGCCCAAGCCCACTTCCTGAAGATCAACTGGCTCAATATGCTGTTCAGTTTTTACAGGAAAAAGAAAATGCAAACCGTGTTTTCGAAGAGGTAAAAGCATTAAAAACTTTCGAACAAATCAAATCTGTTGTTACTTTAGAGCAAAAAGATATTGATTACGATAAGTTTTTAGCGCTAGTGGAGAAAAAAGCATAGGTCATAGCGCCAAGAGCTTTTAATATCATAATATAAAATCTTATTTTGCTATATGGCAAAATTTAGATTTCAAGACTTGCTAATTTGGCAGAGAGCCATCATAGTAGGCAACAAATTAATTGATATTTCTGAAAAATTAGAAGAAATAAAAAAGTTTAGATTCGCAGAGCAGCTTCGAGGAGCTGCTCTTAGCGTATCCAATAATATCGCAGAAGGGTCTGGTTCCAATTCTGTTGCCGATTTCAAACGTTTTTTAAACTATGCATATCGGTCCATTTTCGAAAATGCGAATATTCTTTTGGTGTTAAATTTAAGATTACTAGTTTCTGACAAGGATCTGGCAGATTTATTGGAAGATTTAGATATTTTAGCGAGGATGATTTCCAGCTTTTCTAAAAGTTTGAAGTAACGGAGTGCTATATTGTCATAGATTTCGATGTGGTATACTCTTTGTCTAAACCAACATAATTAAAATATTATTTATATTTTGGTTTTTTATTATTCACGAAACGATGGGGAACAGGAACTCAAAACTCTATGCCCTCTGCTAAAAACTCATAACTCATGAACATAGATTCACAAGAATTCAGGAAATTTGCCGTTAAACATCAGGGAATTGGTGGTTTACACGTAGATAAATTTATTGCTCAGGCTAATTTGGATCCTAAGAGCATGACACCATATATTATTGAAGAACGCCAGCTTAACGTAGCACAGATGGATGTTTTCTCAAGATTAATGATGGACCGCATTATCTTTTTAGGTGATGCCATTTACGATCAGAATGCCAATATTATCCAGGCGCAGTTGTTGTTTTTGCAATCTGCAGATGCTGATAGAGACATTCAGATTTATATTAACTCACCAGGTGGTTCAGTTTACGCAGGTTTAGGTATTTATGATACCATGCAGTATATCCAGCCTGATGTAGCAACCATCTGTACCGGTATGGCAGCATCAATGGGAGCTGTTTTATTGGTGGCAGGTGCAAAAGGTAAACGTGCTGCATTGCCTCACTCAAGAGTAATGATCCACCAGCCATCAGGAGGTGCACAAGGTGTGGCATCTGATATGGAGATCAACTTAAGAGAAATGTTGAAATTAAAAAAAGAATTATACGATATTATTTCAGAACACTCTGGTCAAACTTATGATTGGGTAGAGAAAGCTTCAGATCGCGACTACTGGATGACTGCCGATGAGGCAAAAGGTTTTGGTATGGTTGATGAAGTATTATCGAGAAACGCAAAGAAAGATGGCGAAACAAAATAAAGAATCCCGTTGCTCGTTCTGCCATTCTGGCAAGCATGAAACTTTAATGCTGATTGAAGGCATGGACGCATTTATCTGCGATAAATGTGTTACCCAGGCCAATCAGTTGCTTGCTCAGGAATTAGGAACCAAAGGAACTAAAAATATTCAGGAGGCGATAAACTTATTAAAGCCACTTGAAATTAAACAACACCTGGATCAATATGTAATTGGTCAGGATGATGCTAAAAAGGTGCTTTCTGTTGCTGTTTACAATCACTACAAACGTTTAAATCAAAAAATTGATAAAGACGAGATTGAGATTGAAAAATCGAATATCATGTTGGTGGGTGAAACCGGAACAGGTAAAACGCTTTTGGCTAAAACCATTGCGAAAATTTTGCATGTGCCTTTCTGTATTTGCGATGCAACTGTTTTAACAGAAGCTGGTTATGTAGGTGAAGATGTTGAAAGTATTTTAACGCGTTTGCTTCAGGCTGCAGATTATGATGTAACGGCTGCGGAACGCGGTATCGTTTACATTGATGAGGTAGATAAAGTGGCGCGTAAAAGCGATAATCCATCCATTACTCGTGATGTGTCAGGCGAAGGTGTTCAGCAGGCCTTATTGAAGATTTTAGAAGGTACAGTAGTTAACGTTCCACCTCAGGGCGGACGTAAACACCCAGATCAGAAAATGATCCCGGTAAACACGAATAACATCTTATTTATCTGTGGTGGGGCATTTGATGGTATCGAACGTAAAATTGCCAATCGTTTACGCACACAGGCTGTAGGTTATAAAGTAAAGAAAGATGAGACAGTTTTAGATCTTAAAAATCTTTATAAGTATATTACACCTCAGGATTTAAAATCTTTTGGATTAATTCCAGAATTAATTGGTCGTATACCGGTTCTTTCTCACTTAAATCCATTGGATAAAGAATCTTTAAGAAACATTTTAACCGCACCTAAAAATTCATTAATCAAGCAGTATGTGAAGCTTTTTGCTTATGAAGACGTGAAGCTTACTTTTGATGAAGATGTTTTAAATTTTATTGTAGATAAAGCAATGGAATATAAACTGGGAGCACGTGGTTTAAGATCAATCTGCGAAGCGATTATGTTGGATGCGATGTTTGATACACCAACGCAGACGGATGTCAAGGAGTTGCACATCAATCTCGATTACGCGATAGAGAAATTTGAAAAGGCCGATTTTAAAAAGCTTCAGGCCGCTTAAAAAATCAATCCTTCCCGTAATTCGGGAGGGATTTTTTGTAATATAGTATTGTTAACGCTATGCGCCATGCTCTAAACCAAAAAATATGAACGAAGAAAAAGACGTAAAAAAAAACGAGGAAATTGTAGAAAAATCTAAAAAAGTAAAAGAAGTAGAAAGTCCTGTTAAATCTGGATTAAAATCCAAAGATGAAATTGTTAAAAACTGGTTGCCACGTTATACTGGCAGGACCTTAGATCAATTTGGCGATTATATCCTGTTGACTAATTTCAGTAAATATGTAAGTATGTTTTCTGAATGGAACGATAATGCACCGATTATGGGTTTAGATAAGCCTATGCAAAGCGTTACCGCAAATGGCATTACGATTATTAACTTTGGTATGGGAAGTCCGCTGGCTGCAACCATGATGGACTTATTAACGGCCATTAAACCTAAAGCAGTTTTGTTTTTGGGTAAATGTGGCGGTTTGAAAAAGAAAAACCAATTGGGCGATTTAATCCTGCCGATTGCGGCCATTAGGGGAGAAGGTACTTCGAACGATTACCTGCCGGCAGAAGTGCCTGCTTTACCAGCATTCGCTTTGCAGAAAGCGATTTCTACTACTATACGTGATCATGGTAGAGATTATTGGACAGGAACCTGTTACACTACAAACCGCAGGGTTTGGGAGCACGACAAAGAGTTTAAGAAATACTTGAAAACTTTAAGGGCGATGGCTGTAGATATGGAAACGGCAACGATTTTTACCACGGCCTTTGCGAATAAAATACCGGCTGGTGCCTTGCTTTTGGTTTCCGATCAACCTATGATTCCTGAGGGAGTTAAAACGGCAGAAAGTGATAGCACTGTGACAGAAAAATATGTAGAAACGCATTTGCGCATTGGTATCGATTCATTAAAACAGTTAATCAATAATGGATTAACAGTTAAACACTTGTTGTTTTAGCGTGTAATTAAGCTGACCACAAAGACTCAAAGCTCGCCAAGACATTTTCTTAGTGTGTTTAGTGTCTTGGTGGTAATTGGCCTATATTTAAGCTTTAAAACCTGGCAAGTAGCCATGCGTCACCAGGTCATCCTCATTATCGATGTTGTAATTACATTTGTTGTGCAACAGTACAATTCTATCGGAAATATCCAAAATGGACTTGTAGTAATGATCGGTAATAATAAAGCCCTTATATGCTTTTGTGCTATTGATGTGTTTCTTTAATTCTTCAATCCATATCGGAGATAATTGTGAAAATGGTTCATCAAGAAGTATATATTCGGCATCGCTATAAATCATTAGTAAACATTCCATAAACCTGCGTTCTCCACCAGATAGGTCATAGAATTTAGCATTTGAATAATTTTTTGCAAATTCAAATTGCTGTAATTCAGCCTGCTGCTTTTTGCAAAAGGTATTAATGGCCTGCAAAACAGAAATCTTGCCTGGGATAAAATTATCTTGAGGCAGATAGGACAGGTTTTTAGATAGGTAACCTTTTTCGTATACTTTGTTGTTTATATTAAGGTACTTAAAATTCGCTTTAACACTTCTAAAAATGATTTTTAATAAGGTTGATTTACCTGATCCATTCCTGCCCAATAAACCGACTACTTCGCCAATTTTACAGTTTAAGTAAACACTGCTTAATACTTCGCGGTCTGCAAAAGATTGGTTAACACTGTCGATAGAAAGTCCCTGCATGTTGATGATACAATTAAAATTCCGATAAAAACTATTAAATCATATAAAACCAGGTTTGTCATGATTTTTCTAAATCCTATGCCCTGATTTTTGAAATAATATGCAGTAGATTGATAAAACATAAAGTAGATGGCTATTGAAAATAACCAGCCAATAAATTTGATGAATAGGGCAAAGCTGTAAATTCCAGGCTCCTTAAAGCCATTTAAAATGAAAAATACCGATGTGAGTAAGCTAACCAATACATTCCATAAAAAAATGGGCTTGTATACAGTTAAGGATTTTTTGAGTAAACCAATCGACATGATTTAAAGATATAAAATCATAACGATAAATTTAGTTTTGCGTTTTAGTAATGGCCTCTTAACGATTGTATTTCTAAAATAATAATTTCGTTTTCAGATAAAATTTCATAGACTAATCTATGTTCTCTATTTATTCTTCTAGACCAAGAGCCTGCAAGATTATGCTTTAATGGCTCTGGTTTACCAATGCCAGCGAAGGGATTTAATTCAATTGCTTCTATCAAAGCTGATATTTTCTTTTGGATTAATTTATTTCCAGATTTTCGCCAATATTCTAGATCTTCAATTGCCTGTGGAGTATAAATTATTTCCACAGATCTGATGTTTTGATTTTAACTCCTTTTCCATCCTTAATGTCTTTTCTACCTTGCAATATCTTTTCTACAAATTCCGGATCATAAGGTGAATCTTCAGCTTTTCTAAAACTTACTTTCAATAGCTTTAATACTGCTTCAACAGCTGTTAGTTGCTCTGTATTTTTTGTTTCTACAATTAGTGTTGCCATATACAAATTTAACTATTATTTTTTAACCTGAGTTAAAAGTTGCTGTTAAACAAAAAAAGACCAGCGTTAGCTGATCTTTTAATACTGTATAAATCTAATCTCTTATCCTAAATAAGATTTTAAGATTTTGCTTCTTGAAGTATGACGTAAGCGTTGTAATGCTTTATCTTTAATCTGACGAACGCGCTCGCGTGTTAAATTAAATTTCTCACCAATCTCCTCTAAAGAAAGTGGATGATTAGAACCTAAGCCGAAGAATAAAACGATGATTTCTCTTTCTCTCTCTGTTAAGGTAGATAAAGAACGTTTAATCTCTTCTGATAAAGATTCGTTGATCAATGAACTATCCGTATTTGGCTCATGGTTTTCCAATACATCCAATAATGTATTTTCTTCACCTTGTACAAAAGGAGCATCCATAGATACATGACGACCAGAGTTACTTAAAGTATCTGAGATTTTATCTACAGTTGTCTCTAAAATATCTGCTAATTCTTCCGGAGAAGGCTCACGTTCGTATTCCTGCTCCAGCTTAGAAAACGCTTTGCTGATTTTACTTAACGAACCTACCTGGTTTAAAGGTAAACGAACAATGCGGCTTTGCTCAGCAATTGCCTGCAAAATAGATTGACGGATCCACCAAACTGCATAAGAAATGAACTTGAAACCCTTGGTTTCATCAAAACGTTTTGCCGCTTTAATTAAACCTAAGTTACCCTCATTAATCAAGTCTCCTAAAGTTAAACCTTGATTTTGATATTGTTTTGCAACAGACACAACGAAACGTAAGTTGGTTTTAGTTAAGCGCTCTAATGCGGCCTGATCGCCCTCACGAATCTTCCTTGCTAAAATTACTTCCTCTTCTGCTGTTATTAAATCTACTTTACCAATTTCGTGTAGGTATTTATCTAACGACTGACTTTCACGGTTGGTTATGGATTGCGTTATCTTGAGTTGTCTCATTTATACGTTTTGTGTGCTCTTTAATTATTGAAGTGTGCAAAGTTACGAAATTGTACGGCAATCCGAAAGGATAAAATGCTGAAAATGTTACCGTTTGCACATGTTTTTTACACTTTTACTTACAACAAAAATCATTCCAATAAAGTTTTTGACATGTTTTGATCAATATATGGTATTATAGCTGTATTTCGATCATTATTTATTTTAATTCAATAAATATATTTTGAATTATAATAATTTATTACTTATGTTTGTACTATAAATGATTGAATAAATATGACGTTTCTTAATTTTTCAACTATTTAAAGCAAATAACAAAAGCCAATATTATTTGGTGTTTTTGATCATGTAATTTTTGTCAGGTTGTATGTATAAAAATCAAAACAAGAAATCGGCTTAAATATTTAAACAGTAAATTAAAATCTCAGGCATTACATTTTAAACTGGTATGTATTATGGAAATTAAAATAACAACCAATCAGATTTTGAAAGTATTACAGATACTTTCCTGGATAATTTTTATAGGCTTGTGTGTCGAAGCAGGCGGGGTACTTGTTAATACAATTATTACAACGTTTATAAACCCAGAGGGTGTGCGGAATTTTTGGGATGGAGCAGATTATCTGTCAGGTGTATACAAATTTGATCAAGGGTATTTTCTGGTCATTACACTCGTTATGATTATTGTTGCTGTGCTAAAAGCAATCATGTTCTATCTAATTGTGAAATTGTTTGCCGATAAAAAACTCAGTATTTCTCAACCATTCAGTATAGAATTGAGGCATTTTATTCTGATACAGGTTTTTTTAGCTCTTGGGATAGGTTTATTTGCTCATTTGGGCTATAAATTTACCGTTTGGTTCACAGGAAAAGGGGGGATGGCCGCTAATCTCCAATCGTTAAATATGGATGGGGCTGATGTGTGGTTCTTTATGGCTGTTGTGCTTTTTATAATCGTACAGGTTGTAAACAGAGGAATAGAAATTCAACAAGAAAACGATTTAACGATATAACTATGAATAAACTTCTTAGAATTTTTAGGTATGCCGGATTTAGCTTGATTTTTATAGCGCTGGTTTCTATCGCCAATCGTTTAATTAATGCTGTTGATAATTACAACGCTGGACAGCTTTCGATTAATCTAACTGAAAATAATGTTGCACAGCAAGTAAAAACCATTGGGGCAGCCAAGTTTACCAATAGTCATTTTGGTACTTATACATTTAAACCGACTTTAAAGCAGGCCATTATTTTATCAGACAAGGAACTTGATGGCATTGGAGCCTATGCTGCTTTTTACCTCATTATTGGAAGTGTGATTCTGTTTATAGCTTATACCAGACCAAAATGGCTTGAAGATCTTACTGAAAATAGATTATGGCAATTGGTGGGAACAGGGGGGATTTTATTTTTTGCTTTAAAATTTCTGTTTTTTTTCCTGATGAAGGGTTATGTGGAGGATTTGACTGGTAAAGCCATTTACATATCAGCCTATGGATGCCGGAAATATCAATTTAGGTGTAATCTCGATCATTACCATATTCAGTATTATTTATGAGTTGCTCTCGTACTCGAGGAAACTTAAACAAGAACAAGATTTAACCATTTAACATGAAAACGCAGAATCAAATTAAACTAATTAAAATGGGTTATTTGGTAACACTTTTAATCGTATTACTGTTTTCGCTTAAAGATGCATCCAAGAGCTTTGAAGAAGGATATACAGACGCTGGGAAAGGCGGTCTGTTGGGTCTGGTACAGGGTTTATTTATATTGATAATTATGTTCTTTAGCTCAAGGGTGTTGGTTTATCTCTATCGTTTTATTAATTCGATAGAGATGGGCAATGTTTTCAGTACCGAAAATACAGGGCGGCTTACGCGTATGGGATGGTATTGCACTATGATTCCATTTCTGCTGTTTATTTACAACGCTATAGTATATGCAAATCAATTAAATAATCGCCGGGATTTAGCATTTAAAGTAATTGAAAATGTTGATTTTCAGATCTGGTTATTGATTTTTGGTCTAACCCTTTTAACAATAGCATTTGTATTTAGAAAAGGAATTGAGTTGCAACAAGAAAACGATTTAACGATATAAGCCCATGCCTATAATTATAAATTTAGATGTAATGTTGGCCCGTCGCAAAATGTCGCTTACCGAATTGAGTGAGCGGGTAGGGATTACGATGTCTAATTTATCGATACTAAAAACAGGTAAGGCTAAAGCAATCCGTTTGGAGACGTTGGAGTCTATCTGTGCAGTTTTAGATTGCCAGCCTGGCGATATTTTAGAATTTCGTATAAAGTAACTTACGAAGTCTAAAAGGGCTGAAGCTTGGGAAGGACTTCGTCAGTTTAGCGATGTTGTTTTTTGCCGAAGTACCACGAACCCAAGTTAAATAAACCTGATAGAGCGGAAAGCCCACAGCGCAGCGAGGACTTGAAGAGATAGCAGGACTATCTTCTGCCATTAACACAGGAACTTACATTTCCAAAAAAAATGAACATCTCAGGCACCTTAGTACATTTAAGCGAAATTGCTATTAACCTTAGTTCGATTAATATTTACCCATTGTGATCAATTTTTTGTCTCTTTTTCCTAACGCGATCGTCATGCTGAACTTGTTTTATTAGTTGTTTTCTATTCTTTTTAAAGGTCTAATAGCTACTTCGTGGTCAGCATCTTTCCTGCTAGATAGACCCTGAAATAAATTACCTTCGGTGAGCTCGCTTAAGGCTCGGTTTACTTCGTAGCTTTCCGCTTCGCTACAGGTCAGGGTGACGACGGTGAGTTAAAATATCTGCAGAAGATCTTTAATGGCATGTTATTAATCGAGTTCAGGTTATTAGATTTCTAGTAATGACATTTAAAAGAACACTCCGTCCTGCGGACACCCCTTTAAAAGAGGGGAATAAAAAAAACCTTCCAGTTTTCACTGAAAGGTTTATATGATATGATTAATGCTTTAAGCTTTAGTCTTTTTGCTTTAAGCTTATTACGCTTGTTCAGCCAATACTTTAGTTACTAAATCAGCAGCTTCTTTTAAAGCGATTGCTGAGTAAACCTGTAAGCCAGACTCATCGATTAATTTTTTAGCTTCTTCAGCATTTGTACCTTGTAAACGGCAGATAATTGGCACAGGGATATTACCAATTTCTTTATAAGCATCAATTACACCTTGAGCAACACGGTCGCAACGAACGATACCACCGAAAATGTTGATCAAAATTGCTTTAACGTTTGGATCTTTCAAGATAATGTTGAAAGCCGCTTTAACTGTTTGAGCATTTGCAGTTCCACCAACGTCTAAAAAGTTAGCAGGTTCACCGCCAGCCAATTTAATAATATCCATGGTTGCCATTGCTAAACCAGCACCGTTAACCATACAACCTACGTTACCATCAAGGTTAACGAAGTTTAGGTTCGAGGCACTTGCTTCAACTTCCATTGGATCTTCTTCTGTTACATCGCGCATTGCTGCATAATCAGGGTGACGGAATAACGCGTTTTCGTCTAAATTAACTTTAGCATCAACAGCAATTACTTTGTCATCAGAAGTTTTTAATACCGGGTTGATTTCGAACATTGAAGAATCTGTAGCTTCGTAAGCTTTGTATAAAGCAGTTACAAATTTAACCATTTCTTTATGTGCAGCTCCGCTAACACCTAAGTTGAATGCTATTTTACGGGCCTGGAAACCTTGTAAGCCAACTTTAGGATCAATTTCTTCTTTGAAAATTAAGTGTGGAGTATGTTCAGCAACTTCTTCGATATCCATACCACCTTCGGTACTGTACATGATGATGTTACGGCCTTTAGCACGGTCTAATAATACAGAGATGTAAAATTCTTTGGTTTCGGAAGCACCTGGATAATAAACATCCTGAGCCACTAAAATTTTACTCACTAATTTACCTTCTGGGCCGGTTTGAGGAGTAACTAGTTGCATACCAATAATATCGGTTGCACGTTGTTTAACCTCTTCGAGGTTTTTGGCTAATTTAACACCACCACCTTTACCGCGGCCACCAGCGTGGATTTGCGCTTTAATTACAACCCAGTCAGAATTGTAATCTATTTTAAGTTGCTTAGCAGCCTCAACAGCTTGCTCAGGAGTATCGGCAACTATTCCTTCTTGAACGTTAACACCGAAACTTTTTAATATTTGTTTACCCTGGTATTCGTGAATATTCATTTGCTACAAAATTTGCCCAAAGCTACAATTTCAAACCCTTTAAACAAATAGAAATTGCCGATTTTTTCAGAAAATGAACGTTTTATGTTAATCGGAAAATTAGCGCCGGTAATGTGCGGTAGTTTATGGTATCCCGCTGATTTCGCAGAGATTTTTCATTTGAAAGTGAGGGGCCTATTCTTCGTGGCGGCTGGTGGCCCTGCTTTTCGCTATAAGTCCTCACTACGCTCCGGGGCTTACCGCTGCAATCAGGCTTAAAAACAAAGTTGGTTCCTGCAAATGCAAAAAAAAATATTTTCTCTGCGCTAATCATCTTTTGTTTGCGTGAACAAAACGGTTAATAGTGTTCTTTAACTTCCCGCAAACGGTGTCCCAAAAATACCAACCGCTAATTCTGCCCAGATGAGAAATAGCGCCAGTAAAATGACAACAAGAACTATTGTTCTTAACGCGCCGGCTTTTAAATTTCTAATCACCAGTTCGATGGCCAAACCCGTGCTGAGCAATAAAACTCCTGCGGTTACAAAATCGGATAGCGTCCAATCCACTTCATTTGTAAATTGCATAGCAACCAGTGGAATGGCCAATAAAAATGCCGTCACGCTTAAAATGATGATCATCCTTAGTTTGCCTGAGCTAAGTGTTTCTTGATTTTTCATTGTTTTATAATTATAATATATGATTTAAATAGTTGAAAATTAAACCTTTGCTTCCCGGTGCTAAATTGCACCGGGAAAACCAAATCCAACAAAAGTTTAGCAAAGGAGAGAGGTTAATTATAAAAGATTTTGATTTAATTCTTTAAATGAAAGTGGCTGTTGCTTTTCTTTTTCATTAAGTACAGAGCTACCTGCAACCTTACTTAATTTATATTTCATCTTGTTTAAATAGCGATAAAAGTTAAGCTTACCTGCTTTAAATAATGTTTTATGTGCCTGCCAAACCACTAAACTTGTACAAATGAAGAAGCACGAATAGGCATGGTAAGCAATCCATTTCATGAAAGCATTCTTTTGATTAAAAATGATATACAAACGTTCTCTTTGAAAAGTAATGTGAGCAGCCTCATCAATTAGTATATCTGTGCAGATTTGTTTGAGTAATGTGCAGTTTGTGGCATCTTTTAGTGCCTGATAAAATATTTGTGCGGCGCTTTCTACGGTAATTACTGCGATTGTCCAAAGCTCCATGTTGGTATTGAAGTATCTTATTTTCCGGAATAATGTGTCTCCCCAATCTTTATTAATTCTTTTTTCTTCGATTAAATCAAGATACATACCTAAGTTATTTCCATGTTTTTGCTCTTCCTTTATAAACAGTTTTACCGCGGTTAGGTATTCGTAATCATTTATAGCTTTTGCATATTTTTTTGAAGCGTTGATCAAGTGCTTTCCTTCCGACGTTTCCCCAAGCTGCCAGGCCTGCAGAGACTTTAGTATGCTTTGTTTTTCTAAATCAGAAATTTCCGGTTTAAGCGTCCAATCAATCCTCTTAATTTTGCTGTTATTTGAGAAGTAATTGGTCCAATATGCTGAGGTTTGTGTTTTCATGGATTAGCTAATTAACTTATATTTCAGTCGATGTGTAGGTTGAAAATTTTGTGAACAGTATGGTTCAAAACGAACCACGCTAGTGCAATTATTGCTGACGACATGGCTATTATTTTATATCGTCTATTCATTTAGTTTTTATTTATTCAAGCCAAAATATTCTGCCGTATTCCAATCCTGTAAATTCCATGATAACCAGCTTTGCTGACCATAACGCTCTTTAAAATAACCAATCCGTTGATCTAATTTTCTCATCAATGCTTCTTCCGGCTGATCTACTTTAGCAATTTCCGAGTCGTTATTCTTCGAAGGATGGATTTTTGACCGGTTTTTATCAAGAATAGGGAGTGTTTTTTCTGACAGAGAGGTTAAATAATAAGGATCGATCGAAACAGCATCAACATGATTCAGGTTATATTTCACGATTAAGACATCCCAGTTAATGAGCGTAAAAGTCAATAATAGAGCAAACCAGATATTCCCATTCACCTTGAAAAGGTAGAATATAGTTTTCTGTCTGGCTACTTTAAAATAAACGGTTGCCAAACCAATGATACAAAGAGTGGCAAATACCAAAACACCGATTCTTTTATGCGTTAAGCCATGAAATTCGATATAATAACCATCGCGGATGAATACTGAGATGATGAGGATAAAATTCTGAACCATCCAGGTATAGGCCAATAACCTTAAGGTTTTACTTTTATGGTAAAAGTTTAAGTTTCCCCTAAAATAATAGAGGATTACAGCCATGGCCATTACAATACTGAAAATTAATGAGTTTGTGCCCTGGTGGAGTTCTCCCGAAAAATTGCCCGAAGGTTCATAGCCAAACCAAAGTGTGGTAATATCAATGGTATTTAACATTAGCAATAAAAGGTTAAGTGCAGCGAATGAAATGATACCCACGATGTACTCCGTTTTTAGTGCCATTTTTCGGGTCAGCAAGTTGCCGGTAAATGTTTCTACAACATTGTACCATATCGTTTTCTGACCTAAGCTTCTTCTCATCCGTACCAATTGCTCTTTGCATTTCAATTCAGCTTTTTCGAGGCTTTTATCAAAAAATGCAAGCAGTAAACCTGCTGTTAAAACCAATCCAAAGCAAAAATGCATGATGCGATCAAAACTCATGTCTTTAAAAAAGAAGTGGAATACATTATCTAAAAAGTCGCCAATGCTCGTTAAGATTGTCTCTGCATAATGTGCAAAAACATCACTTGCGGCTGCATACAGGCATGAAAATATGATTACAATGATGATGGGTATGAAAATATATTTAATCAAAGTAAAAACGGGCTTAAGGCTCACATTGCCAATACTGATTTGGCTTAGTTGTTTTATTGCATTAAACGGTACTGTTACCATCTGTAAAATGGCCGCTAAAAAAGCAGTAAAAACGGTCCTGATTTGTTGATGATGACCAAAACCAATAAATAATAGTAAGCTGATGTAATAGGTTGCCACAGATAAATCGGAATTGTTAACCACCACCAGCACTACAGCCAGTAAGTGTGCCAGCCCATAAATTTTAAGTTTGGTGCTTTTGGCCACATCCGGATTAATAAAGGTGATTACCAACAGGTAGATGCTGTAAATAAGCAAATTGAGCGCAAGTCTTTCTTCCCAAAAGAGAAAAGTAAACAGCAGGCCGCCCAGTAGGACAGACAGTAACATGAGGTTGGACTTATTTTTCATTTTTTAAAAGTTTTGATGATTAGTTTAGTGCTAAAAAGCAATAAAATATGCTTAGGGGAATGTTTAGGAGCATGAAGAGCATTATAGTCGCAATTTTTCGCCAATGGTTTTGTTGCCTGAAGCACTTGAGGAGGAGGACGAGGAAAAATACACCATTTATTACGGTAGCAAAATAAATGTAGAACAGTCCGACGAACATAAGTTCGTTAACTTTTAGCGCAAAATATGCCACAAGTATGATGGTGCCAATCGAGGCAGAACACACGGCCATCCATTTGCCAGTTTCAATGAGTTCAGGTCTTTTTATTTCTTCTTTTTTCATTTTTAAAAGTGCTTTGTATTTCAAAGTAAGTAGTTAAAAAAAATTAGCTTATAGCTTTCTAATCATTTTTTCAAGTGCATCTAAATGTGCCTTAAAAGCTTGTTTGCCCAAAGCGGTAATAGAGTAGGTGGTGCTGGTTTTGCGGCCAATAAAACCTTTGTGTACTTTAATAAATTCAGCCTGTTCCAAAGTATTCAGGTGCGAGGCCAGGTTGCCATCAGTCAACTCAAGCATTTGTTTCAGGTCGTTAAAACCAATTTCATCATTTACCACCAGGACAGACATAACGCCCAACCTAATCCGGCTATCGAATATTTTATTTAAATCTGCTATTGGGTTTTTCATCCTTACTGACCTCTCTCATATTTAAAATACATTAAAAGACCATAAACAATGTGCAATACACCAAAGCCAAAAGCCCAAAAAATTAAGCCATAACCCACGTAAAACATGCATATCAATCCAAGTATTACCTCGCAAAGCCCCAGGTAGCGAATATCGCTGTAAGTATATTTACTGGCGTTAATCAGCGCTAAGCCATAAAAAATTAAACAGCTCGGCGCAATAATGGTATAAGTATTCGGATGGTTAATCAATAAAGCAATGATGAATAAACCTCCTGCAAACAGCGGAATAAATAAGTTAATTAAAAGTGATTTAGAGGTTTTATCCCAGATGGGAAGATTGTTTTTCTGACTTTTTCTATAGGTAAATAAAACGCCGCCGGCTAAAGCAATCAACAAAACAAAAATACCGAGTTTTATCAGGTTAAATTCCAGGTCCATTTCACCATCTACACCATAACCGTAACCCCGTTTATTAATGAATTTGTTAATTTCATCATTTGCAAAATAAGCCCCGATTAAAGCGATAACGCCTGCAAAAACACCAGATAATCCACTTAAAGAAATGAATCTTGATGATCTATCCATCATTTGTCTGATATCTTTTAGGGTATTCAATTGTTCTTCCGGAGTGTTCATTTTAAAAGTGCTTTGTTTTTCAAAGTTAAATAGAAAATTGATATCTGCAAATCTTTTTTGTTTTTTTTTGGTTAATGGTAGGTTAGTAGTTGGTTAATGGTCACATAGTTCATGGCTGATAGCCTGAATATTCAAGAGATATATTTAATGGTAATTGTTTAATAATCAATGTGAAATAAGCAATAAACTATTGTCAGTTAAAGCGTAAGCTAATCAACTATTAGGCGATTATTCATGAATCAATAAACGATTAAACTATTGGAAAAGTAACGATGAACTCATAAACCATCAACTATGAACCAATAAACCTTTGGCCAATGAACTATTGAACTAACAAACCATTTTACTAAATTTGAGGCATGCTAAAAGCCACTGGAATAAGAAAATCGTACGGAAATCTGCAAATTTTAAAAGGCGTAAATTTTGAAGTACAAAAAGGGGAGATTGTAAGTATTATTGGGCCGTCTGGTGCAGGTAAAAGTACTTTGTTGCATATTTTAGGAACATTGGATAAACCAGATGAAGGATTTGTAGAATTAAAAGGTACGGTTATAAACAAATTGAATGGCGATTTATTGAGTACTTTCCGAAATCAGAATATCGGATTTGTATTTCAGTTCCATCATTTGTTGCCAGAATTTAGTGCCATTGAAAATATCTGCATTCCGGCATTTATTGCCAAAACCAATAAAAAACAGGCTGAAAACAGGGCGCTTGAGCTGTTAGATCTGTTCGGGCTTAAAGATAGGGGGCAGCATAAACCCAATCAGCTGTCTGGGGGTGAGCAGCAACGGGTGGCCATTGCCAGAGCGCTGATCAATAACCCTTCAATTATATTGGCTGATGAACCTTCAGGGAATTTAGACTCTGAAAATGCAGCAGGATTACACCAGCTGTTTGTGACGTTGCGCGATAATTTCCAGCAAACGTTTGTAATTGTTACGCACAACGAACACCTTGCAAAAACCAGCGACCGTGTAGTGAGCATGAAAGACGGTTTAATTGTCTAAGGTCATGATTATTCTCTAATTCACTCATTCGATCATTCATTAATTACTAATTTATTCATTCAATCATTATACCTTGAAAATACTGATAACAGGGGGGAACAATGCCAAGGCTTTGAAGCTGATGAAAGCTTTCCCCAGCCATTTTGTGCTACTGGCTGATTATGGTGATGTGCCGGCGATAGTTACTGAAAACTATGCCTTTTCATCGCTGGGGCTGCTCAATAAAGATAGCATTGCTCATATTCTATTAAATTTTTGCATCACAGAAGCCATAGATTGTATTATCCCTTTGCATAAGTATGAGGTTTTGCCCCTGGCTAAATCTGCAGTGCTTTTTGGGGAGTATGGAATCCAGGTGCTTTTGCCCAATGCTGATGTAATTGCTGACTATTTAACTACAGAAAAAATTACTCGTCAGAATTTTGCGGTGTTTATTCATGGTGACCGGATTTTTTCAACCGAAGAGCGCCTTGTGCATGTAAGTGCTTCTTCAAGCCTGAATGGGGTTTTTGGCTTTAACAATGCCGATGATTTAAAACTTTTTACAATTTAACATGGATGCCAACCAATACGTTAAAGATAAGCAGATCGTAATTTTTGAACTGGATGATGTGTTATTTCCGGAGAAAGATTATTTACTACAGGTTTATTATCTGTTTGCCCAATTTATAGAGTACACCGAGCAAAAAAGCGCACAGCCCATTCTCGGGTTTATGCGTAGCGAATATGAAAATAATGGCGCAGAAAAGCTTTTTGAAAAAACAGCAAACCAGTTCGGCATTGATCCAAAATATAAGTATAATTTCGACCTCCTGCATCAAAATGCCCGCTTGCCTTTAAAGCTTTTGCTTTATAAAAATATGCTCGAATTTATGCAGGAACTTGTAGTAGACCGTAAACAAATTGTTATTGTAACGGCTGGAAACCCTGAGCAACAACTTAATAAAATTAGGCAGACAGAGTGGAATGGGCTGGAGCAATACCTAACCGTATACTTTGTTGAAGAACTTGGTCAATCTAAAGCAGAAATTTTTCAGAACATACTAAACAGCAATAATTTATCGCCTAACCAAGCGTTAGTTGTTGGCGCAAATAAATTTGATGAGCAACAATCTAAACTAATTAATTTGCCGTATATTGTGTCACTAGAAATTTACAAGTAAATATGCTTAGAAAATTTATTTCGCAAAATGCATTTTTATATGCTTTGCTTATTTTGGTTGGATTTACCGTGTCGTGTAAAAAATCGAATAATAATCCTGACGCCAATACAGATGTTGAATCCAATCTGTTGCAAACACCAACCAGCGATCGGGCACTACTCACTAAAGACTCTATCTTTCTGTACGCCAAGCAAACTTATTATTGGAATAAGAGTTTGCCTACTTACGATAAATTCAATCCAAGAGCTTTTTCATCCAACGAGAAATTGTTGTATGCAATGACTCAGATTGCAATTAATCCACAAACAAACAAACCATACGAGTATGTAGAGCGTTCAACCTCTCCTAAATATTCTTTTATAGATGATGGCTCTGTTGCTGGTCAGCTGGGGGGCGTGAATGGTGATTTTGGATTTTCGGTGTTTTTTGCGGGAGATAAAGATTTGAGGATTAAATATGTGTATGCTGCATCACCTGCTGCCGGTCAGGGACTAAAAAGAGGGTATCAGATTATAAAAATTAATGGTAATTCAACCATAAATACTAGTGATGCCAGTATTAATTATGTAGTGAATGCGATTTTTGGATCCAGTACTACTGTTGCCTTAACTGTTTTAAAACCTGATCAGACCACTCAGGATGTAACGGTAACTAAGGCTGAATATAATGTTAACCCAATATTATTTAGTAAGACATATACTATTGGCGCTAAAAAAGTTGGGTATATTGTTTTTAACACATTTACAACAAATTCTGCAACCTTGTTAGATAAGGCTTTCAGTCAATTCACTACGGATGGTATTACCGAACTAATTGTAGATTTAAGGTATAATGGTGGCGGATCGGTACAAACATCAGAGGCCTTTGCCAACCTGATTGCACCTTCTACACAAAATGGAAGAGTAATGTATACTACTTACTGGACACAAACCATGCAGGATGATCAAGCCACGATTCTTCAGAACCAAAAGTTTTATGCTAAAGGTAATGATGGGGTAACACGGATGTATTCTTATTTTGATTATTCTTATAAACCTACAGTTGCAGCCGGAAACCAGGAGGTTTTTGCTAAACGTGGTTCGCTTAATGGCTTAACAAGGGTTTACTTTATTGTAACAGGTGGAACAGCATCTGCCAGTGAGCTGTTGATTAATAATTTGAAACCTGTAATCGATGTTAAATTGATCGGCAAGAAAACTTATGGCAAACCAGTTGGCTTTTTCTCTATCCGTATTGATAAAAACGACTTATATATTCCTCAATTTGAAACCAAAAATCAATTAAATCAAGGTGGTTACTTTGATGGAATGGCTGTTGATAAAGATATTTTTGATGATGTAACCAAAGATTTTGGAGATCCTACAGAAAAACTATTGGCACAGGCTTTATATTATTCTGCCAATGGAAATTTCTCTGCTTTACTGAAAGACAATGCCATTAGCAGTACCTCACCACTATCTAAAACCCGTGTTGAAGATTTGTCTGGTAAAATGGACCATGATTTTAAAGGAATGGTTGAAACCAGAAAGCTGAAGTTTAAATAATTAATAATGTTTTTTCTGAAAGGGCCAGTTTTGTATCTCAAATCTGGCCCTTTTATATAGTTACTGCAATATTTGAGTAAATAAGTATTGCTTTTTTTATAAAAAATTGATAAGCTTGTTTAACATTAATCGTTAAAGAGACTCATGCCAATAGAAATTGTAGAAAAGGAACATATCAGTTATTTAAATATCATCAATGCTAAGGAAGATCATTCCCATGAACTGCAAACCAAACTTGATGAAGCGCAAAGGTTAGGTAATGAATTTAAATCAAAAGCCGTCATTACTTTTAATACAACCATCGGCCCTAAACGTGTTGATACAACAGTTTGGTCGGTAACAGAGAAATATATACAGCTAAAAAACAATATTCATATTCCGTTAAAAAGTTTAATTGACATTGATTTTTAAGCTTGCTTTAAGGAAATAAATCATCCCGAATTTATTTAACCTTATTACATTATGAGCACGCTACATAAAATTGCCTTAACCTTTATTAAATCTATTGGCCCGGTAACGGCCAAAAACCTTCTTGCCTATTGTGGAAGTGCTGAGCAAATATTTTCGGCAAATAAAAAGCAGCTTTTGCAGATTCCAGGCATTGGAGAAAAAACAATTGAAGCCATTCGTGGTACCGATGCCTTGATCAGGGCCAGGCAAGAATTGGATTTTATTGAAAAACATGGGATAGAAGTATTGTTTTTTTCAGACGAGAGATATCCTAAAAGGTTAAAGAATTGTATCGATTCGCCCATCCTGCTTTATGCCAAAGGTACAGTTGATTTTAACCAGCAGCGTATCATCAGCGTTGTTGGAACCCGTAATGCAACAGGTTATGGGAAAAATCTCTGTAAGGAATTGTGCGAAGTTTTAGCGCCATATCATGTTTTAATCGTTAGTGGCCTGGCTTACGGCATTGATGTAACCACCCATAAAGAATGCCTGGCAAATCATATTCCTACTGTTGGGGTACTTGGTCATGGTTTAGACCGTATGTATCCAAAAATTCATAAAACAGTTGCCCAGAAAATGGTTTTGAATGGAGGCTTGCTCACCGAGTTTCCAATACTGACCAATCCTGACCGGCCTAATTTTCCACAAAGAAACCGGATTATTGCCGGCATTGCAGATGTTACCGTGGTTGTTGAAGCGTCAATAAAAGGTGGAGCCTTGATTACCGCAGAAATCGCAAATTCTTACAATAAGGATGTATATGCTTTTCCGGGTAGAACAAATGACGTTTTTTCAGAAGGGTGTAATTTCCTGATCAAGACCAATAGGGCCGGATTAATCACCAATGCTAATGACCTGATTTATTACCTGGGCTGGGATGATGAGGTGAAGGTAAAGCATAATGTTCAACAAACCACCTTACGGCTAAACCTTACGCCTAACGAGGAGCGGGTTATTAGCGCCTTACAAAATGGTCAGCTTTCTATAGATGAACTTTGCACGCACTTGAATATTCAGCAAAGTAAACTGGCAATTGTAATCCTTACCTTAGAGATGCAGGGCGTTATTGTTTCGTTACCAGGGAAAATTTACAAGTTGGCGTAATGAGTTCTAGATATTAGATTTCTCCATTCCGTTTCACTACAGTTGAAACGAACCTACTTTCGCATTGCGTTTCACCCAATAATCAATCTATAATGCCTATCATAGTTATAGATTATGCAATTAAATTCTTTTTAATTTTAATTTTCGAAATTATGTTTCAAATAAAATATAGTTTGTAAAATACTTAATGCCATTGCTTAGTTTTGTAATATGTGGTACAATAATATTTTAGAAACTATTGGCAATACGCCATTAGTTAAATTAAATACGATAACAAAAGGAGTTCCGGGAACAATTCTGGCGAAAATAGAGACGACTAATCCTGGCAATTCAATTAAGGACCGCATGGCGGTTAAAATGATTGAGGATGCCGAGAAAAGCGGAAAACTAAAGCCAGGTGGTACAATTATAGAAGGAACATCAGGTAATACAGGTATGGGCCTGGCTATGGCAGCCATTATTAAGGGGTACAAATGTATTTTTACTACAACTGATAAACAATCAAAAGAAAAGGTTGATGCTTTACGTGCTTTTGGAGCCGAGGTAATCGTTTGTCCCACAAACGTTGAACCGGAAGATCCACGTTCATATTATTCTGTTTCTTCGCGTTTAGAACGCGAGGTTCCAAATTCATGGAAACCTAATCAATATGATAATTTAGCCAACTCACAGGCGCATTATGAACAAACTGGTCCTGAGATATGGGCACAAACAGAAGGTAAAATTACGCACCTGGTAGTTGGTGTAGGTACAGGCGGAACCATTTCCGGAACGGGGAAATATCTGAAAGAAAAAAATCCGGATATTAAAATCTGGGGAATTGATACCTATGGCTCAGTTTTCAAAAAATATAAAGAAACAGGTATATTTGATAAGGATGAAATCTATCCTTACATCACAGAAGGTATCGGCGAAGATTTCCTTCCGGCAAACGTAAATTTTGATGTAATTGACCTGTTTGAAAAAGTTACCGATAAAGATGCTGCTTTAATGACACGAGATATTGCACGCAAAGAGGGTATTTTCGTGGGTAACTCAGCCGGCGCTGCTATTGGTGGATTAATTCAGTTAAAAGATAAACTGAAGCCGGAAGATGTGGTTGTCGTTATTTTTCACGATCACGGCAGCCGTTACATGGGCAAAATGTATAATGAAGATTGGTTACGTGAGCGCGGATTTTTACAAGACGAAAAATTAACTGCTAAATCAATTCTGGCTAAAAAAGAAAATACAGAGATTGTAACACTTGATGCTCAGAAATCAGTACTCGAGGCTATTAATACTATTAAGTCGATGAATATCTCTCAAATTCCGGTAACACAGCAAGGAATGATTGTGGGTAAAATTGCCGAGAGTGATATTTTATCTGCCTTGCTTGAAAATCCAGGATTAAAATCAGCTCCGATTTCAGAAATTATGACGGCTACTTTCCCATTTGTAGATTTGAATACGTCGATTGATAAAATTTCTTCGTTGATTAATAAAGAAAACTCAGCAGTTTTAGTGGAAGATGAATCTGGAAAGATCGAGATTATCACTCAGTACGATATTATTAATGCGATATCAGGGTAAGTGGATGTAAGATGGATGATGTAAGATGGGAAATGTGAAATGGAAAATGGTGTAATTCCTACGATCGTCCTCCTGAACTTGTTTCAGGATCTTTCAAGGAGTTATCCCTTTCGATACGTCCTTTCGAGTGGAGTGCAACGGAACCGAGAAATCTGTTAAGTTAGATCTCTCCATTTCGCTGCGCTTCAGTCGAGATGACGAAAAACCATAAAAAAACGTCCGGTAATTATTCCCGGACGTTTTTCTTTATGTTATTTTCGCTTTAAGCTTTAGTCTTTCTGTTTTAAGCTTAATGACCAGGCGCATCAGCATTTACACGCTTAATTTGCGCACCTAAAGCACGTAAACGGGTGTCGATATCCTGATAGCCACGTTCAATCTGTTCGATGTTATAAATGGTCGATTTACCTTCAGCAGATAAAGCTGCAATTAACAATGAAACTCCGGCCCTGATGTCAGGAGAAGTCATGCTGATTCCGCGAAGTTTATATTTCTTGTCAATACCATTAACGGTTGCACGGTGCGGATCGCAAAGGATGATTTGTGCACCCATGTCAATCAGTTTATCCACGAAGAACAAACGGCTCTCGAACATTTTCTGGTGAATGAGTACGTTTCCTTTTGCCTGTGTAGCCACAACCAAAACAATACTCAATAAATCTGGTGTGAAACCTGGCCATGGCGAATCGGCAATGGTTAAAATCGAACCATCAATAAAGGTGTCGATTTCGTAGTGTTTTTGCGATGGTACATAAATATCGTCACCACGACGCTCTAGTTTGATCCCTAGTTTTTTGAAAACCTCTGGTATTACGCCAAGCTCATCGTAACAAACATCTTTAATGGTAATTTCCGATTCTGTCATCGCAGCCATACCAATGAAAGAGCCAATTTCAATCATATCAGGCAGCATTCTGTGCTCGGTTCCACCCAATACTTTAACACCTTCAATGGTAAGCAGGTTTGAGCCAATGCCTGAAATTTTTGCGCCCATGCGGTTAAGCATTTTACAAAGTTGTTGTAAATATGGTTCGCAGGCTGCATTATAAATGGTAGTGGTACCTTTCGCCAAAACAGCGGCCATTACAATGTTTGCTGTTCCGGTTACCGATGCTTCATCTAATAGAATATAAGCACCTTGTAAATTGGTGGCATCAACGTTAAAGAAAGCTTTTTTGCTATCGTAAACGAATTTTGCACCTAGTTTTTCGAAACCGATAAAGTGGGTATCCAACCTTCTGCGACCAATTTTATCACCACCTGGTTTCGGGATTGCTGCTTTGCCAAAACGGGCCAACAATGGTCCTACAATCATAATTGAACCACGTAAACCACCACCTTTAGCCTTAAAAGTATCAGATTCAAAGAAATTTAAATCGATGTTTTTGGCTTCGAAGGTATAGGTGTCTTTATTAATGCGTTCAACAGTAACGCCCAAATCGCCCAATAACTCGATCAGTTTGTTTACATCTTTAATATCAGGGATATTGCTGATGGTAACTTTTTCTTCGGTAAGCAATACTGCAGATAAAATCTGTAATGCTTCGTTTTTGGCACCTTGGGGAGTGATTTCGCCTTTTAATTTAATTCCGCCTGTTATTTCAAATGCGTTCATATTTTTTGTATTTAGTATCAGGTATCAAGTATTGGTGTCGGTTTTTAATCTATCACCTTATGCCTTTTGCCCTTCACCCTTAATATTTAGGTTTATTATTATTGTTGCGTTGACGGTTGTTATTGTTGTTATTGTTCTGACGGTTTTTACCGTTGTTGTTATTATTGTTGCTTCTGCCCCGGTTATTGTTATTATTGCTTTGACGAGGATTTTGTGCTCTAAATTCTACTTTCGCCAGGTTAACACCTTCATCAAGTGACAACAATCCGCCAGAAAGATATTTTAAATCCTTAATAATGGTATCATCGCTCACATTATCCTTATTCCAGGTAACATAAGCCATTTTCATAAAGTTTGCGATGCTCTGAACCATTGCCTTCTTAATTTCGGCATTTTCTTCACGCATGGCTTTTTCAATCAGATTCTCAACCGTTTTACCATAGTGTTTGTAGGTAATTCTTTGTTGAGGATAGGCCAGTGGTGCTGGTTTAATGTAAGCATTTTCAATTAATGGCTTAGGGTAAGGACTGTCTACATCAATCTGATAGCCAGAAATAATGTGTAAGTGATCCCAAAGCTTATGCTTGAAATCGGCAACATCACGCAAATGTGGTTGCAAAAAACCCATCAGGTCGATTACCGCCTGGGCATATTTATTACGTTCTTCAATGGTGGGTAATTCGCAGATATACTTCACCATATTTTGTACGTTACGGCCATATTCAGATAAAATTAAATGGCTACGCGTAGTATTATAATCAAAATTCATGTACAGATAAATTAATGGATAAATTTTCTGGCGATACGAATTATGAAATAACCAGAAGAGTGTAGGTTATGAATTCACCGAAATGTCTATTGCCAGATTTTCGTTTTATATATTCAAAGGTAATAAAATTATTTAATTTGTGATATTCTTATCTAAATTGTGATAATTTTTAAGTGGGGCGATCATCTATCGTCCTCGTTTGTAACGAGGATGCAAGAGAATAGCGATTCTATCGCTTCTATGCACTTAATTTGCATTACAAATGCGTCTCTCACTAATCCTCGTTGCAACGAAAACTATTTAAAGATTATTTAATTTGTGATATGCTTATCTGAATTGTGATAATTTAAGTTGGGCGATCATCTATCGTCCTCGTTTGTAACGAGGATGCAAGAGAATAGCGATTCTATCGCTTCTATGCACTTAATTTGCATTACAAATGCGTCTCTCACAAATCCTCGTTGCAACGAGAACTATTTAAAGATTATTTAATTTGTGGTATGCTTATCTAAATTGTGATAATTTTTAAGTTGGGCGATCATCTATCGTCCTCGTTTGTAACGAGGATGCAAGAGAATAGCGATTCTATCGCTTCTATGTACTTAATTTGCATTACAAATGCGTCTGTCACTAATCCTCGTCGCAACGAGGACTATTTAAAGATTATTTGATTTGTGATATGCTTATCTGAATTGTGATAATTTAAGTGCGGCGATTTTTTTTGGAAATGTTCGTTCAGTAGTTCTTGGCTTCTTCAGTCCCGCTGTCCCTGCTGCCGAAGAAAAATCGGCATTCGTTCCCATCGGGTTTATTTAACTGTGGATTTTGCTTGTCGCGAAAAACCTTTCTAGCGCCAAATACGTCTAAGCCGTTAGAAGTTGATATTCTGTTCGTTGAAGCCAATCTGTAAGAATTTAAACCTTAATACTCCTAACTCCTTAATGGTAAAAGCCTTAAATTTCATCACTATTCTTCGGGTAATCAAAAAACACCAATTCTCCTGTTCCTTTGCTTACCATCTGCCATGAATCAAAAGGAAAAGAAATTAATACCATGCCCGCTGTTGGAATGTTGTAGATGTCTGCATCGCATAACTCGTTCGCGAAATCGGTAAAACCAGGATTATGACCAAACATCACTACATTTTCAGCATCATCATCCAAGCCATTAACCACTTTAAGCAAAGCTGAGGTATTGGCCTCATAAATAGATTCTTCGAATTGGATCTGATCGATTTGGTAAGCTTCAGCGAAAAATTTAGCTGTAGATTTGGCTCTTTTTGCCGGACTGCTCACAATCAAGTCTATTTTAAAACCTTTATTAATAAGTCTCTCGGCCATTTCAGGAGCATTTTCTTTGCCACGTTTGTTCAACGGTCTGTCGAAATCTTTTAAATCTAAATTTCCCCAATCCGATTTGCCATGACGGACCAAAAGTAATTGCTTAGCCATTTAATTTCTCTTTAATTTTGTTAACGATGGTTTCAGGCTTAATTAAGTCTATACAATTTTCAACACCGCAAAGGCAAGGTTTGTTTCCATAAATAGAATTTGGCCTCGAAGGGTGGTCGATCTGAATGCAATCGCTTTCCAATTGTCCATATCCCAAAAAGCCGGCGTAAGGATGTGTTGGTCCCCAAATGGATACCACAGGTACGCCTGCAAGTGATGCCATATGCATGCCTGATGAGTCCATACTTAACATTAGATCTAAGTTTGAGATAATGGCTAGCTCTTCCGTTAAGTTAAAATTTCCGATTAAATTATGGGTGTTTTTATGCTTTTCAGCCCATTTTTCAGCTATTTTATGTTCTTCTTTACCACCTCCAAAAACCAGTATCTTGTAACCGAGATCACTTAACGCAACAATTACTTCTTCCATTTTTTCTAAAGCATATACTTTATAAATATGTTGTGCGAAAGGAGAGATGCCGATTTTTTTTGTGGTTTTATCACTAAATAAAGCCTCGGCTTTTTTAGGCAGCGTCTGTGCTGATTTATTAATTTGGTGACTGAGTTTAGTATTAAAACCTAATTCGCGGAGAACATCAGCATAACGCTCAACAGTTTGTTTTAAAGGCTTAAAAACTTTATTATGCTGGCGAGTCAGCGCTTTTTTCTCCGCCCTTCCTTTATTTATCCGCTTAATTTTTGTGCCTGTTAAACGGAAAAAAGTAGAAATAGCCCGGCTTCTTAAATTATCATGTAAATCTGCTATAGCAGTTGGTTTATAGCTCCGAAGCTCCTGATAAAGTTTATACAGGCCGTCAATTCCCTTATGAATGGTTTTAGGCTGGATAGGATGAAAGGTGAGATTGGGGATATGATCGAAAAATGGTTTAAATGCAGGTCTGCTTACCATGATGATTTCTGCAGATGTGTTTTGCTCTGAAAATTCTCGTAAAATAGAGGCTACCATGGCCACATCGCCCATTGCCGAAAAACGTAAAACGATAATTTTTTGGGTTGCGGCCATAATGTTTTACCACAAAGGCACAAAGAGCACCAAGGCATTCCTTGTGTTCTTCGTGTCTTTGTGGTTGATTATTTATGCTTTATTATACAATACCGGATTTAAACTCGGATCGTTATACATTTTCATTTGTTTGTACACTTTCATGTATTTTTTACCAGCTTCAATATCGGCCAATAATTCGTCAATGCTGGTTGAAAGATCCTCGCGTTGTGATAACAATACATTTAATTTAGTTTGGCATTGTGCACGGTGCTCAGCCGATGCACTTTCGCGTTCGGCTTCTTCCTGCATGTGGTAAATTTTTAGTGCCAATATAGAAAGCCTGTCTATTGCCCATGCCGGACTTTCTGTGTTGATTTTTGCTTCTGGTAAAGCTGCAATTCCCTGGTAAAGATTTAAGAAATAACCATCAATAAACTCCACCATATCGGTACGCACCTGGTTTTGTGCATCAATGCGTCTTTTCCAGCTCAAACCTTCAACGGGATCAATCTGTGGATTACGCACTACATCTTCCATGTGCCACTGGGCAGTATCGATCCAGTTTTTAACATAAAAAAGATGCTCCAAACTTTCGGCATCATACGGGTTTTCAACCGGATGGTCAATATCATCAAACTTGTGGTAGTCTGTAATTACCTGATTAAATATACGGTTGGCAATTTCACTTATCATGGGGCAAAGATATTAAAAGATTGAATAGATTGATTTTTTTCCTGACGGGATGATTACACAGATTTATTTTGTAAAATTTAAACAGGTTAATTTATAGTATGTTTTCCGCTAACCGCTAACCCTTCTTGCTATCAAAATACGCCGTTATCTCCTCTAAAGAAAAAGCATTTAAACATTTATCGGCGCTTAAACCACCTTTGCGAGCCACTAAAATACCGTAATGCATATCATGGAAACCTTCGGTACGGTGGGCATCAGGATTTACAGAAAGTAATACACCTTTTTCTAAAGCATAGCGGTGCCAGCGCCAGTCTAAATCTAAACGTAAAGGATTGGCATTAATTTCGATCACCACTTTATTTGCTGCACAGGAATCAATAATCTTTTTGTAATCGATCGGATATCCAGCCCTGCTTAACAATAAACGGCCAGTTGGGTGGCCTAAAATGGTGGTATATGGGTTTTCAATCGCTTTTAACAAACGCGCTGTAGCTTTGGCTTCATCCATGCGGAGGTTACTGTGAACAGAAGCTACCACAAAATCAAATGTTTTTAAAATATCATCTGAATAATCGAGCGAGCCATCACTTAAAATATCACTCTCAATACCTTTGAAGATTTTGAAAGGAGCGAGTTTTTTATTGAGCTCGTCTATTTCCTGGTGCTGGCCGAAAACACGCTGCTCATTCAATCCTTTGGCATAAACCGCGGTTTTAGAGTGGTCGCAGATTCCTAAATACTGAAGATTTAAGTGCTCTTTGCAATATACGGCCATCTGCTCCAGGGTGTGTACGCCATCGCTCCAGGTAGAGTGGTTGTGCAAACTGCCTTTTAAATCTTCATATTGGATTAAGGTAGGGAGTTTATTTGCTTTAGCCAGTTCTATTTCATCAAAATCTTCGCGTAGTTCGGGTTCGATAAAAGCTAATCCGGCCTTGCTGTAAATTTCTTCTTCATTTGCGAAAGGTCCATCGCCAGCTAAAGCCAACACTTTTTCAACATGTTCGGTATTTCCGGTGAGTTTGAACCATTGCAAATAAAAATCAGCTTTTTCTACCAGGTAAATCTTGATTCTAAAACCTGCTTCGGTAGTGCAGATGAAAGCATTTTCAGCTTCGATAAGCGAAAGTGGAGCGAAAGCAGGTAAGTTTTGTTTAAGGGTACCAATTTGTTCAGCACCGATTACAATTTCCAGTTCGTCGATAATTTCGCATGCCCTGCGGTATTGACCACCGAAACCCAAAAGAGCACTGTTGTCAATTTTTCCAGTCCAGTCAGCAAGCTGTGTAAATAAGGTTTTGGCAAAACCTTCCACCTGCGCATACAAAAACCGTCCGTTGGCTGCGAGTTTAAATTCGATCGCATTCTTAATTTCTTCCTGCGTTTTTAAACCGAAACCTTTTGCTTCAATTAAGCGGTTTTCGTTGCAGGCGTAGTACAATTCACCAATGCTCTCTATGCCTAAAGTACGCCAGATAATGAATATCTTTTTCGGTCCGATACCTTTTATAGCCAGCATTTCCACCACACCTTCGGGTGTTTTCTCCAGAATTTCGTTAAGTTCTTTTAGTTCTCCTGTTTGGAGAAGTTCTATGATTTTGGAAGCCAGCCCTTTGCCTATACCATCAATTTTATCCAGTTCATCTAAAGGTTTGTCTTTCAACGCAAAGGGTAGTTTGTCTACTTTGAAATAGGCATTTGCGACTGATTTAATTTTGAAAGGATTTTCTTCGTGCAGTTCCATAAGCTGCGATAAGAGGCGTAAGGTGCGGGCGATGGTCTTATTTTCCATAGGGGGGTAAAATTAGGAAATAATGCCTCAAATCCTTAAGAGCGCACAAATTAAAACACAATTTTTATTAATTGTTGTTTTACACTCATGAAAAATATAAAATTTGCCTTTTTAGGATTAACTATAAGTTTGGCAGCATGCCAATCTGCCAATAAAAATGATCAGCACAAAACGGATTCGGTAAGTAACCTAAAACCGGCCACAGCAGAAGCTATGGATACACGGTTTCTAATTGTAGCCGGTAAATCCATTGGCGAAATTTCTTTAGGCGAAAATATGGAACAGGTAGGAGAAAAACTTGGAAGACCTGATGCTGGCGATGCCGCAATGGGAAAAGCCTGGGGGATTTGGTACAGTAACGATTCGACAGGAAAGCATCCCAACGAAATTGCAGTATATTCTTCTTATCGGGATACCAGTATGCTTGTAAAGGATGTAAAACAGATCAGGATTACCGCTAATAAGTTTAAAACAAAAGATGGTTTGGCAACAGGTACTACCCTTGAAGACACAAAACAGAAATTTCCTGCTATTGAAAAACTTTCTTCGTATTTAAATGAAGATAAAGATACCGTTACGGTCTATGATGCCAAAAAAGATGGGATTGGCTTTGAATTTTTAAAAGGGAAAAGCATTTCTTTAACGGTACATCCGGTAAATACTTCGGTTAACGCCACTTACCTTACTTTACACCCGGAATGGAAATTGATTGACTAGGGGGAGATGTAAGAGGTAAGATGTAAAATGGATAATGGGCTCTTTAGCTCATGGTTTGATAGTTCATGGTTAATTGTTTGGTATGTTATACCTACGTGGCTATTAACTATTTAACTATGAACCATCAACCCTTTTATACGAACTCTAGCCTTCCATCATCCATTTTCCATCTTCCATCATTCTCTATTTAATAACTGCTTCAAATGGCATACGTGCCTGAATTCCAGAGCTTGCGATTACCTTTTTCATTTGTTGGTAAAGCATATAATTATCGCCAAGTTCCTGTTTGGTATAGTAAGTTTTAACTCTGTCTGTACCCTCATCCATTAGCGATTTCCATGGGTCAATTACATCCGGATATTCTACAACCTTATAATTCTTTATTTTAGCTTTTTTAGCGGCTGCTTTAATGGCATCATTAAAACTTCCAATTCTATCAGCCAGCCCAATTTGAACAGCATCAGTCCCAATCCAAACATGGCCACCGCCAATGCTATCAATATAGGCTTTACTTTTCTTTCTGCCATCGGCTACACGGCTTACAAAACCGCTATAAATTCTGTTTAATTCATTCTGGATGATGAATCTTTCACCTGCAGTCATAGGGCGGTTGGTAGCCATAATATCAGCATATTTACCGGTTTTAACACCGTCAAATGTAATTCCGAGTTTGTTGGTCATTAAATTCTGGAAGTTCGGAATGATCCCAAATACACCGATAGAACCCGTAATGGTATTCGGTTGTACAAAAATACTATCGGCAGCACAACCAATATAATAACCGCCTGATGCGGCCACATCGCCAAAGGATGCGATAACCGGCTTTTCCTTTCTGGTAAGCACAACCTCCCTCCAGATCACGTCTGAAGCTAAAGCGCTGCCTCCGGGAGAGTTTACACGGAGTACAACCGCTTTAATGTCGTCATCTAAACGAGCCTTTCTGATCGCTCTGGAAATGCGCTCTGAACCGATCTGGTTATCAGAACCTTCTCCTCCGTTAATTTCACCATTGGCATAAATTATGGCAACTTTATCTTTTCCTTCGCCTGTGTCGCTATTGTTTTTTGCATAATCGTTAATCGAAACTGCGCGAATATTCTCTCCTCTGGTTCTGCCTGACAATCCTTTTAATTCTTCTAAAATCTGATCTTTGTACTTTAAAGCATCAATCATTTTAAAGTTTACTGCATCTTGTGGCTGCTGCACTTTGTAATTATCGGCAATATTATACAGACTATCTTTTTGGATATTTCTGCTTTGCGCAATATCGGTTAAGAAAGTATTGTATAAACCACCAACATAAGCCGTAACCTGTTTACGGTTATAATCGCTCATTTTATCCAGGATAAATGGCTCGACTGCACTTTTGTAATTTCCTACACGGATAACCTGCATTTCTACACCAACTTTTTCTAATGTTCCTTTAAAAAAAGTTAATTCAGAGCTAAATCCTTTGAATTCTAACGCTCCTTCTGGATTTAAATATACTTTATCAGCAACAGAAGCCAAATAATAAGCACCCTGGGTATATACTTCGCTATAGGCGATAATTTTTTTATGTGATTTTTTAAAATCGATCAGTGCATTTCTCACCTCACGCAAAGTTGCATATCCAGCATTCGGACTGCTCACATTCAGGTAAATACATTTGATATTATCATCTGTTTTGGCTTTTTGCAATGCTTTTAAGAAGTCGTTTAAGCCTATGGCTTCTTTTTCTTCACCTCCAACAATTGGTAGGTTTCCGAATGGATTTTTAGGTGTACGCTCGGTAATGGCTTGATCTAAATTTAGAAATAGTACCGAATTGTTAGATACAACAACTGTTTTGTCGCTATCAATTGAAGATATTAAACCCACTACAACTACGAAGCAGATAATAAATACAATTACTATCGATAAGAAAAAGCCCAACATAGAGGCAAATAAATACTTAAAGAATTCTCTCATTTAAATGTTTTAATTTTGTGCTGTAAAGATATAAAAATACATGATGCTTAATCAAGCTTTAGAGTACAGTACGGCTTATTTGTTACTGGGTGGAAATTTAGGTAACAGGGAGGCAAATTTGAAAAAGGCCATCGAACTATTGAACGATAAAATTGGTAAGGTAATAGCCAGCTCATCTCTTTACGAAACCGCAGCATGGGGCAAAACCGACCAGCCCGCATTTTTAAACCAGGCAATAGCTTTGCAAACTAATTTAAGTGCTTTGGAAGTTTTAGATCTTGCATTAAGTATTGAGCAGGAACTGGGCAGAGTGAGGAAAGATAAATGGGGGGAGCGCTTAATTGATATCGATCTGATCCTGTTTGGAGATCAAATCATCAATATTCCAGATAAACTTCAGGTACCTCACCCGCATATGCAGAGCCGGAAATTTGTGATGGAACCCCTGGCTGAGATTGCCCCCGAAGTGGTGCATCCTATACTGAGGGAAACGATTTTATCAATCAGTCGCAATATCAAAGATCCGCTTGAGGTTAAAAAGCTTTGATGTATCAGATTTTACTGCACAAGGAGGTGAGAAAGGTAATGTCAACATGTTGACACATCTTTTTTAAGTTAATTTATGCGTTTTGCTAACCAACTTTAATAAAGCACGGATTTTAACCAAGGACGCTGTCAATCCCAAGAGCCGGAGAAATCAAAAAAACAGGTGCACAAGAGCAAAAATGGTAGTAACAAACCTGAAACGCAGTGGTTTTGTGTTTATAACCGAAGATTTAATTTTGAAAAAAAATATTGAACACAAACCCCGCAGGGCTCAATCAGACCAAAGAAAACACACACAACACCTGATTAAACTAAGTGTCGCTGTTTTTTTGATGCGCATAGGATTGTGCAAAAGGCTCATTGCTGGATTGACCAAGCGCTTTGGGTACTTTGGCGCTCCAAAATGCGTAGCATTCTTGAGCACACCTAAAAACAACAGCAACTGCGAAAAACTACCATGCCCCGCGGCATAGAGCGAAAAAAAACAACATTTCGCTCCAAAGTATAATTTTAAGATATCAAAGCTTGCTATTAGCACGAAAGATGCTGACCACGTAGTAGCTACAAGGCGATTGAAAACACTATTTCTACTTGTAAAATAAATTCAGCATGACGATCGACCTAGGCAACGACGCTAAAAATAAATGTAAATTAACAGAGATGTGTTCACATGATAGGCGCAGGCGGGAACCACGAAGTGCTCAACGAAGCTAATCTTGAAGCTTATCGCATTACGATTCCATAAGATATATATCATAAATTATCCCTTAGGATAATTTACTTGGAGTTGCTCCCCTAAAATGCAGAAAAGACAAAGCAATATATAATACCAATACAAAAGGTATCGCTGCAAATTTTAGAAAGGCAATTAACACTGCCGATAGGATGAGGAAAATAAATTTAATTTTGTTTTTCGCCCAGCTTAGATTGCTGAATTTTAAAGAGAATATTTTTATTTCGCTCACCAATAAAAAGCTTGTTATTGCCGTAATACCAATGAGCAACATGCTGGAAGAAATAATCTGTGGATAATCGTGCGCAATAAAAGGCAATGAACAAATAAACAAAGTATTCATCGGTGTATTCAAGCCAATAAAATCCTCCGTTTGCCTTGTGTCGTTATTAAATTTTGCCAGTCTAAGTGCAGAAAAAACAGTAATAATAAAGCCGAAATAGGGAAGGTATTCAGATGAATAATCACTTGCCTTTAACAGGTGAAACATAATTACCCCGGGTAAAAACCCAAAACTTACCATATCTGCCAAAGAGTCAAGATCTTTGCCAATTGCCGATTTTACATTTAATAAACGAGCAACCATGCCATCAAAAAAATCGAAAATCCCGGAGAAAATAACGAAATAAGCTGCGGTTTCTAAATTGCCTTTAAATGCAAAAACGATTCCGATACAACCAGATAAAAGGTTTGCACAGGTAATCGCATTAGGGAGATGCTTTTTCATGAGGTATAGGGTATAAGGTATAAGGTTTAAGGTGTAAGGTTTAGGCATCCAAATAGGAACCTTAAGCCTTACACCTTTTACCTTCCAGCCTTAAACTAGCTGTTCATCGAAATTAAGAACTCTTCGTTACTTTTTGTTCCTTTTATTTGAGATTGAACAAATTCCATTGCTTCCTGGCTGTTCATATCAGCAAGGTGGTTACGTAAAATCCATACACGTTGCAAAATATCTCTGTCTAACAATAAATCATCTCTACGGGTACTTGAAGCGGTAATATCAATTGCAGGGAAGATCCGTTTGTTAGATAATTTACGGTCTAACTGAAGCTCCATGTTACCTGTTCCTTTAAATTCTTCGAAGATCACTTCATCCATTTTAGAACCTGTATCGGTTAATGCAGTAGCTAAAATAGTTAATGAACCACCATTTTCGATGTTACGTGCAGCACCGAAGAAACGTTTTGGTTTGTGTAAAGCGTTTGCATCAACACCACCTGATAATATTTTACCTGATGCCGGTGCTGTTGTATTATAAGCCCTGGCCAAACGGGTAATCGAATCTAAAAGGATTACTACATCATGTCCGCTTTCTACCAAACGTTTTGCTTTTTCTAAAACAATGTTGGCAATTTTAACGTGGCGCTCAGCTGGCTCATCAAAAGTTGAGGCAATTACCTCAGCCCTTACACTACGTGCCATATCGGTAACCTCTTCAGGGCGCTCATCAATTAATAAGATAATTAAATAAACTTCAGGGTGGTTTTTAGCAATTGCATTGGCAACCTCCTTCAATAAATTGGTTTTACCCGTTTTAGGTTGTGCTACAATTAAACCACGTTGACCTTTACCAATTGGTGTAAATAAATCCATAATACGGGTAGAGTAATTGCTGTTATCCGTAAATAAATTTAATTTTTCAGTTGGGAAAAGCGGTGTTAAATAATCGAAAGGAACACGGTCGCGAACCTCAGCAGGGATTCTGCCGTTAATGGTTTCTACACGAACCAAAGGGAAGTATTTTTCGCCTTCTTTTGGCGGACGGATGCTACCTTTTACCGTATCACCGGTTTTTAATCCAAAAAGTTTTATTTGAGACTGAGATACATAAATATCATCAGGAGAAGTTAAGTAGTTGTAATCTGCAGAGCGCAAGAAACCATAACCATCAGGCATAATTTCCAAAACACCCTCATTTGTAATTACGTTATCGAAATCTAAGTTCGAGTAACTGTTTTCGTTTTTGTGGTGATTGCCACCACTTGGTTGTTTTTGCTGGCGATTTTCGTCACGCTGCGGTTTTTCCTGTTTTTCTTTAGGCTCTTGTTTTTGTTTTTGAGCAACCGGAAGTACTTCTGCACTTTCTTCTATTAAAGCTGAGATTGGTTTTACACTTTCTTCACCTTCAACAATCCTGTCAGGCTGTCTTTCCGGCTGTTGTTGGTGTTGAGGCTCGTCAAATAACGTTACCGCATCCCTTCTTCTTTCAACCGGCGCTGCAGGCTCATCTTTTGTTAACCTTGCTCTTTTTTTAACAGGCTTGTCGGCTGTAGTAGCTGCAGGCTTATCAGCTACCACTGTAGAAGCGGCTGCTGCAGCTGCGGCAGCAACTTTTGGTACTTTTGCAGCTTTGGTTTTAGGCGCAGGAGTAGCTGTAACAGGTTCGGTTTCGCTATAAGGGTCTGCACCAGCTTTAGCGGCATTTATAATTTCTTGCTGGTGTAAAAGTACCTCAACAAGGTCGATTTTTCTTAGGGAGTCGGCACCTTCAATGCCATAGCTTTTTGCTAGCTCACGTAATTCTGTTGTGAGCTTATCATTTAATTCTGTTTTACTAAACATTCTAAATATATATGTTTCAAGAAATTTTTCATTTGTTTATAACGGATGTTTTCTGTTATAAATTTGCACAGGCTTAAAAAATATTTGTGTTAATGTAAGCCCGGCTTTTCATTGTGCATAAGTTCTTAAGGCTATAAAACTAAATGAGTTGGTTATTGGATGTACTCAAATGTTTCATATATTGTTTATAAGCTGAATACAAAGCGACAATCGCTTTCAAAAATGGTAACAAAAAACAAGTCTTGATAAATTTTTCTGGGATATTCAGATAAACGGTTGAGAAATTATGGTGCAATTGTATGTATTTGAAACGTAATCTGCAAGCAAAAGTTTAAAATGTTTATAAAAATAATTAATGTGCGCATTATTTTGTCGCTCAGAAAACTTAAAAATCTTCATATTTGCAGCAAATAAGCCCATATATGACAAAGCAGCAACTTTTCGAGCAGATACAAAAAAAACGTTCATTTTTATGTGTCGGATTAGATTCTTCGTTAGATAAGATACCACAACACCTGTTGAAATACGAAAATCCGATTCTGGAATTCAATAAACAAATTATTGATGCTACAAAAGATTTGTGTGTAGCTTATAAACCCAATACTGCTTTTTATGAATGTTATGGCAAAAAAGGATGGGAAACCTTAATTGAAACCTGGAAATATATTCCACAGGATATTTTTTCTATTGCTGATGCTAAACGCGGCGACATTGGAAATACTTCTGCCATGTATGCCGAAACCTTTTTTAACGCTGCATCGTCTGATATGAGTTTCGATTCGGTTACCGTTGCACCTTATATGGGCAGCGATTCGGTAACACCGTTTTTAACTTTTAAAGATAAATGGGTAATTCTATTGGCTTTAACCTCGAATGCGGGGCATGCCGATTTTCAATTGCAGGAAATTGGAGCAGACAGGCTCTTCGAAAAAGTGATTAAAACCTCGCAAACCTGGGCAACAGCTGAGCAGATGATGTATGTAGTTGGGGCTACACGCGGTGCGGCATTTGGCGATGTACGTAAACTGGCACCAGATCACTTCCTTTTAGTGCCGGGGGTTGGTGCGCAGGGCGGAGATTTAAGCGAAGTGTGTAAATATGGGTTAAACTCACAATGCGGATTATTGATCAATTCATCAAGGGGGATTATCTATGCCAGCCAGGGAGAAGACTTTGCCGAAAAAGCCAGGGAAGAGGCTTTAAAACTGCAACAGGAAATGGAGCAGATTTTGATTAAAGCAGGGTTGGTATAAAAAAACTGAATATCGGTTGTTGCTTTGAGAAATAATTTATCGTACACAATTCAATATTAAGAGCCTGTTTAAAATTAAGTAAAATTTATTTCGTATGTCAGTCTGAGCGTAGTCGAAGACAATTTTTTATAGTAAGAGAAGCAATCGACTTCGCTACCATTGACGTTGTTTTACAAATAATTATTAATCAGCATTTTAACTGCTTTCGCATTTCCATCCAGCTAGGCCATAGTACGGTATCCCCGTTCTACTTAAATCCGGCCTAACAAATTTTTCGGGCTGCACCGTCCAAGCCAACCTATTAGCTTCAAAAGAAAACGGCGTAGCCCTCATGAATGCAGCTGAAAGTTATAAACAACAAATGAATAAATTTTCAGCCGGTGTTTTTTGTTTCTTTTTGGCAGCAAAAAGAAAGAGCCCTTCGGCGGCGGCGAGCCGAGGCAAGACCGCGTGTAGGATAAGAGAAGACAATTTTACGTCACTCATATTGATTTTAAATAATTAATTAACCCTCAGTGTGACAAACTAGGAGAAGTAATGTATTGAATAAAATTTAAACAGGCTCTAATAATGTATATAATTGATTATTTTGCCTATAGCTCATCCTTTTTCTTTGTGTAAAAAATTCCTATATTTAATTGTTTATGACCAACCCTTTCGATGATATGGACTTTAAATCGTTACTTGAGCATGTAAAAAATCTTTCAGCTGCTGAAAAAAAAGAACTGGTGCGGGTTTTAAATGAAGGCCAGCTTCCGGTGGTTAATGAAGAGCAGGTAGCTTATGTAAAGACACCCGCAACGCATAATTCTTTTGATGCGAAGTGGGAGGAAAGTTTATCGGCTTCTGAATTTAAAGCAGCAGCCATTCAGCATATTAATGCCTTACCTTGGAAATAGTACGCTTCAATCCCTCGGTTCTGCTTTATCTTAACGAACTGGTTGATGTGCTTTTTTACGAAAACTATTTCAGTATCCGCGAAAGTGCTATAGATTACGTGATCAGATTGATTGATGTCGCTGAAAGTAAAATCGTGAAGAAGCAATATTATAGTGCTCCAAAGGCTATTTCTCATCATGGCAGTTGGCTAATCCATTTTAATATCAGTGAGAAAACAACCTGGTACTTTGTATTCGAAAAAAGTGAGAATCGTTATTTGTTTACCTATGTGTTTAACAACTACTCCAAAGAAGCTCAAAATTTAAACTTATAAGTTAGTTGTAGCCAAATAAATTTATTATCTTCAAGGATGAATTTTCCAGAAGATTTTCTTCATTACGTTTGGCAATTCAGGTCGTTCGATTTTAACGATCTGCAAACCACACGTGGCGAAAATCTGAAAATCATAAACCCGGGCTTGCTTAATAAAAACTCTGGTCCCGATTTTTTTCATGCAAAAATCGAAATGGGTAATACCACCTGGGCGGGGAATGTAGAAATTCATTTAAAATCATCTGACTGGTTAAAACACAACCACCAGGTTAATCCTGCGTATGAAAATGTAATCTTACATGTTGTTTACCAGCATGATGCCGAAATAACCAGGATGGATGGAACCATTTTGCCGGTTTTAGAACTGAAGAGCCGGATTTCAAAGGATCTGATCAGCAAGTACGAAAACCTGTTCCTCACCCTAACTGATTTTCCTTGCATTGCCCAAATAGGAAGGGTAGATGAGTTAATCGTAGATTCTTTTTTATCAAGAACATTGATTGAGCGTTTTGAGCAGAAAACAAATGCTGTTACAGAAACCTTAAATGAATTAAACGGGAATTGGGATGAGACTTTCTACCGTTTTATGGCCCGTAATTTTGGTTTCAAAATAAACGCTCTGCCTTTTGAGTTATTTGCCAAGGCAGTTCCACAGCATATTTATGCCAGGCATAAAAATAATCCACATCAGATAGAAGCGTTGGTTTTTGGTGCTGCAGGCTTTTTAAATGATCATTTTGAAGAAGAATATCCCCGAAAGTTAAAAGCCGAATTTCAGTTTCTCCAAAAGAAATATAACCTTATACCCATTGATGTTTCACTGTGGAAATTTATGCGCATGCGTCCACAAAATTTCCCAACCATTCGTTTGGCACAATTTGCAGCATTAATAACCAAAGCCAATCATCTTTTTTCTAAAATTATGGAAATAAAGAATGTGGCTGAACTGCGTACCTTATTTGAAAACCTGCCCGTAAACGATTACTGGAAAACACATTATCATTTTAAAAAGGTAGCTTCCTCCGTAAATATCCAGATCGGAAAAACATCAGTAGACAATATCCTTTTAAATACCGTAGCCTTGTTTTTATTTGCTTATGGGAAACATACGGCAACACAATATTTTATCAGTAGGGCAATAAAACTGTTAGAAAGTTTGCCTGCAGAGCAAAATGCAATTACCGATAAATATACTGAAGCGGGCGTGAAGATGATGAACGCATTTGCCTCTCAGGGAATTTTGCAGCTAAAAAAGCAATATTGCGATGAGAAAAAATGCTTATCTTGTGGTATTGGAATTAAAATTTTAAAACAGGCCTAAGTTTTTCTGCTTTCCGGTAAAACTTTACACCCTATAATCTGTTTCCACATTATGGAATTTCCACACGAGCTAAAAGAACTATATCCTAATCAGATTATTGAGGTTAGGGGTAATGCCGATGCCTTAACTGTTATTTTAAACAGAGATGTCGATATCCATCAGTTTAAGGCAGAATTAATCAAAAAGTTTTCGGGATTGGAAGAACAACAAACGCTTTTTATAAAACATGAAGATAAGCAGGATTTCGAAAAATTAATTTTGGAATAAATGCGTTTTGGTTTGCCATTAAAATTTAACCAATTAATTTTCCTAAATTAGATTGCTGAAAGCAAATCATGTTTTCGGACAGTTTTAATTTAGTGTAGTGCAATTAAGATTTTTAAAATAAGCTTAACATGTTCCAGAGAATTATCACTTATTTTGAACAGCAGAGTTTTGGAGTGTCTACCTATTTAGCCAATAAGCTGAATATGAGTACTGCTAAAGTGCGTCTGTTTTTTATTTATTCGTCATTTTTGGCGGTAGGTTTTCCTATACTGTTCTATTTTTTGGCTGCCGTAGTGCTCGATATCAGGACGTACATGAAAAGAATGCGAATGCGGATCTGGGAATAAAACGTAAGAAGTATTATGGATGATGGAAAAGGGCTGCCAGATCAGACTTTTGACTGAAGACTCACGACTAATTAATCATCGTCTCTTAAAATTTCGGCAATTTCATTAAAGCCCTTTTCTGCGGCTAAATCTGCAGGGAGTTTTCCGCCTTCCATACGTAAAGAAACTTCCGCTCCGTGTTCTAACAATAAAATTATCAGTTCAATATTTCCGAGTTGAGCGGCAGTATGTAAAGGAGCTAAACCTGCTTTCTGGCAAACATTTGGATATGCACCCGCATCTAAGAGCATTTTAGTAATATTAAAATTATTGGCTGCAACTGCCGAGTGGATAGGAAATACATTGAAGCCGTTTTTTGATGCCAGGTTAACCTCAGCGCCTTTTAAAACCAGAAAACGGGCTAATTCTTCATGTCCGAAATAGCAGGCTAAACCAAGTGGTGTAAAACCATCTTCAGAAAATTCATTGATACTGGCAGGGTTTTGAAAAATCAATAGCGTAGCCGCGTCGAATTTACCAACGGCACAGGCCTCAAACAAGGTTAAATGATCTACAAATTCAGCAATTAAATCAGCTATTTCCTGTTTTTTGTAATAACAAGCCAATAATAAAGGCGAAATGTGATGGGAAGTATCAACATTTGCCAATTTTGGATTTTCAATTAAAATTTCTTTTACTGCTTGTAAATTTCCAGCCTCAATTTGCTCTTCGAGTTGCGCTATACCCATAATATTGTTTCAAAAATCGCTTTAAATTAACTAAAATTAAGGAATTGTAAACTTTAATGCCTAAATATATATAGTGTAAGGCAATCTACCAAGACCTCAACGGTTAAAAAACTATTATATCTCCAAAAAGAACCACTGGACTAAAAATTGCCAACTGAAAGCTGCAACTCATTTGGGCGTTCCCCAAGCTACGCAAGGGGCGGGCTTTACAGGGCTGCGCTTCGCTCCGGTACCGATGAAGGTCGGTACTAAGAGGTATCGTCATTGCGAGAAGGCTTTTTCAGCCGACGAAGCAATCTTACAACGATCGCTACTAGCGTGCGCATTAAGATTATTCATTTTTGCAGTTGCTTTTAAAGGCATTCATGAACTCAATCGTTCGGTTATCTTCGTTCCTCGCAATGACGGACCATTCTATTGGAATCTGTCAATGATAGCTTGTCGAAGGGCTTGCTTTTAAATGTCTTGCAGGGCGTTTCGATACTTCGTCAGGCTCAGTACAGGCTGAACTCAACTTGATGAAAAAAATGAATTACCATTTATGATACAGCCTTTCGATCGCAGTTAGTCTTACGCCCCAAGAACAACAGACTCATGTTAAATAAACCTGATAGAACGAAAAGCCCGGAA
>NZ_JADCNK010000024.1:0-79932 GCF_014947265.1 Pedobacter sp. MR2016-19
TAGGAAAAAGTTTTACTGGGAGTTAAAACTTTTTAAGACGAAAGCTGTTTGTACACCCCACTCCCATTAAACTTACGAAGTTCCCTGCACCCTGCCATTAGAAACTTCGTAAGTTAGCACTGCCCTCCGCCAACTAAACCCGATTGCAGTGGTAGCTGCCGGCTTCACGCCGGCACTACAAACGGAAAGCGGGGACATACCTATATAGTAGCACAAAAACTGCTTTGCTGAAAAAACAATAGCATAATAGATACTAAATGAATAAACAAAACTTAACTAAGGATTGTGGTATCGATATTTTGAACAATAATTAATACTTTTATAGCCTTAATAAATCATCCAAACAAATGAAGTTGATGCTCAAATTATACTTTTCTCTGCTATTTATGGGCATAGCAGAAATCAGTTACGCGCAAAATTATAAAAATGAGCTTGTTATTATTTCCGAGAATGATGCTTACATTGATATTACCAGCGACCGCTATTATACAAACGGTGCCTTTATTAAATTTAGGCACGCTTTAAATGGTGAAAACCTGAAAACCGGGAGAAGCAAAGAGATTATTGGCTTTGAGCTTGGTCAAAAAATATATAACCCCTACTACAGCTTTGTACCAAACCCTGCTCTACACGACCGCCCTTTTACAGCCTACCTTTATGGAGAAGCAAATTATAGTCGTTTTTATAGCAATAAACAAATGCTAAAGGTTTCTGCGCAAATTGGAATTACCGGAAAAGATGCTTTGGGTGAAAAATTTCAAAAAGCATTTCATAAACTGGTTGGTCAAAACCAGATTGAAGGTTGGGAATACGGTTTAAAAAGTGAGCCGACATTGAACCTGGGCGCCGAATACAACAAACTTTTAATCACCACCAATAATAAGGTATTTGATGCTACGGGAACGGCTTCGGCTGCGCTAGGCAATGTAATTACAAAGGCCAATCTTGGCGCCATGTTCCGTTTAGGCAGATTTAACGATATGGAAGGCTCAACAGCTTTTAACAGTTTGGTGAGTAATAACAATAACTACAAAACTACGCGTAAATACGAACTTTTTCTTTCGGTTAGTCCGCAATTACATGCTGTTGCGTTTGATTCGAGCTTGCAGGGTGGTTTATTTAGGAGTGATAAGGGACCAATTACCTTTAAACCAAAACCTTTTGTTTTTACCACACAGGTGGGATTAACTTTCGCCATTGCACGCTGGACAGCCAACTACACCGCTACCTTTACATCTAACGAAGTTAAAAACAGCGCCACTGGCTACCGTTATGCCTATTATAGTCTTGCTTACCGTTTTAGTAAAAACTAATGAAACAAAAATTACTCACTTTTATTTTCGTGATTACAGGCTGGGCATTTGCTGAGGCTCAAATTGCTCCAGAAAACCATTCTATTATTTTTAAGCCTATATTTGGCACACACATCAATAATGATCAGGGACACTTGTTTCAGGATCAGATTACAGGATTTGACGCGGCTTATTTCAAGGAGATTAGCCAGAATAGTGATAAATGGATCGGATTTAGTGGTGCAAAATCTTACGGGATCGGTTTTATTTTCAGAGACCTAAGCAAATTAAAGGGGACAAAAGATAATTCGGAACATGCCTTTGGGCAGGTATATAGTTTGGTGGCTCAGATGGATTTCCAATTGTTTAAAATTGGAAAAACTAAAATTAATTTCACCCCAGGGGTTGGTTTAGGATACACGAATAAGTATTACTACAACAATACCAAAAACAGGTTTTTGGGAAGCCCCATTAATGAAACCATAAAAGCAGATTTAGGAATGGAGCTGCCAATGGGCAAATACACTGATTTACTTTTAGGTTTAGGTTTTCTACATGTATCTAACGGAGGGGCTACTGTTCCAAATGGTGGCTTGAATACGGGAAACATTTATGTCGGAATTAAATTAAACAACCCTAAAACATTAACTGCTGAGCAGAAAAGCACCTACACTACTTTGAAGCGAAATTCTATTGAGCTGAGTGCTGGCTTAGGTGCAAGGGGTGTATTTGCCAATAGAACTAAAAGTTTGTACAAAAGTGGATTATATGCCGGTTACAATTTTTACCTGAATGATGTCATATCGCTTAAAGCCGGTGCGGATGCCGTTTATTATTATACCGTATTTGACCCTAATAATTATGGGGATACTTTCCAGAACTATGGCACTTCTTACGACCGCTGGCGCACCGGGATCAGCATTGGCGCTGATATCAACCTATGGCGCATAACTGTTGCGGCACAGGTTGGGAAATACATTCACTACAATAGATTGATGGATAAAGCAAACTGGTACTGGACATTTGGACCTACATTTAATATTACACCACATATTGGTTTACAGGCAAAAACCTATATGCATTTTGCCCAGGCTGATTTTGTAAACTGGGGCGTGGTATACCGTTTTTAATATTGTCCGGTACTAAGCAATACTAAAGTACAGGCTTCAACAGGCTCTATATCATGCTGATCCAATAGCTTTTCCAATTCGTAATTCTCTGTCCCTGGGTTAAAGATTACCCGCTTTGGCTTGGTAGCCAGAATATAATCGTGGTATTGCGGCTGTAGAGCAGGACCAATATACAAAGTAATGGTATCAATATCATGGTGGATTTCTCCAGGCTTTTCAATTTCAATGCCTGCAACTTCTCCTTTTTTTATGCCAACATTGACAATATCATGGTTAAAGCGCTTAAGCATGTGGGCTGCTTTGTACGAATATCTTGAAGGATCTGGCGAGGCGCCAATAATCAAAGTCTTTTTCATAATGTGATTACAACAGATTAAAATTTAGACAATAAAGCAATCTGACCGGAATGATAGGCATGGTGTTGTGCAAGCCCGCTTACCAATTCAATATTGGTTACCCCTGTACCTAAAGCAGGATTACGCTCGTTCTTTACTTCATCATTCCATTGGTTGTCTTTCAGGCTTTCGCAAACACGGATCAGTTCTTCGTTCGCGATCTTAAAATCAAAGATAATGCGTTCCCAAGCCTGTGGTGTTCTTGCTTCAGGCTCGGGCCAATCGCCCCTTGCTGGTTCAGCAGCTGGTTTACCGGTTAATCTAGACGAAACTTCTTCTGTCCATGCGGTTAAATGCAGTGCAATTTCGGCTATCGAATGTGCCCCTGGTACTAAATGGTTAAACGCTTTTTCCGGATTTACATTATTCAATGTTTGCATTACATGATTGCCATGCCATGCATCACCATTGAAAGCTTTTTTTATTTCGTTCGTGATATTAAACATACCAAAACAACAATCGGTGCACTATAAAGTTTGTTAAAATGCATTCAATATCGCATTTGCACAGTTAATTCCATCAATTGCTGCCGAAACGATTCCACCCGCATAACCCGCACCTTCTGCACAAGGATATAAACCTTTTACCTGAGGGTGCTGATAAGTCTCTTTATCTCTTGGAATCCTAACCGGAGAAGAGGTTCTGCTCTCTACTCCTACCAAAATAGCTTCATTTGTGTAATAACCCTTAATTTTTTTGCCAAATAAAGGCAATGCTGCGCGCAAACTATCAGATACAAATTCAGGAAGGATATTATCCAGCATCGAACTTTTGGTACCAGGCAGATAGGAGTTCTTTGGTAAATCGATCGATAATTTATTGTTCACAAAATCGACCATACGCTGAGCAGGCGCTACCAGATTTCCGCCACCGGCCTCAAAAGCCATTTTTTCAATCTCCGATTGGAAATGCAACATTCTAAGCGGATCATAACCCTGGACATCATTTAACGTAACCTGAACGACTGTCCCCGAATTGGCGTAAGGATTATTCCTTTTAGATGGCGACCAGCCATTTACCACAATTTCATTTTCCCCGGTAGAACAAGGTGCAATAATACCTCCCGGGCACATACAAAAAGAAAATACCCCGCGGGTACCAACCTGCTCAACCAAACTGTAATAAGCTGGTGGTAAGAATTCCGAGCGGATATCGCAGTGATACTGGGCTGAATCAATAATTTCCTGAGGATGTTCAATCCGTACGCCTAAAGCAAATGGTTTTGCTTCAATCAGGATATTTTTACTGTTCAACAATTCATACACATCTCTTGCAGAATGACCAGTTGCCAGGATAATATCATCAGCTAACAACTTTTCTTCAAAATTGATCTCAATTCCTTTTACTTTTCCGAATTCGATCAAAATATCAGTCATCCGACTATCGAACATCACTTCCCCCCCAGCATTCAGGATCGTATTTTTTATAGAAGTGATAATATGTGGAAGTTTGTTGGTACCGATATGTGGACGGGCATCAATCGCAATATCTGGCTCTGCGCCATGATTTACAAAAACCTGGAGCACCTTATTAATATCGCCCCGTTTGTTTGAACGGGTGTATAGTTTACCATCCGAATAAGTTCCTGCGCCACCTTCTCCATAACAATAATTAGATTCGGTATTAACCAAACCTTGCTTGTTTATGGCAGCCAGATCTCTCCGTCGCTGTTTTACATCTTTTCCCCGTTCTATAATAATAGGCTTTAATCCATTTTCGATGCATTGCAAAGCAGCAAACAAGCCTGCAGGACCAGCGCCTATAATAATTACCGGTTTCGCTTCTTTTACGTTAGGATAGTTAATGGTATAAACACCAGGAATGGCTTCCTCATCAACAAAAACCTTTACCTGCAAGCGGAAAATCACTTTTCTGGAACGGGCATCTATTGATCGTTTTAATATCTCATAGCCTTTAATTCTTGAACCAGGTAATTTTAACGCTTCAGCGAGTTTCTGGTTAATCATCTCTGTTTGCTCTACCTCGTGCGGGAGCAGCGTAATTTCGATGTCTTTTTGCATATCATGTCAGGTTTTTATCCCGAACAGTACAAAGATAGATATCTGATAGCATATTTGATGATTTCAGCATATGAATAAAAACTATTAACAGACTAAAGTATATGCTTTTATGTTTTTTTGGAAAGCAATTGCAGTATTCATTGGAAACTACAGTCCCGCTCTCCCTCCTCCCGACGTAAAGTCGGGACCCGTTCGATCGGGTTTAATTAGGTTATTTTTCTGCAACTATGCCGGTTTTCCGTGCTACAGGCCCAGGTTTCTAGCCCCGATCGGAGCGGGCATCCCGATTCAAGCACCGGTTTATGTTATATTTTGGTGTGCTTGCTTGTTTCACAGGTTTTGTATCGGGATAAAGCAAAGAGCGGGACAACCATACAAAAAAGCGAAAAGCCCTGCGCTCCAAAACAAAAGAACAGGCTTATATACACAAATTACTTAATCAAAATATCCTGATTTTTCCTTGTTAAATTCAATGAGTAGGTTGTCAACCTGTCAGATAAATACCTAAACTGTAACAAAGGCATGCAATTTGATATCTAATTCGTAAATTGAATTAAAATTCAGTTTGATTAAAAAGACAAAACTATAAAAATGAAAAGATTAATATTTGGAATTTTAGCTGCAGTTATTGCAGTGAGCACTTTAAGTTCATGCGGATACAACAGCATGGTTAAATTGGATGAGAACGTTAAATCGAAATGGGGAACAGTACAAACCCAATATCAGAGAAGAGCAGATTTGATTCCTAACCTGGTAGCAACCGTAAAAGGTGCTGCTAAATTTGAACAGGGTACATTAACAGCGGTAACGGAGGCACGTGCGAAAGCTACGCAGATGACGGTTAACACGGATGATCTTTCACCAGAAAATATCAAAAAATTCCAGGCTGCGCAGGGAGAATTAAGTCAGGCATTGGGTAAATTATTATCCATTACAGAGAATTATCCTGAGTTAAGGGCTACACAACAATTCAGTGATTTATCGGCACAATTAGAAAGTACTGAAAACAGGATCACGGTTGCACGAAAAGATTTTAACGATGCAGTACAGGAATATAATGGTAAAATAAGATCGTTTCCTACCAATTTAACAGCCGGCATGTTCGGTTTTAAACCTAAAGGGTATTTCGAAGCTGATGCTTCAGCTAAAAATGCACCTAAGGTAGAATTTTAATTATTCTTAACACAACATATAAGGGTAGTGAGTGTTTAACTGAACATTTATTACCCTTTTTACTTCATATAAAATAAGCACATGTCGTTATTTTCAGATATTGAACAAGAAAGAATAGCAAACGCGATCTCCGATGCAGAAAAAGCAACTTCCGGAGAAATTAGGATTGCTATTGATAAACATTGCGCAGGCGATCCGTATGAAAAAGCCACCGAATATTTTGCTAAACTGGACATGGATAAAACAGCAAAAAGAAATGGTGTGCTGATTTATCTGGCACATGCCGATCATAAATTTGCCATTATCGGCGATGTCGGGATTCACCAGGTGGTACCTGAAAATTTTTGGGAAACAACCAAAATAGCGATGACTGCACATTTTGCAAAAGGAAATTTAGCCGATGGCATTATTGCAGGCGTAGCCTTGGCTGGAGAAAAACTGGCCTTGTTCTTCCCGCCTCAAAAAGGTGACATTAATGAATTGCCAAATGATATCGTTTTTATGGACAATCTAGAGCAGAAATAAGCGATGAAGAAAATATTCCTTATCTCGTTATTGAATTTATTATTCACTTTCGCCTTTGCACAGGATTTCCCAGAGAAACCCAATACTTTGGTTAATGATTACGCTAATGTATTATCAGCCGATCAAAAGCAGCAACTGGAAACTAAATTAGTGACCTTTAATGATTCGTCATCAACACAAATTGCTATAGCGATATTAAAATCAGTCGGCGATTACGACATAAATGAATACGCTGTAGAACTGGGTAGAAAATGGGGTGTTGGCCAAAGCGGCAAAAACAATGGCATTATGATCGTTGTTGCAGTTGGCGACCGAAAAATCTCTATTCAAACAGGTTATGGCTTGGAAGGTGCATTGCCCGATATTTATGCCAAGCGCATTATTGATAACGACATTAAACCCAATTTTAAAGCTGGAAATTATTATGCCGGCCTGGATGAAGCTACTACTTCAATAATAAAATATACCCGGGGCGAATATAAAAATGATAACCCAAAAGCTTCTTCAAAAAAAGGTGGCGGAGGTGGCAGTATTGTAATTATTATCATCATTGTCATCGTAATCATCATCATTATGCGAAAAGGTGGCGGAGGCGGAAGCGAAGTAATTGGCGGACGCGGGGCATCTAATGCGCTATTTTGGGCTATGCTGTTTGGAAGTGGCGGAGGCCGAAGCAGCGGTGGCTGGGGAGGCGGTTCTTCTGGTGGAGGAGGCGGTGGATTCGGTGGTTTTGGCGGAGGAAGCTTTGGCGGTGGCGGAAGCAGCGGAAGCTGGTAGTTTAGTCCATAGTCCATAGTCCATAGTCCATAGTCCATAGTCCATAGTCCATAGTCCATAGATTGGAAAAGATTTTGTTTTGAACGTTACAGAACATTTTAACTTTTCAACAACCTAACATTACAACAATAATGTACCGAAGAGATTTAATCACAGCAGAAATACAGAAACTTGCACAAGTTTTGGCCCGTATTATGGGCTTAAAATTAGAAGGCAAGTTGGCTGAAGCCAATCAGCTTTTTGAAGAAACCATGAAAGGTGGCTTTCAATTGCCTAAAGAAATTCTTGAAAATGAAGATCTTTCTGTTTTTGAAAACTGGTTAACCGAAGGCAACCTTCCTCCTGAAAAACTCGACTCGTTAAGCGAATTTCTGTATTATGAGTTAGGTGTGAGTCAGGATCGCAACCAAAGCATTGCACCAAAACTTAATTTAGTTTATCAATACCTGTCAGATCAGCACAAGATTGTACATTTGGTAAACTTGCACCGCCAGAAAACAATACAACAATACCTGAGCTAAGTGCCAAACGCATGGCGCTAAATAAAATAAACAACGTAAATAAATGATTATAGAAAAGTGGCAGAAACTTGCCTCTAAATATTTAGTACGCGAACAGTGGGCTACCTTGCGCGTTGATGAAGTGAAACTTCCGGGTGGCGTGATAAAAGATGATTATTATGTTTTAGAATATCCCAACTGGGTAAATGCGGTTGCATTAACAGAAGAAGGAAAAATAATTATGGTACGCCAGTACCGCCATGCAGCTGATATTGTTTCTCTTGAAGTTCCGGGCGGTGTAATTGATGGTGATGAGGCTCCAGAATTTGCCGTTAAACGTGAGCTTTTGGAAGAGACCGGTTACATTTTTAAAACCTGTAAGTTTATTGCCGAACTTTATCCCAATCCGGCAACCTCAGATAACAGAACCTTTACCTATTTCTTAACAGGCGGCATTAAAACCCATGAACAGCATTTAGATGAACATGAAATTTTAAATGTAGAAGAATATACTGTAGACGAGGTAAAACAGTTCATCAAGGAAAACAAAATAGCCCAGGCACTACATGTTGCCGCTTTATACTACGGCTTAGCAGAACTGGAAAAACTTTAGAAGTTCACATTGAAATACGAAGTTTCTTAATTGCAATGGCCCCAAAAAGTAGACTTTCCAGGGCCATTGCATAAAACCTAGCCTTTATTAATTTGCATAAACCTTTGAACATGAACGAAAGGTTTTAATTTAAACCCTTCTACCTTTCTATTCCTGAACCGGTTTTAGCTCATTTTTAATTTCTTTTGGATATCGTGTACGTAAGCTTTAAACTTCTTGTCGGTATCGATTAAATCTTCTACGGTTTGGCAAGCATAAATTACGGTACTATGATCACGTCCACCAAAGAAAGCACCAATTGTTTTCAATGATGATTTAGTATGGCTTTTAGATAGATACATCGAAATCTGACGTGCCTGAACAATTTCGCGTTTACGTGTTTGCGATTTTACCATATCAACAGGAACCTCAAAATACTCGCAAACCAATTTCTGGATGTATTCCATTGAAATTTCTTTTGAAGTATTTTTGATAAAGTTCTTCAACATCTGTTTAGCCAGGGCTAAATCGATTTCCTTCTTGTTCAAAGTAGCCTGTGCCAAAAGAGATACCATAGCGCCCTCTAACTCACGTACGTTGTTATCAATGTTGTGCGCAACATATTCTACCACCTCGCCTGGTAACTCAATACCATCAGCATACATTTTCTTTCTTAAAATAGCGATACGGGTTTCCAGATCAGGAATCTGTAAATCTGCAGATAGACCCCATTTAAAACGGCTTAATAAACGCTCTTCCAAACCGGCTAAATCTTTCGGTGCTTTATCAGATGTTAAGATTACCTGTTTGCCCGACTGATGCAGATGATTAAAAATGTGGAAGAAAATATCCTGTGTTTTTTCTTTACCTGCAAAGTTGTGCACATCATCCATGATGATTACATCCATTGCCTGATAAAAGTTAACGAAATCGTTAATGGTGTTGTTTTTTAAGGAATCTACAAACTGCTGACAGAATTTCTCACAGCTTACATAGATCACCAACTTATCTGGCATGCTGCGTTTAATTTCGTTACCGATTGCCTGTGCCAGATGCGTTTTACCCAAACCTACTCCGCCGTAAATCATTAGGGGGTTAAAAGATGTGCCACCTGGTTTAGCTGCTACAGCGTAACCTGCAGAACGCGCCAAGCGATTACAATCTCCCTCAATGTAATTTTCGAAAGTATAGTTAGCGTTTAATTGTGGATCAACATTTAATTTTTTTAATCCCGGGATAATAAATGGGTTTTTAATATCCTTATTAATGGAAACCGGAATCGGCATCGATTGTACCTTTGCCTCCGCTCCATTTCCATTTGAGGGCATATTGGTAGTATAAGGATTACCGCTGTTTGATGATTTATCTACAACGATGTTATATTCCAACCTGCCATCCTCTCCAAGTTGTTTTTTTACAGTCTTGCGCAGCAAGCCCACATAATGTTCTTCAAGCCATTCGTAAAAGAACAAACTTGGCACCTGTATAGTTAAAACCTTGCCTTCCAATTTAAGAGCCGTTATTGGCTCGAACCAAGTTTTGAAACTTTGGCTCGGAATGTTATCCTTAATAATTTGAAGACAGTTCTTCCATACTTCTGTACAAGTTTTTTCCATTGCGATTTCTATAATTTATTGGTTTACAGTACCTATTCGAATTAAAGGGATGGTCCGTTTAGGGACTACGAATATTGAGAAAATTATCAACATTTTAAACAAAAATCTCAAATAAATCGTAACATACTGATAAGGAATATAGTAGCCCAGTTAACCTCAATTTTTTATGTTGATAACTATTTATTAACACTGGTTATCCACATTAACTATCATTTAATACCAACGCCCCCAATCATCACTTCGAATAGCTGTTGAAAAAGCAAAATCCAAGCCATTTTAAGCACTAGTTAAGCGTTTTAGCCTTTTTTAATCCGAATAACCTGTAAATCAAAGCCATAAGATGAATAAATAATATTAATTGAGGTCGATCGCCCAAATTGTTTTCGTATTATTTCATTATACTTTGTTTTTGTATGAATTTTACTACAGTTTAGCGCATAATTTTGATTTTAATGAAACAAGATATCTATTCATTTTTATGATCAATAACCAAAAGCAGAACACCTTTAAATCTCAATCTGAATAAAGCACAAGAATCAGGGTATTTAAGTTACCTAATAAACACCAAAAGTATTTCTAAACACATCTGCAATTTCGCCAAGGGTGGCATATTTTTCAACGGCATCGATAATCAAAGGCATGAGGTTGGCTTCACCTTTGGCAGCTTCGCTTAATTGCTGAAGCGCTTGCTCAACCGCAACCTGATCGCGGATTGATTTTAGCTCATCAAGCTTTTCAGATTGTAGCTTGCGGATCGAATCATCAATATTAAATACCTCCGTTAAACCTTCCTCCTTCTGTGTAAACTTATTTACACCTACCGAGATCCTTTCGCCGCTTTCGATTTCTTTTTGATATTGATAAGCTGCACCAGCAATCTCATTTTGCATATAGTCGCTTTCGATGGCATTAACAGAGCCACCCATAGCATCTATCCTATCAATATAGATCCAGGCAGCTGCTTCAACTTCATCTGTCAGGCTTTCTACAAAAAATGATCCGGCCAATGGATCTACAGTATCGGTAACACCACTCTCGAAAGCAATAATCTGCTGGGTACGTAAAGCAATCTTTGCTGCCGATTCTGTTGGAAGTGAAAGTGCCTCATCGTAGCCATTAGTATGTAAAGACTGGGTTCCGCCTAAAACCGCAGCCATAGCCTGATTGCTTACCCTGATCACATTATTTAGTGGTTGTTGTGCAGTTAAAGTCGAGCCTCCGGTCTGGGTATGAAACCTTAACATCTGCGCTTTTTCATCTGTAGCTCCCAAATCTTTTGTAATTTTGGCCCACATCCGTCTTGCTGCCCTAAACTTGGCGATTTCTTCAAAGAAATTGTTGTGGCAGTTGAAGAAAAACGACAATCGTTTCGCAAAGATGTTAATATCTAAACCTTTATCTAAAGCAGCTTTTAGATAGGTCTTGCCATTAGCCAATGTAAAGGCAAGTTCTTGCACAGCAGTAGAGCCAGCCTCACGAATATGATAGCCAGATATGGAAATGGTATTCCATTTAGGCACTTCTTTGCTACAAAACTCAAAAATATCGGTAATTAAACGCATTGATTGCTTTGGCGGATAGATATAGGTTCCCCTTGCAGCATACTCTTTTAAGATATCATTCTGTATTGTACCCGAAATCTGCTTTAAATCTGCGCCTTGTTTTTTGGCGAGTGCAATATACATGGCCAGTAAAATCGAAGCCGTTGCATTAATCGTCATCGAAGTTGTAATGTCTTTCAGCTCAATACCATCGAATAAAATTTCTATATCCTTTAACGAGTCGATAGCTACACCAACCTTGCCTACTTCGCCATCAGCCATTTCATGATCGGAGTCGTAACCAATTTGCGTTGGAAGATCAAAAGCAACAGATAATCCTGTTGTTCCCTGAGCCAATAAATAATGATAGCGTTTATTTGATTCTTCAGCAGTCGAAAAACCAGCATACTGCCGCATCGTCCACAAGCGACCTCGGTACATATCCTTCTGGATCCCCCTGGTAAAAGGAAATTCTCCGGGCAGTTCTTCCATTGGCTTCGCTTCGGTATAAAGCGCCTTTATTTCAATCCCCGAAGTAGTAGTGTGCTTTTTCTCGCTCATTTGGTTAGTTCATTTGTTCAGTGGCCATTGGTTAATTGGTCCAGTAATGGTGTGTATTTGGGTTAACTGCACTCGAAAGCTAATTATTGAAACTGGTTAATCGGTTAACTGAACAGATGACCAGCAATTGCGCAATCAATTAAAAGATTAACCTTAAAATAGCTTATGGATATCTTTTTTAATCAGCCCGATCGTTAAGTCGTATGGGTTTTCATCTATACTGGCCATGTGCTGTAAAATAGCTTTACTCAACACAATCCCATTTGCATCGGCTGGTAAACCTTGTACTGCATTATTAATCATGGCAATGGTATCGTCTTTTAATTTCCGTACCACACCCCATGTTACCCCATCTACATATAACTGTTGGGTGATGTTATGTTGATACTCTGATCGGATTTCATTTAAAATACCTGCTTGTAAAGTAGCTATGGCAATTCCTTGCTGATGCAGGCGAACAAGCAAATTAGCGGGGTTAATACGATCGATAAATATAATTAAACGTTCGTGCGCCTGTAAGCGTAAGGGTAAAATATGCGCCCGGCTCTCTTTATTCAGTTCAATATTTTTGAGGTCGAAAAATCGTTTAATATCGCTCTTTAAAATATAATAAACGGCCATTAAAGCAGCAAAAATGCCTGCAAATAAGGTCAATATATCAATCAAAATCTGTTGGGTATTCATAAGTATTGTTTAATTACGGTAATATTAACGAACCGTTAAAAGCAAAAATGTGCATTATTATTTATATTTGTAACAGATAAAATTTAAATAACATGAGCACAACAGTTGATACAGCATTTGCACCGGTTACTTTTTCTGAAGGAGCAACTAAAGAGTTATATAAATTAAAAGATCAGCAGGAGATCGGTGAGGATTACGGATTACGCGTTGGCGTAGAGGGCGGTGGTTGCGCTGGTATGAACTACGTTTTGGGGTTTGATCAGAAAAAAGATGGCGATCAGGAATATTTTATTGAGGGCATTAAAGTTTTCATGAATAAAGCACACCAGATGTACTTAATGGGCATGATGATCGATTGGCAGGATGGATTAAATTCTCGTGGTTTTACCTTCGTTAACCCTAATGCAACGAGCACCTGCGGCTGTGGCACGAGTTTCTCGGCATAAATAAAATATTATTGTAACATATAGTGCAGTCCCCTTGTCTAAACATCGGGACTTTTTTTATTTTTACAAGCTTTGCCCGCCAAACGCTTACCGCAATACTAAATGAATTACAGAGAAAACATCAGACTGGCATTAGAATCAATTAAAGCTAACCGCTTGCGTACTATGCTTACTGCTTTGATTATCGCTATTGGTTTAATGGCTTTGGTCGGGATTTTAACCACTCTTGATGCTGTAAAGAAAAGTATGACAGATGCTTTTAGTAGCATGGGGGCCAACTCATTTACCATCAGAAACCGTGGTACAGGAATCAGGATTGGAAATGGAAAAAGACCAAAACCTTTTAAAGCCATCCGTTATGAAGATGCCGTTAAATTTAAAGATAGCCTGAATACTCCTGCTACTGTTGCAGTAAGTGTTTTTGCCAGCAATGGCTCTACCATAAAGTATGGAAGTTTAAAAACCAACCCAAATATTAACGTTCAGGGGGTTGATGAAAATGGATTAGCCTCTCAGGGTTTAAATCTCTCGCAAGGAAGAAATTTTAGCGTTTCTGAAATACAGTTGGGAAGTAATGTTTGTATTGTTGGTGGTGAAGTAGTAGAAAAGTTGTTCAAAGACTCAGACCCTTTGGATAAACTGATCAATGTGGGCAATAATCGTTTTAAAATTGTTGGCATATTAGAGAAAAAAGGATCGAGCATGGGCTTTAGTGGCGACAGGGCCGTTTACGTACCGCTGTTAAAAGCGAATCAGATTAATGCCAATGCCAACCCATCTTACACCATTACGGTAATGGTACCTAGTAATGAGATGCAGGAAAACATTATTGGCGAATCTACTGCACTATTCAGGAATATCCGCAAAGTAAAGGTAAACGAAACTAATAATTTCGAGATTACCAAGAGTGATGCCATTGCTCAAACATTATTTGAGAACCTGGCCTTTGTGGCTATTGGCGGTGTGGCCATTGGAATTATTACTTTAATTGGGGCCTCAATAGGCTTAATGAATATCATGCTGGTTTCAGTTACCGAACGTACACGGGAAATTGGTATCCGTAAAGCGATCGGCGCAAATCCTAAGGTCATACGTCGCCAATTTTTAATCGAGGCAGTAGTAATCTGTTTAATGGGGGGCGCCTTAGGTATTTTTCTCGGAATAGTTTTAGGAAACCTGATTTCTCTTGCTATGGGTGGGTCATTCCTGATCCCTTGGCTATTTATTATTGGTGGCTTTGTATTATGTGTATTGGTAGGAATCCTTTCCGGATACTACCCTGCCAAAAAAGCTTCAAAGCTAGACCCGGTAGAGGCGTTGAGGTACGAATAGGCTACTTGGTTTACCGTCCATTAGTAATCAATGTTCTGAAAGATTAAAGGCGAATCCTTTACTCTTTAATAGGTTTTAATTGGTGAATTGTTTATCATTCAGGATGACGTGATTTGCAATTAGCAACATGCAAAAAAAGAATAAATGAATGGCAATGCACTAATGCAACTACAGTGAGGCATTATTCAGTTGCACTTGAGCGAGCAGTTGTTGCATTGATGGCGTACTAAGGCTATCTTGTAGCGCTGCAGCATGTTTTAAATGGTGCATATCGCTGCCTAAAAAATCGATCATGTGGTTTTCCACCATTTCGCCTGCTATTTTTTTTGCCCCAGCGCCATAATAACCTGTTAAAGCAATACCATTTAACTGCAAGAGGCAGCCAGTTTCTCTGATCTGACGATAACTCTCGAAGGAATTGTAGTAGTAAGGATAACGCTCAGGATGGGCCAGTACAGGCTTATATCCGGCATCCTGCATTAGTCTTATAAAATCAATCAGGTTTTGAGGAGCATTTACATAGGATAATTCAAACAGAAGATAATTATCCCCAAAAGTTAACACCTCTTTTTGTCTGATCTTTTTTTCAAGAGTTTCATCCAGGTAATATTCTGCAGCGGCGTCAACTTCCAAATCGAGTTCTATTTCCAGCAAGCCTTTTCTCAATGTGTCCAGGCCACGGTTAATAGTATCGGGTGTATTGCGGAAATAATCAGCCATAATATGCGGAGTGGCAATCAGCTTCTTATAACCCAAAGCTTTAAATTTTTTGGCCAGGAGAAGAGAATCATTCAGGGTCCGGGCACCATCATCAATACCCGGAATAATATGCGAATGCATATCTGTTCCGATACCAGAGAAATTAAATTTAGGCGCTATTTTTTTCTTTTTAAATAATCCGAACATGTTTTATTTATCCTATTTCCTGTTTAATTTGTCCGATGCGTTCATCCAGATCGCTATCATTTCTAAAAATTGATATTCTAGTTGACTTAATAACATGAAATCCTTACTAATGGGTTTCAAAAGTAATTTGTCTTTTTTGTTTGGAGGTAAATTTAAACTACATTCTTTAATCCTGGAGATTTATCGATTAACATAACGGAAATATTGTATTTAACTGATCTCTTTTGGCAAATTACTGGCCTCTGCTGTTCCAGCTAATTTAGAAGAATAGATTTTATCAAGCAAGTGATTAAGATCTTCACTTAAATCGAACTGCAGGTCTTCGTGAAGTTTTTTGAATTTATTGATGGTTACCGCAACTGTTTTGACGTAATAGATACTAAAAAGCATCATAAAATCACGGTAACCAAAAATTGATTTTTTATAATCAAATGGAATAGCATTTAAGATAAAAAGTTTAAGTTCTACTTCCCCAACAGGATCTTTGGTTACCTTATAAAAGTGGTTAACCGATGTGATCATTTTCCTTACTTTTACCAATGCCTCTTTGGCATTTAGCTTTTTCAGTTCCTGAACCTGTTCCTCAACATCAGCTTTAATCCTTTCTTTCCGATCTTCTAAATCGCTTTCATCCTCTAATAATTTATAATGAAGGTGTTCAGTGAGCACTTTATCTTTAGCTAACAAGCGCAATAACAGCTTGTCCTTTTCTTTAACAGGCAGTTCAGTAATAGCGGTTTTTAAGTCTTTGTGCTCTGACAACTTCATTTAAAAAGGGTTAGTCTTAATGTATTTTTCCCACTCCCAGGCAGAGCGCATCATTTCATTGATATCCAGATTGGCTTTCCAGCCCAGTTCGTTATTCGCTTTTTGTACATCGCCATAAATCTGAACAATATCTCCCGCCCTTCTCGGACCGATTTTATAATCCAGTTTTTCGCCATTTACTTTTTCGAAAGCGGCAATAATCTCTAAAACTGAAGATCCTTTACCAGTACCGATATTGAAAACATCATAGTTACCGTTCGGGTTTCCATCTTCTAATTTTTTAATAGCGGCAACGTGTGCTTTTGCCAGATCAACCACATGGACATAATCGCGGATAGCAGAACCATCTGGCGTGTCGTAATCATTTCCGTAAACGGTAATCGGACCACGTTTTCCAATAGCAGATTGAGTAATAAACGGAACAAGGTTTGCCGGAATACCATTTGGCAGTTCACCGATCAAAGCAGTTTCGTGGGCACCAACCGGGTTAAAGTAACGCAAAGCGATTACACTTAAATCAGGTGTTACCGCAGCAGTTTCTGCCAGTATTTCTTCAGCGATCTGTTTGGTATTTCCATAAGGAGATTCTGCTTTCTGAACCGATGCAGCTTCGGTTACCGGTAAAGTGTCTGGCTGGCCATAAACGGTACATGAGGAAGAAAACACGAAATTAATTTTCCTGTTAAATGAAATTAGCAGGTTAATCAATCCATAAAAGTTATTCTTATAATATTTTAATGGTTTTTCTACCGATTCGCCAACCGCTTTTGAAGCCGCAAAATGGATAATTCCATCGATATCGTTGTGGTTTTCTGCAAATTCCTGTACCGCTTTTTCATCCTGAAGATCAATTTCATGAAAATCGAACCATTTGCCGGTAATGGCATGTAGTTGGTTTAAAATTTTGATATTCGAGTTTGAAAGATTATCTACAATTACAACTTCATATCCTGCGTTGTGTAATTCTACAGCTGTGTGCGAACCTATGTACCCTGTTCCACCAGTAACTAATATTTTTGCCATTTTAACGGTTAAATCTTTATGTTCTATTTTTCCAATGCCTCTGAAGGCAATGATTTAAAGTATTCGTATGTAATTTTTAATCCTTCCGCACGTCCAATTTTGGTTCTCAGCCCAGTATCTCCTTAGCTTATATTTTTTTATTTTGTTTAGCTATAGGCCAATCAGCGAAGTCTATTTATTTAGTTGAATACTAAGTAAAATCGCAAGGCGTCCATATATTTTTAAGCTTTTTAAATATATTCGTTTTATCTTGGCACGAAGATATGAAATTACTTTACATCATCGGAATCTGGGCTTATACTTTAATCATCAGGATATTCTCATTATTTAATCCTAAGGCTAAACTTTTTATCAATGGGCGCAAAAATATCTTTACCATAATTGCCCGGAAAATTAATCCTGCCGAAAAACATATATGGTTTCATTTTGCTTCTTTAGGCGAATTTGAACAAGGCAGACCCGTTTTAGAAAAAATAAAAACCCTTTATCCTGCGAAAAAAATTATAGTTACTTTTTTTTCTCCCTCGGGATATGAAATTAGGAAAAATTATGCACTGGCAGACGTATTTTATCTCCCCATTGATACTGCCACTAATGCTAAACGTTTTATAGCTTGCATTAATCCTGAAATGGCGATTTTTACTAAATACGAATTTTGGCATTTCTATTTTCAGGAATTAAAAGATCAGGGTATTCCTTTATATGTCATTTCTGGCATTTTTAGAGAAGGTCAGGCATTTTTTAAATGGTATGGCGGTTTTTACCGCAATATTTTAAAATCTGTTACTTACTTTTTCGTACAAAATAAAGAGAGTGAAAACCTTTTAAAATCAATCGGTTTAAATAATGTAACCATTAATGGCGATACCCGTTTCGACCGTGTTTACGAAAATGCACAATCACCGAAATCGCTTCCCCTTATCGAAGGCTTTATTGGCAACTCACCTACTTTAGTTTGCGGAAGCACCTGGCCGGAAGATGAGAAAATATTATCGGCCCTGCCAGAAAAATACCCTAACTGGAAGTTTATTATTGCCCCACATGAGATTCACGAAAGCCATATCGAAAGTATAGAGAAGCAGTTTTCAGTTAACAGTGTGCGGTTTTCAATTTTCAGTTCTCACTTGAATGTTGACAGTTCTCATATCTCAGATCTAAAATCTCAAATCTTAATAATCGATAACATCGGTATGCTTTCCTCATTATATCAATACGGAAAAGTGGCTTACATTGGCGGCGGTTTTGGAACAGGTATCCATAATACTTTAGAAGCCGCAGCATTTTGTCTACCTGTAATTTTCGGACCTAAATATGATAAATTTCAGGAAGCAAAAGATCTCATTGCTATTGGTGCAGCGAAAAGCATCAGCTCCACAACTGATTTAATTAATGCGTTTGAAGGTTTCGTAGAAAATCAAGATGCTGCAGACCAGGCCAAAAGATATGTTGCAAATAAAAAAGGGGCAACTGATCAGATTATTTCGATGATTACGAAATCAGATCGGACTTAGCAATTTCTTCAACAATTTCGGGAATACTTTGATCGATTGAAATCGTTACTACATCCTGCTCATCACTCAGTGGTTCTTCTAATGTATCAAACTGGCTTTTTAATAAGGTTGAAGGCATATATTGGTGAGAACGTTTAACAATACGATCGTGAATTAAATCGAAACTTCCTTTTAAATAAACAAACCGGATATTGGTATTATCTGTTCTCAGCAAATTGCGGTACGATTTCTTAAGTGCAGAACAAGCAATAATGCAACTTGTACCATGAGCCACATGTTCGCGCCCAACTTTCGCAATCAGCAGTAGCCAATCTAAACGGTCGGCATCTGTTAAGGGAATCCCCGCAGCCATTTTATCTACATTCCGCTGTGAATGCAGGTTATCGCCATCTATAAATTCAGCATTTATTCTTGGTGCCAAAGCCTTTCCGATAACCGTTTTACCACTTCCAGATACCCCCATTAAAATGATAAAGTTCGCCATCTTTAAATCTAAGACTATTTAACCATTCCGGCAAGTGCCTCAATAAAAACGGGGCTATCGTTTAAACTTTCTACCAACTGAACATGTTCGCCACCCAAGGCCTTAAACTCTTCATGGTATTCTACCGTGATTTCGTAAAGCGTTTCCAGGCAATCGGCTACAAAAGCAGGACTAAAAACCAAAAGGCGTTTTTTGCCTTCGGCGGCCAACTTCTTTAATACATCTGTAGTGTATGGCTGCACCCATGGCTCTTTACCTAAACGCGATTGGAAACAAACGGTATATTGATCTCTCGATAGGTTTAATTCTTTGGCAATTAACCTGGCCGTATCATGCCCCTGTGCAGAATAACAAAATTTATTGGTATCGTTTAATGTCTGGCAGCAATCGGCACTTTTTAAACAGTAACTTCCGGTATGATCGCACTTTAACAACTGCCGTTCCGGCAAACCGTGGAAACTGAACAACACGTGATCATAACTTTCTACATGATGTTTTTTAGCATTTTCTGCAAAAACTTTAATCATCAATTCGTTATCATGAAATGAATTCACAAACGAAATCGGTGGTACGGTTTGCCATTTGCTCACCAATTCCATTACCAGTTGCATTACCGAACCAGTACTCGCAGAAGCATATTGCGGAAACATTGGGATAACCTGTATACTTTCTACCAAACCTGCTTTTAAGTTTGCCAACGCCGAAGCAATGGATGGGCTTTGGTAGCGCATAGCTAACTCGACATGGTAGCCTTCACCTAGCCTTTCCTGAAGCATTTTAGCTTGTAACCTACTGTAAAACAACAATGGTGAACCATTCTCGTTCCAGATTTCTTTGTATAATTTTGCAGTTTTAGGACTACGGAAGGGAACAATAATACCTTTAACCAATAATGTTCTGTTCAACTTCGGAATATCGATTACCCTTTCGTCCATTAAAAATTGGTCTAAGTATTTTCTAACGTCAGCCGTTGCCGGACTATCAGGCGTTCCTAAGTTTACCAGTAAAATTCCCTTTTTGCTCATGTATACAAGAATATGTTTTGTGGCGCAAATATCGCCTTTTTATTGTTTTTTACCTATGTTAAAAATATGATGGCCGACATTTTTCGGTCAAAATATATTGTATTTGTTTCTTATTTACTAGAAAAGCAAATGCAGCAAGTCTATTTAAGCGTAGCCCTGCCTTCCCTACAATCTTTTTGTGATTGGTAATGCATTTTTAAACGTTTATACCACAAAAAGGATTTTCGTACAGTCAGGTTTATGAACCTGGTTTTGTGCAGGTTTTCTAACGTTTTTAAACCCAACTTAGGTGTGTTTTTGGGATGCTGTAAGATATTACCATCTGACAGTTAGAATAAATAAAAGATCATTAGGGAAATCGAAAGATGGTTAATTTAGTGTCAGACGGCAACATCCGACACCACAACTAATGATATTATCTTTTCGTTTTATACAGCTGCCACCAGGGCATACCTGGTTTTTGATGGTGTTCGAAGTGGTAACCAAAAAAGTAACAGGTTATAAAAGCTACAAAATGATTTTTCTTTAAAGTAGTAGAATGGTATTCGTTATCGTGTTCACCTTTGTGCGGCAAATAGGTTCCGAAATAAAACAGTTGAAAAGTACTTAATAAGGATGGCAGTACCCAAAATAACAGCAGGTTCTTTTCAGCAACCCAGATTTTCAAAACATTAAAAGCTATGGCCATAATTACCAATTGAATAATGGTGACATAATTTAGCATGAAACGGAAATACCATTTCCAAAAGCCATGTGGTGCAAAATCCGGATCGTTTTCGGTATGTACATGCTTGTGGTGTTGGTGATGTTTTGTGTACAAATGGTTATAAAAAAAACCTGCGTAAAGAAAAACGGAAAGATAACCAATAAAATTATTGGCCTTTTGGTTCGGCGATATTGTTCCGTGCATCGCATCGTGGGCGGTAATAAACAAACCTGTGTACAAATGCATCTGAACGAAAACCATCAGATAAACCAAAGGATTGTTCCAGTTAAAATGCCAGTTTAATAAGAAAAAGAGAGAAATAAACCAACAGGCCATTACGGTTAACGCAACCAGAATTCCGGTATATGGGTTTACAGCTTTTGATTTATGGTTTTGTAGATTTAAAAATCCCTGTTCAATTGGCATATCACTCTTAAGCAAATAAAGTAAGTAGATCTTTAGTTCTTATAACTTGAATTTTAAAGTTTGTTGGAGTCATTTCACGCCAGAGCCAATTGTAATGCTCAATTACTTTAGGAGCAGTTAAATGTGGCCGGTCTGCAGTTGTATGGGCATCTTCCACAACAGTTACTTCATAATCCCTACTAACAGCCGACTTAACTGTTGCATCAATACAAAAATCGGTCGCACAGCCAGTAACAAATATTTCTGTAATATTACTTTGGGCTAGGGTATGATGCAAATTTGTATTATAAAATGCGTCGTTAGCTGATTTTGAAACGATATCATCAGCAGGACTGGTGACTAATTCTGGCAAGAGTTCCCAATCAAAGGTATTTGGTAAAAATATATTTTCTTTAGTACCATCATGTTGGACAAAAATCACTTTATAATTATTCATCCTAAAATAATGTGATAATTTATTTATCCTCTCAATTACACCTAAAGTATCATAACGCAAAGTGTAAGGTTTAAAACTACCAATCTGCATATCTATTATCAGCAAGGCTTTCATTAAATAATAAATATTAATTGATTAGTTCTTCTTATAATTAGTATTTTTCTAATGCAGCCTTAACCTTTTCCATTAACCACATCGGTGTAGAAGTAGCTCCACAGATACCTACTTTATCATTTTCGTTAAACCAGGCCTGATCTAATTCTTCTACGTTAGAAATAAAGTAAGAATGGTCATTGTGTTTTTTACATACATCATAAAGCACTTTTCCATTAGATGATTTTTTGCCCGAAACGAAAACGATTTTATCGTAATGACCTACAAAATCTTCGAGTTCTTCGTATCGGTTAGATACTTGCCTGCAGATCGTATCATTAGCTTTTACTTCGTAACCGCGGCTTAATAATTCATCTTTAATATGGTAGAATTTATCGGTGCTTTTAGTGGTTTGGCTATATAATGTAAATTTAGCAGGAAGCTCAACATTATCTAATTCAGCTAAATCTTGAAAAACAATGGCTTTACCATCTGTTTGACCTTGGAGGCCGATAACTTCGGCGTGACCGTGTTTCCCAAAAATAAGCACCTGCTCATCATCATCATGGGAATTTTTAATCCTGTTCTGCAATTTCAACACCACCGGGCAAGAAGCATCAATTAAAGTCAGGTTATTTTCTAAAGCCAGTTGATAGGTTGAAGGTGCTTCACCATGCGCCCTGATCAAAACCTTTTCGTTCCTTAAGTTTTTTAATACTTCGTGATCGATGATTTTTAATCCGCGATTGGTTAAACGCTCCACTTCTTCATCATTATGAACGATATCGCCAAGGCAGTATAAATAACCTTCGTTATCCAGAATATCTTCAGCCATTTCTATGGCATATACTACCCCAAAGCAAAAGCCTGATGATTTATCGATGTTAACCTGTAAGTTTAAATTGCTCATTTGTTTTTAGGATTAGTTATTTATCGCCATAATGTCCCTTTGCAGAAATTACAAATACTGTAATAATCTCTTCATCGATCCTATAGACTAACCTATCTTTTTTATTTATCTGTCTCGACCAATAGCCTTAAAATTCAAATTTTAGTTTTTCAGGCTTACCAACTCCTGATACTGGATGGATACTTAATTCTATAAAAATTTGCTGGAGTTTCTTTAATGAAGCCTGATCTCCAGATTTAAGTATGGCGGCCAACTGTTGTTTAGCCTGATCAGTAATATCTACAAAATACTTTCCCATATATTATGAACATCCTTAATCCTGGTTAGACGTCCATTTTTTATATCCTCTTCCCCTTTAGCTATTTTATCTATAAATGTCGGACTGTAACTTTTTTCCTTTTTAAAAGATACATTCAACGCTTGTAACACGGCCTCAACTGCCAAAAGTTGTTTTTTAGTTTTAGGCTGTACGATTAGTGTTTCCATGTTATAAAGTTAATTAAAATAACACCACAAAATTAAGCAAAAATATTTGTTCCGGTTGTCATGTATAAGACAACAAAAAAGATTAACTGTGAAGCAAACATGGCTGTACCGATATATTTCTGTTGTTTTAAACCTAAAGCATAATAAAACTTCAACAAGATTACTGAAACGATAAACCAGGCCACAAAATTTTGAACCGGAATTTCATGCCAATCCCACTGCCAATAGTTAAATTTCATGGCCACAGGTTCCAAAAAGAAATCAAAACCAACCAGTATAAAAGCGCCGAGTACAGAAGCCAGAATACTATTCCTGATTTTCATACTTTTCATCATTTGCCCAATGCTGAAAATAAGGATTACCCAATTTACGCCCATGAGTAGTGGAACCGCAGCAACTTTGTATCCCAACGTATCGCCATAATAATAGCTTCCAAATATTTTCCCAGTGTGCACGCCCAATACCTCGACTAAAAAGCCACAGAGAAATACACCCGAAACCAGCAACAATAATCTTTTCACATCCGCATTGTACGAAAAAAGAATTACGGCAAACATCAGCAATAAATGAAAAGGAATTAATTTGATAAAATAAGGCTGTGCAACTGGAATTAAGAAACCAAACAAGCCAACCAAATGAAAAATGACAATTATTGCAACTGCAATTCTTTTAATCTTTAAATCGTTTTGATCGTTCTGCCCTTCCATGTACTCGTTTTAAAAATATGTTTCTTTATAGAAATAAATGATATGATTAAGAAGAACAACATCTGTAAGGGATGTAAAATCAGATTTATCAAAACATGCTGTCCAGATAAATAAGAGATCATTATTCTACTTAACACTATTAAAGTTAATGGTAATACAAGTAAAGCAACATTAAAGTTTAAGATTAAAATTACTGGCCCTATGGTTACCAAAAGCTGGTAAAGTAATAATATTATGATGTTATTACCAAAACCTGCCAGTAAATTTTTACTGAAACCGTTTAAGCTTTCGCCTAAATTTTTGTACATCCTGCAATAAATCAGTCCGTTGGCTAAAAGGGCTTCTGCATTAAATTTTTCTTGTTTTACCAGCTTCATAATCTCCACATCTTCTACAACCTGGTGTTTAACCCGCTCATGCCAATGGTTTCCTTTATAATTATTAGCATTAAAAAACATGCATTGCCCGCTTGCTGCTGCAAATGCCGGATTTTTCGAAAGCTTAACCAAACGCAAAGGCAATAAATTTAATAGGATGAAATGCATTAAGGGTACGGTTAACCACTCGCCTATCGATTTTATAGTTTGGTTCGTAAAAACGCTCAGCAAGGCCAGATTTCCAATTTCCATTCGGTTAATGAGGCTATTGATTAGTCCTCTTTTGATTGATTCGTCTGCATCAATAAACAAAAGATATTTCCCGGTAGCCAACTCGCTAAGCTGATGGCAGGCATAGTTTTTTCCAAGCCAGTTTTGAGGCAGCTCTTTACCGCTTAACACTTTGAATTGCGGATTTGAGAAACAAAATTCCTCAACTATACTGAATGTATGATCACTGCTGTTATCATCCAAAACAATAACCTCATAATTGATATAATCCTGATTTTTTATTGAAACAAGTAATTCCAAAATATTCTCTGCTTCATTTCTCGCAGGTATTAAGATCGAAACCTTATCATGGTAGTGTTTAACCACTCTCGGCAACTTCGGGTTAGAGAGGAAGTTGAAAACAGTAACCGAAAACCGGATCACCAGAAAAATTAAAACGGCGTAAATAAAAATTGTCATTCAATTAGCTGAGTTTGTTTAACAACCGATTGATCGTAATGTTTATTGTAGGCGCTTTTTAGTAATTGTAAACTCACGTACTCCTCGTTCTCCCAATGCTGTAGATAAGTATAGGCAGAGGGCTTTCTTTTCGCGAAATAATCGATAAAGGTAGCAGCAAAAATAATATTGATTTTTTTCTGACTGGCATTAATCATTTGCATTACTCCTTTTTCGAAACTGATATTTTTCAAGTGATTTGAATACAATTTGCCCTGAGGGAATACAAGTACCATATTTGCAGGATTATCTAACAATTTGCCTGCATAATTAAGCATTTCTAAAACATCTTTACCTTTATTTTCGGCAGCAAAAGCACCAAGATACTTTAGAAAACCAACTTTAGTATAGTTTTCGGCATTTACCAAAACATGAAATTGTTTCTTAAATATTTTTTTATTGATATAAAAGAGGAAAAACCCATCCCACCAGCTGAAATGATTGGCTAAAACCAACAAAGATGCATCAGATTCAACCTGAATTTGATCATACTGAAATGCTGCAAAATCTTTTTTGATGATAAACTGAATGTACCAGGAGAAAAAGCTGAAGATCAAATTATTTTTTCTGGGCTGATACATTTCGGGAAATTGCAAAAAAATGAGGTGAATTGCAAATTTTAGTAATACCCCCCTCGCTTGTAAAAGGAATATAGGATTTTTGATGTACTGTTTAAAGATTTCTCCACTTCGGTCGAAATGACGAATTAAACAAATTTTTTACTTCGATTAAAGATAGGCCTTTAACCCTACCTCTTCCATTTTACATCCAACCTAGCTCAAATAAACCCGATCTTCCTCTCCCTCCACATCCATCACCACATCTACATGCTCTTTTAAGATAGTTGCCAATTCAAGACCCACAAAATCAGTGGCAATAGGGAAAATTTTGTGACTTCGATCAACCAAAACTACGGTTCGGATTTTTTTATGTGGGGTATTTAAGAAAACGCCTAAACCATAAGCGAGCGTTTTACCGCTGTTCAATACATCATCTACGATAATAATTACTTTATTTTTCCAATGGCTTTCATCGAGATCGGTTGAAGCAACCAATTTGCTACTCTCCTTTTGCAGATCAATGCGCAGTAAGGTTAATTTAAAGCCAGAGATTTTTTTTAGTACCTTTTCTAATCTCAATGCCAATTTGTAGCCGCGGTCCCAGATACCCGCCAATACTATTTCTTTCTCATTCAGGTTATCTTCCAAAATCTGATAAGCGATACGGTCTATTTTCTGCTGAATCTGTTTCTTGTTAAGAATAAGTAGTTGCGATGCCATTGTATAAAAAGGATTGAATACAAAAAGAACGATTTTAAGGATGAAATTCAAACTATTTGAAAAATAATTTCAACTGCTTGCAACGTTTTCTCCTCCTCACCGTCTGATAATCCAATAGAACACGCAGGGAAAATGAAACATTCGAACAAAATAATTTTTTATATTTTTTTTTTCTATTAAGTCCGACTATCAATTATGCTCAGCATAATAGTCGTAGTAAAATACTCAAACACAATCGATCTGAAGAAAAAATCAAACTGTTAGAAGATCAAATAGCTGCCTGGCAAAAAGATTTAAATGTCCCAAATGTAGGCCTTGGCATAATACAAGATGGAAAGTTAATACATGCAAAAGTATATGGTCAGGATTCTACTGGGTCTCTAAAACCAGTCAATACACTTTTCAATGTAGCATCGGTAACTAAAGTGGTATTTTCAACGCTTGTACTAAAACTAATCGATAATGGCGATTGGCAATTAGATGAACCACTATATCATTATTATACCGATCCTGATATTGCATCTGATTCATTATCAAAAAAACTTACAACCCGCCATATCTTAAGTCATCAATCAGGATTTAGCAATTGGAGATGGATGAATGCATCAGGAAAACTTCAATTTGAATTTGCGCCGGGAACCAAATTTAATTATTCGGGAGAAGGGGTGGAGTATCTCAAAAAAGCCATAGAACATAAATTTCACAAATCTTTAGTTCAACTTTCAGACTCTATTTTATTTAAACCATTCGGTATGATCGACACCAAACATGAATGGGATGGTAAGCAAGATCTAAAAAGATTTAGCAGGTGGTATGATGCCAATGGAAAAGAATACACCAAAAGTAATTATGCTTCCGAACCAAGTGCTGCAGATGATCTGATCACAACAGTTACTGACCTTAGTAAATTTGGCATTGAAACTTTAAATGGTCTCCATATTTCTAAGCAATTATTTAACGAAATAATTAAAGGACAGGCTAAAATTAATCAGAATTTAATGCAGGGACTAGGTTGGCGACTAATTAAAGATTTACCCAATCATGAATATGCAATGGAACATGGAGGTAACGATGCAGGAGTAGCGGCAATTATCGTATTACTTCCAAAATCAAAATGTGGCATAATTGTATTAACCAATGGAGACAACGGGCAAATCATTTGCAATAACATTGTTAGATCTTTTTGGCCTGAAGGAACAGAAATCATACATAAAGCCCTCAAAAGTACACCACTAAATGACATCCCGAAAGTTTTTAATATAAGCGATGATATATTAAAAACCTATACAGGCAAATACATGAGGCCAGATGGCGAAGAGGTAAATATTTATAAAAAAGATAAGAATTTAATTTTAAAAACCATTGGTTTACCAACTTTCAATCTGTTCCCGCAAACACAGGAAATATTTTTTCTTTGGGATTTTGATCCAAAAATAATTTTTACAAAAAATGAAAAAGGTATTGTTGATACGCTTTTAATTAAAGACGGAGATAATATTCTAAAATGTACTAAAACGAATAAATAGTTTAAACTTCTTAAGAAGACAATTCAGGTTTTTCAACTATTTGAAAAATAATTCCCACTGCTTGCAACGTTTTCATCAGAGATGCGTCTAATGAATAACCAAAATACAAAATCGAAGCCATTATTGCACAATATTGCGTAATGAAGCTTCAGAATCATTTAACAAAACGACTATGAAAATCCTTACCAAATCATCCGCAATTTTATTTATAGTGCTAACAAGCTACATCGCTAAAGCACAGGAAACTAAAAGTTTCACGGTTAAAAATTTTAATAGTATCGGTGTAAGCAGTGGAATTGACTTGTACCTAACCCAAGGTGGTAGTGAGAGTGTGAGCATAAAATCAGATTCGGAAACATTAAAAGATATTATTGTTGAGCAAAGTGGCGGTAATGTTACCATAAAATTTAAAGACGGCATCAACTGGAGCGGTATGTTTAAAAACCGTACCATTAAAGCTTATGTAAGTTTCAAAAGCCTAAATGCAATTGCAGCATCCGGAGGGTCGGATGTTTTTACACAAAATCAGATCAAAACCGATAAACTTGCTATTCGCTCATCTGGTGGGTCAGACTTAAAACTAACGGTGGTTTGTAACGACTTATCCATCCAGTCAAGCGGCGGCAGTGATATCGATTTAAAAGGCAAAGCAGAAAATATGACCATTCAATCCAGTGGCGGTAGTGATATAGACGCTTATGAATTGATTACTGATTATGCAAAAGTGCAGGCTTCTGGTGGTTCTGATGTAAGTCTTTATGTAAATAAAGGCCTGGAGGCCAGTGCGAGTGGTGGTGGCGACGTGAGTTATAAAGGAAACGCTTCACTTAAAAAAACATCAAGCTCAAAAAGCGGAGATGTACACCACGTAAATTAAAAGTTTAGTTTAGTTAATAATATGCGCTGCTTTGTGGATGCAAAGCGGCACTTTTTTTAATATAGGTGATTGCACAGATTATGGTCATTAAAGGCTATAGTGAGAAAACCTTAAACCCTCAACCTTTCTACCCTCTACCTTTTTTATACGGATAATAAATAAAGTTGGCACCTTCAGGAACAACTACGAATACGCACATAAAATCTTCCGGTTTTTTATACACTTTTAAGAAGGGTTCTTTTTTCTCCTTACTGATGATTCCTTTTTCTACAAACTCTTCTAAAGTAGAAGCTTGTATCGTCCAATCGGTATTAAGTTCTTCTTTGTTTAAGATAAGTTCGCCAATGTTCACCTCATGTTGGTGCGCAATAAAAATAGGGTGGGCTGAAATGCCTTCAACCATAATTTCGATGGCTACTTCTTTAATCGCATCAGCATAAAACTCCAGGTCTTTTTCTAAGCTTACCAGCGGACTTTCCTGCTTCTTTTGTGTTGCTCCGTTCTCCTCGGGCGTTGCGCCTAATAATTCTTCTCTATCCATACCTAACTACTAATTGAATTTTGATTGAGTGAATTGTTGAATGTTAATGCCCAATTGCCTCATTCAATCCTTCACTCATTCAATCAATTCTATTACTTTAACCTTAACAATACTACATTTTCTACATGCTGCGTATGCGGAAACATATCCACAGGTTTAATGCGCACCACATCGTATTTCTCTTTCAGTAACTCTAAATCTCTTGCTTGCGTAGCCGCATTACAGCTTACATAAACAATTTTTTCAGATTCCATTTCCAGTAACCTTTGTACTACATCTGCGTGCATACCAGCGCGTGGCGGATCGGTAATAACCACATCTGGTTTACCATGCGCCAATATAAATTCTGAAGTCAGGATATCTTTCATATCGCCAGCATAAAAGATGGTATTATCGATCCCGTTTAATTCAGAGTTAAACTTCGCATCTTCAATTGCGGTTGGCACATATTCTACGCCTACTACCTGCTTCACGTTTTTTGCAATAAAATTCGCGATGGTACCTGCACCAGTATATAAATCATAAACCAGTTCGTCGCCTTTAAAACCGGCAAAATCCCTGGTGATTTTATATAATTCAAAAGCTTGCTCAGAATTGGTCTGGTAAAAAGATTTCACCCCGATTTTAAAACGGATGCCATCCATTTCTTCGAAAATATGATCACGACCGGAGAAAACCACCACATCCTGATCAAAAATGGTATCGTTTTTCTTTTGGTTAACGATATACAGCAAAGAAGTAATCTGTGGAAATTCATTTTGAAGAAAACCCATTAAACCATCAACCTGCTCTTGCTCCGGATAAGCGAAAACTACCGCTACCATTACCTCTCCGGTAGTGGAAGTGCGGATAATCAGGTTACGTAAAGCGCCTTCATGGTTACGCAGATCGTAAAAAGACAAACCATGATCAGAAGCATATTTACGCACCGAATTCCTGATCGAGTTAGAAGGCTCATCCTGCAGGTAACAGTGCTCAATGTCTAAAATTTTATCAAAACGCAAGGGTACGTGAAAACCTAATGCATTCATATCAAAATCCTCTTCGCGTTCCATATCGGTTTTTTCTAACCAACGTTTATTCGAAAAAGTAAACTCTAGTTTATTACGGTAATACCTGTTTTTTGCCGAACCAAGAATAGGTTCAGTTCCTGAGGTATCTATTTTACCTAAGCGTTGTAACGCAGCCTCAACATTTTTCTGCTTAAACTTTAACTGCGCATCGTAACCCATGTGTTGCCATTTGCAACCACCACAGGTTCCGAAATGAGGACAAAAAGGATCTGTACGGAGTTCCGATTTTGTATGCAGCTGCTCGATGATTGCTTCTGCAAAATTCTTTTTCTTTTTGGTCAACCGCACATCTACCACATCGCCAGGAACAGCTTTGTCAACAAAAATGACCAATTCGTCGGACTTGCCAACACCTTTTCCCTCTTCAGCAATATCGATTATATGTACGTTTGGAACAATAGTTACCGTACCGGGCTTTCTTCTACTCATTATTTTGCAAAGATAAGGCTAAAAGCTGAAAGAGGAAAGACCAAAGGCTAAAGACTAAAGATGAGTACTAAAGTTGGAATGAATATAAATAACTGCAAGACTAAAGCAGAATTAATGATCAAGATAAATGGTCTTTCAGAAAGATCAGGCAATACTTTTCCGTTCAGTTCAGAGTAACTGATTCAATATATTTTTGATTTTAAAAATTATTTTCCAAAAAATTTAAATGCAGCGCCCCAAAAGCCATCTAACCAATTAAATTTTAGGTCAAATTTTTCATCTACCTGTACAGAAAACTCTAATATTTCTTTGCTCATGATAAAAAACCTATCTATTTAAGCAATAATACCAAATTCATACCAAAAACCGAAACGGTATAGATTAATTTTATGTTAATTTTACATCAAATGGTTAAAAGCCGTCTCCATCAGAAAATTCAGTTTTGATCTGTATTGGCATCATCAGTTTCTATATCTCACCAACCGTACCCTCAACATTTTAGTACAAAGTGGCCACCAAATAGATCGCCGGGTGAAAGCAAGTTCTCATGCATTACTAAATTAGCCCTTTTTTGATACAAAGGCTTAATCATTAAACTTAGTTGCCATGTACACCAATAGATAACGGAGGTTAGATTTATTTTTTATACTTGTAGTCTGTTAAGCTTAATGATGCTATCCCCTATGAAATCCATCCTAACCAGTGTATTACTTTTATTCCTCTTTTCTTTTAACTCTTTTGCACAGCCTTGTAATTGCAGCCTGGAATTTAATTATGTTAAAGATAAAATTGAAAAAAATTATGCGGGTTTTAAAGATAAGGTGAATGCTAAAACAGAAGCTATCTATCATAAACGCACACAGGCTGCACTTGAGCAATCACAATCAATAACAACATCCGCGCAATGTATTTATTTAATTAATGAGTGGTTAACCTTTTTCAAAGATGGGCATATTCAAATAGGCAGAAACAGGATCTCGAAAGAAAGAGAAGAAACTAAATTACAAGAACGTATTCAAGCAATGGAACGCTTAAGCCTGTCAAGCCAGGAGCTCGCCGAGCTTAAAAACACAAAAGGGATTACGGGCATTTATTGGAATGAGGATTCCACATCCCGAATAGCAGTGATCAAAAACAAAACAAGCTTTCGGGATTATGCGGGGGTTGTCATTTCCTCAAAACCTGGCAAATGGTTGCCTGGACAGGTAGTGTTATCGCTTAAAAGCATCAAGGATACGCTTAAAGGCATTATGTATGATCGATATTATATTCCTACAAATGTGTTATTACAAATTAAAGGAAATACTTTAGGCACTTTTAAAAGAGAAGGAAGTAAGCAATCGTCAGCAGAGCCTGTTGGTGAAGCACCTGTCGCCAGTAAATCACTTTCCACAAAAACACTATACATAAAGATTAGCACATTTAATCAGCTGAATGCAAAGAACATAGATTCCTTGTTTAAAGCAAATCGATCTAACTTAAGTAAAATGCCCTATTTGATTCTTGACTTAAGAAATAATGGTGGTGGCGCTGATTTTGCTTACAGGCCCATAACGCCATATCTCTACACAAACACATTCAGAGAAATCGGTGCAGATGTACTGTCTACAGATGACAATATAGCAGGTTGGGCTGCAATAGCTACAACAAATGGCCTTCCACCTGATCAAAAGGTGTTTATTAGCAATGTCATTAAAAAAATGGAACAAGGTAAAGGTAAACTTGTCTCCTTCTCCGATGATAGCAATTTCAGTTTAGACAGCGTTACGCCCTACCCTCAAAAAGTAATCATTTTGATTAATAAAAACTGTGGAAGCACTACTGAAGAATTTCTCTTATTGGCTAAACAAAGTAGTAAAGTAACCTTAATGGGCGAGCATACCGCTGGTGTTTTAGATTATTCTAATATGAGAGGGGCAGATTTTAGCTGTATGCCTTACATGCTTTATTGGGCTACTTCCAGAAGCAGAAGAATTGATGCCGGGATAGCAATAGATAACGTAGGCATTAGGCCTGACAAAATTTTAAGACCCGAACAGAACTGGATTAATGAGGCGAAGGATTACGTTGAAAAGTAAATTCAATGTAGCTCACAAACCTACTGGCACTACCTGATTTTCAATATGTTATTTGATATTACGATATAAATCCGTAACTTAATATATCATTCACATAAAAAGGAGGTTCATTATGAACGTTATCCGTAAAATTGAACATTGGGGAGATGTTCATCACTCAAAATGGCTGGATTATCTTCGGATTGTACTTGGCCTGATCATTTTTGGAAAAGGTGTTTCTTTCGTTAGCGACACATCCGTACTCCAGAATATGATCACACAAAACAACGTATTCGGTTTTTCAGGCGTACTGATCAGTGTAGCCATTCACATTGTTGCCTTTGCACATTTAGTTGGCGGTATTTTGATTACGCTAGGCCTGGTTACCCGCTTTGCCGTCGTCATCCAGATCCCAATCTTACTGTTTGCCGTGTTTTTTGTTAACCTTACCCCGGGTTTTTCTACACCGAATTCTGAATTGTGGTTTTCAATATTGGTGTTATTTCTGCTGATTATGTTTTGGGTAGTAGGTTCAGGCCCGTTATCGGTTGATGAAGGGTTAAAACGTAAAACGGGCAAGCGTTACGCGTAGCTTATAAGCTTTTGCATCAATGCATGCAGTGACAGCGCTATGGCTCCGCCCTGCATTGCAAAGGTATCATTACCTGCATAAACAACAAAGCTACTACTGGGTTTTACTTCTTGACAAGCAAAGTAAAACCCCTTTGACAATGAAGGCGCAGAACTTCTTTTAATTTCTATTGCCCATTTTTCCGTATCTGAAAATTCCAGAATTAAATCTATTTCCGCACCTCCAGGTGTTCAATAGTAGTAGGTTTGCACTCCAGATGGAATTACAGACATAATATTTTCGATTACAAAGCCTTCCCAACTTCCACCTACTACGGGATGACCAAGTAGTTCATTATAACTTTTTATATTAAGCAAGGCATGAGTAAGGCCGCTATCTCTTACATATATTTTTGGTGATAGTACAAGTCGTTTTCCAACGTTAACTCAAGATATACATACATAGACTTAACCTGATCAATAAGGCTGATTGCCAATGTAGTACCTATTGACGGGAACCTAACAACACCACAACAGGGCTACGCAGAAGCTTCTTTAAGTATCGGTTCTAAATTTCGGAGAATGATGTATGCAAATCTAACATGCAATATTATATTTGCATACATGAATACTTGTTTAAATTGATAAAAAGATTCAAAAGCTATTGTTATATTTCGCTTTTACCAATGATCATGAAAACAAAGATACTTTTTGCACTGCTTTTTGCGGGAGTGGCATGTTATGCACAAAACCCAACAGATGAATATTTCAAGCTGACGCGGGCTGGTTTCATAGAAAAAAATGCCTACGAAACCACAGCTTTTGTAGAGAAATATTTCCGTGTACCCGGCAACACAGGTTTTAATGCCAGTATCCATTATGTAGAAAATATCCTTAAAAAAGCTGGTTTTGTAGAACAGAAACAGAATGAGTTTGAAGCTCCTTTAACTTATCGCATCGAAAAAAGGACGATGAAAAACAGCACCTGGGAACCTGTTGATGCCAATATTGATATTGTAGGTGAAGCACAGCCACTTATTTCTTACAAAACCAACCGCAACATGATTCCCATCAACTGCAGCTCAACTCCTCCTGATGGCATTACGGCCAATGTGGTTTACATCGAAAAGATAGCTCCGGCGGAGATAGAAAAGATGGATTTAAAAGGGAAAATCATGTTTTCAGAAAATAATCCGTCACGCTTACTTCAAATCGCAACCAAAGTCGGAGCCATTGGCGTTTTAGGCTATTCGATGCCAAAATACACCCAACCAGAGCTTCATCAAACTTCTATCCAGTTTGGCAGCATGAAAGCCAATAGTGAAGTATGGACGCTGCTCCTATCTTATGCTGCTAAAGAAAAACTAAAATCAGCTTGTTTAAAAGGTGAAACGAAATTGAAAGTAAATATCCAGACCAAAATATATCCTTCAGAAGAATTAACCATTGTAGCAAATGTTAGGGGCAGTGTAAGCCCTACTGAACGTTTTGTATTTAGCGCACACGTACAGGAGCCCGGGGCAAATGATAATGCGAGCGGCGTAGGTACATTGGCAGAAATGGCGAGACTAACTGCTGAATTATACCAGACAAAAAAGATCAATCCGAAGCGCAGCCTGACTTTTTTATGGGGTGATGAAATTGTGTCGACCAGAAGGTATATTACAGAAGATACTACGCGTGCTAAAGGCATTATGTGGGGAATGAGTTTAGATATGGTTGGCGAAGACACCCAAAAAACCGGAGGTTCTTTTCTGATTGAAAAGATGCCCGATCCATCTGCCATCTGGACAAGGGGAAAAGATAAACATACCGAATGGGGCGCCGGCGATGTTAGTGAAAAAGATCTTTTCCCACATTATTTCAATGACTTCATCTTTGATATCTGCAAGGCCCAGGGTAAATATGCAAACTGGACGGTTAACTATAATCCTTTTGAAGGCGGTAGCGATCACACTCCTTTTTTGCAAAATAAAATCCCAGGACTACTGATGTGGCACTTTACGGATGTATTTTACCATACGGATAACGACAGGATCGACAAAGTTTCGCCAACTGAAATGAAAAACGTTGGTATAAGTGGCTTAACAGCAGCGTATACTCTGATTTCGGCGGATGAAAACACGGTTATAGCTACTGTTTCGCAAGTTAAAGCAGATGCTTTGACACGCCTAAAAACTGAATTTGAGCTCAGCAAAAAAGCAATTGCTGATGGAAAAGCAGCAAATGACGAGAAGCATATTATTGAGGTTTGGTGCAAATGGTATGTTGATGCATTGGCAACCATCAATAAAATGCCCGTAAAAGCAGAAACCACAAAAGTAGGTTCGTCCATTAAATTTGCGACCAACGAGATCGAAAAACAAACGAAAGTGTATTTAGCCGAATTGAAGTAGGTTAGTTTTTATAGTTGATCAAATTAACAACTACTTTAACCATCATCTCTTTTTCTTTAGGATCACTTTCTGCGATGAGTAAGGTAAGCGCAACCAGCGCATTATCAGCAATTCTTTTTGTACCATCTTCGCGATAGAGCATTTTATTTTTATCCAGAAACCAAACAAATAAAAAGGCAGCGATCCGTTTATTTCCATCAGAAAATGAATGGTTTTTTACTACGAAATATAATAGATTGGCCGCCTTTTCTTCCATACTCGGATAAAGCTCTTCTCCATCAAATGTTTGATAAATCGTATATAATGAACTTTTAAATGATTGGTCTTTTTCATTTCCAAAAAGTTTGCTTCCACCAAATTTCACTCTCAAATCATCTATGGCTTCAAGTGCAGAATCGTACTCTATTTTAAAATCGCCTCTATTGCCAGAAACTTCATTTTCTAGCTGCTGATGATCGTAACGATCAAGAACATCTAAAGCATAAACATAATCTGTAAGAATTTTAAAAGTATCTTTTAGCTCATCATTATTAAGCAAGTGGTTATTTTGAACAGCACCAACCAACTTAATCGCCTGTTTTAATTCTATGAGTTGCTGGCTTTGCTCTTGTAATTTTTTATGATTTAAGGCATACCCATTTAATAGATAATCTTTTAAAATCTGATTGGCCCATATCCTGAATTTCGTTCCCTCTACCGATTTTACCCGATAGCCAACTGATATAATCACATCTAAAGAATAAAATTCGATTTCTCTGCTAACTGATCTATTGCCTTCTTTTTGAACTGTCAAGGATTTCTTGACAGTTGAACTTTTATCCAGTTCATTTTCACTAAATATATTCTTAATATGGAGACTTATATTCTGTTTAGTTTTATTAAAAAGCTGTTGCATCTGCTGCTGAGTAAGCCAAACAGTATCATTACCGAAAACCACTTCTATTGCCGGCAATCCCTCTTCATTTTTATAAATTATAATATCATCCTTAGTCATTGCCTTAAGTTAGTAAAATATTTATTCTATTTTCGCATTATGCCTAAACCAAAAGCCATAGTTATCGGTGCCGGAATTGCGGGAATTGCGTCTGCCATTCGCCTCTCTGTAAAGGGGTATGATGTTGAAGTTTTTGAAGCCAATTCGAAACCCGGAGGCAAACTAGGGGAAATAAAAATAAATGGTTTCAGGTTTGATGCCGGCCCAAGTCTTTTTACCATGCCCCAATATGTGGATGAACTTTTTAAACTGGCTGGAAAGAATCCTGAAGATTATTTTAAGTACATTAAACTAAAAGAAGTTTGCCGTTACTTTTACGAAGATGGTTTAAGGTTAAACGCTACCTCCGATCTTGATAAATTTGCAAGGGATATAGAAGAGAAAACCAATTCAACCGCAGCAGAAGTTGAGCATTTTTTAAAAAAGAGCGAGACAATCTACGAGGTTACTCATCGTGTATTTTTAGAAAGGAGTTTGCATAAACTTAAAAGTTACCTGCATTGGGATACTTTAAAATCGATATTCCGTTTTGGGCAGATTGATGCCTTTAGAACACAGGCCAGGGCTAACCAATCATTTTTTAAAGATGAGCGGATCACGCAACTTTTTAACCGGTATGCCACCTATAATGGCTCAAATCCATATCAGGCGCCAGCTACATTGAATGTAATTCCACATTTTGAATATCATTTTGGCGCTTTTATTCCAAAAGATGGCATGTATGGTATTGTTAAGGCTTTAATTAAGCTGGCTGAAGAACTGGGTACCCGGTTTCATTACAGCCAAAAAGTTGAAGAAATATTATACACCAATGAAAACAAACCTAAAATAAACGGGGTAAAAGTTAACGATAAAACCTACAAAACAGAGTTAGTGATCTCTAACCTTGACATCTGGTTTACTTACAAAAATTTACTTAAAGGCATAGCTGAACCTAAAAAATTATTAACCCAGGAACGCAGCAGTTCAGCATTGATTTTTTACTGGGGTATGGATGGGAACTACAGTGATTTAGGCTTACATAATATTTTCTTCGCTGAAGACTACCAAAATGAATTTAATGCCATCTGGAAAGATAAAACCATTTGCAATGATCCTACTGTTTACATAAATATCAGCGCTAAACACCTCAGAGGCGATGCGCCTGCAAATGCTGAAAATTGGTTTGTGATGATTAATGTACCTGCTAATACGGGACAAAACTGGGACCAGTTGATTAAGGAGTCAAGGACAAATATTATCAAAAAAATCAGCCGGATTCTGAACAGGAATATTGAAAAAGATATCATTTGCGAACAGATCCTGGATCCCCGGAGTATCGAAAGCAAAACCGGATCGTATCAGGGTTCTTTGTATGGCAACAGTTCCAACAATCAGTTTTCTGCTTTTTTACGACACCCCAACTTCAGTTCTAAGGTTAAAAATTTATACTTCTGTGGAGGAAGTGTACATCCGGGCGGAGGAATTCCTTTGGCATTGTTGTCGGCCAAGATCATTGATGATGATATTAGTTCAGTTGTTCATTAGTCATTGGTCAATAGTTTAATGGTTCATGGTCGATAGCTCATGAACTATAACTATATTAAAGCAATTAACCTACTACAGACTTAAGACCCGGAACTAAGGACTGCAGCCTAACGACTTCCCCTAATTGCTTCCTCTAACTTCTCTCCATCAAGATCAAATGCATCTATAATTATTTTCGCTTTTGTATAAAAAGGATCGCGCTCCTGAAGTTTTTCTTTAATGAATACCAAGAGTTGTTCATCATCCAAATCTTTAATCAAAGGGCGCTTTTGGCGGTTATGTAAACGTGAAACCAAAGCCGCAGGATTCATTTGCAGGTAAACCGTTTCGCCATGTGCATTCATCCATTCCATATTATCAAAGAAACAAGGCAATCCGCCTCCGGTAGCCACCACACAGGTTTCGGGATAATTGTATGTTTTAAGCATTTCACTTTCGTAATCCCTAAAACCGCTTTCTCCAAATTCTGCAAAATATTCGGCAATACTTTTACCAGTTTTCGAAACAATTTCGGCATCCAGGTCAATTACAGGACAATCTAAACGTTGTGCCAATTGTTTTGCTTTGGTGCTTTTGCCGCAGCCCATATATCCGATAAGGAAAATTTTCATCTAAAGTTCTTATAGCCGACCTATAACAAATGGTCGCGTTTTAACATAATATAATCGGTTACAGGCGGTGTAAAACCTGCCTTTTTTAATAAAGTTACAACCTGTCCGCGATGATAAGTAGAGTGATTAAATAAATGAAATTTCGTCTATGCGGTTTTCATATTGATCGCCTCTTGTATTAGTATATAAAATCCGTTTATCTAAAGGATGATTATTCAATGCTTCCCTGATCAGCCTGAAATTTTCTAAAGAAAGGCTTTCAAAATCCTCTGTTGAGTGGATATCCCAAACCCCATAGAGCGGTGTTTTGCCAGAAATCCGTTGTGCCCAAATATGCTGTGCATTAAGCACGTGACTGAACAAACGTTCTGCATCAGGCAACTCAATGGTTGCCAATTTAAAAATTTCGATGATGCGGGCATCGGCAAGCTGGGTATAATTTATAATTTCTTCCTCTCGCATAATCTAACTTAATTTAACTCTTGGATCGACATAAGCATATAAAATATCAACCAGGATATTAATGACTACAAATACGAAAGCGATAAAAAGAATTGAACCCATTACAACCGGAAAATCGGACATTTCTAAAGCGGTTACCGTTGTTCTTCCTAAGCCATTATAGCCGAAAATGTACTCTACAAAAAAAGAACCTGCCAATAAAGAGGCAAACCATCCTGAGATAGCGGTAATAACCGGGTTCATGGCGTTTTTTAAAGCGTGTTTATAAATTATGGCATTTCTACTTAAGCCTTTGGCCCTTGCAGTCCTGATATAATCCTGCGCCAAAACATCCAGCATGGCGCTTCTGGTAAGCTGTACTATAATGGCCAATGGCCTTAAACCCAGCGTTATCATCGGTAACCATAAATTTCTCAGGGTCAATACCTCACCATTAAAAGGATCGTAAGAATATAAGCTACCACTCATTTTTAAACCTGTGTAGTTGCTCAGCACAAATCCGAAAAGCCAGGCAATAATAATTCCCGCAAAAAAAGAAGGTGCAGATATCCCCAGGATGGCAAATGCATTTGCTGATTTATCAATCCATGAATCTTTATAAACCGCTGATAGCACACCCAAAAACACACCAATGATGGTGGCAAAAATCATGGCCGTTAAAGCAAGGATGAAGGTATTTGGTACGGTTTCAGAAAGGATTGCAGTTACATCGCGTTTGGTTTGGTACGAGCTCCGCAGATAGGGCCATTTTAATACCAGTACTTTTTTATCAAAAGCAATGAGTTTTGCATAATGGTATTTCTGCTGACTGGTACTATCGTTATCCACAATGCTGATTGGAGATAAATCGTTAATATATAAAATAAACTGCACAGGCTTTGATCGGTCTAAACCAAATTCTTTGCGAACTGCTTCAAGTGACTGAACATCGGCTCGCTGCCCCATTGTCATCCTTGCAGGATCGCCGGGCAAAATATTAAACAGCACAAAAACAACCAATATTACACCACCCATTACCAGTAGTCCATACATCAGTTTTTTCAGTGCGTATCCGATCATATTTATTTATCGAAATATTTTCTGCTTAACTGGTCAAAAGTTGGCACATTATGAAAATGCCATTTATTAATCACCACACCATTCTTCATTAACAAAACACCAGGATTTGCCCTTACCATGCTTTTTAAAGGCACTGCATCTGCATAAAACACTTCAGAAAACAAGTTGTTCTTTTTGATAAACGCCTGAGCATCCTGTGCAGAATTGGAAGTAAGCAAAACCGTACGGATATTAAACTGCTGTGTAGCATTAATGGCAAGTGCGTTTAATTTACCAATAGCTGCCTCATTTGTACTATGAAGATCGTAAGCCACAAAAATCAGATTATAGTATGGATTTTCGATCAGTTCCTTGGTATAATCAGTGCCTGAAGCGTCAGTAATATTCAAATCTTTGATTTTAGGCTCAAAGCCTTTTTTAAGCAGTCTTTTTGCCGGTTCACCAATAATTTCCCAATTTTCATCCTTCCAGATCTCAGTTTTAAGATAGGCTTTATCGCTCATATCTTTCTCCTCTTTGGTCTTTTTATTCTTGAGGTGGTACATGATTTCAAATTCATCAGGCTTTTCTCCCGGAGGAATTACCATTAATGAAGGAAGATGTGAGCCAACTTTATAAGGCAGAAAGTCAATAATCGGCAAAACATTGTAAGTATATAACCCAAAACCTAAGGATATAACCGTTACTGTAATAGCAATATTTCTCTGTGTAGCTTCTTTTTTAAATAATGGCTGAATAAGGTTTTTGTTTAAGAAAATCACAATAATCAGCGCCAAAAGGATCAGGTCTTTACTGAACGATTGCCAAGGCGTTAGCGGAATGGCATCGCCAAAACAACCGCAGCTGGTAACCACTTTAAATGCGGCAGAAATAAATGTTAACAGCGTAAAAAATATAATCAGCAACAATAAGCCCCAGGCTACTTTTTTACTCCAGAAACCCAATAACAATAACGCACCCAGCACAATTTCCAAAGTACAGAGCAAAATGGCTATACCTGTGGCCATACCGCTGAGGAAATTCATATGAAAAACTTCAAAATATTCCTGCAACTTATAACCAAAGCCAAGCGGATCGTTAGCTTTGATCAATCCTGAAAATATGAATAAAGCACCGACAAAAATCCTGGAGAATCTTAAAATTATATTTCGCATCTATATATTTATTTTTTTAAAGCCTTATAATGCTATTTATTTAACGCCGAGTTTGATCAGCGCGAAAACCGAATAGTTCAGCATATCCTGATAATTCGCGTTAACACCCTCTGAAGCCAGCGTTTGTCCTTCGTTATCTTCTATCTGTTTAACCCTAAATATTTTCATCAAAATCAGGTCGGTTAACGAGCTAATACGCATATCGCGCCAGGCCTCACCATAATCGTGGTTTTTGGCGAACATTAAATCTTTAGTTTCTGTTACCTTTTCTACAAACCTTTTTTCAACTTCATCATAGGGCATTTCATTGGGGTCGCTTTCGGTCAATTCCAGCTGCATCATGGCAATAACACAATAATTAATAATCCCAATGTATTCAGAAATCACACCCTCTCCCACCTTACTTACTTTTTTTTCTTCCAGGGTACGGATGCGTTGTGCTTTGATAAAAATCTGGTCAGTGATCGAACTTGGCCTTAAAATCCGCCAAGCAGTGCCGTAATCTTTAGTTTTTTTTAAAAATAATGATCTGCAAACTGCAATCACTTCATCAAACTCGGTAGAGGTATTTGTTTGTGTCAAAGCCAATAATTATTTAGTTTTTAGTGTATTTTTGTTCTGAAAAAACAAAAGCTAAAGATACATCTTTAAAGCGAAACCCAAATCCCGAAAGGGTTTATTATGGCAGAAAAAAACTTTTTTGAGCCCAAAAAAAGCTTAAATATTAAGGATAGAATGATCGATTTAAGCAGCCCAAAAGTGATGGGTATTTTAAATATAACCCCCGATTCTTTTTACGACAATAGCCGCACAAAATCAATAGACGAGGCTTTAATCAAAGCAGCCCGGTTTCTTGATGAAGGTGCCACATTTATTGATATAGGGGGATACTCATCGAGACCAGGCGCAAAGGACATTTCAATCAATGAAGAAATAGACCGTGTGGTGCCCGTGGTAGAAAGTTTGGTAAAAACATTTCCGGAAGCAGTCATTTCTATCGATACTTTCAGGGCAAAAGTTGCTGAGGAAACCATTTCGGCCGGTGCACATATCATCAATGACATTGCCGCTGGCGATATGGATGAGCAGATGTTTGAGACAGTAGCTAAGCTACAGGTACCTTACATGATGATGCACATGCAGGGTACTCCTCAAAATATGCATCAAAATCCGGTTTATAATAATGTATTGCTGGAAGTAATCGATTACCTGGCGAAAAAAGTTGCGGCACTTAAGGCCCTGCACGTCCATGATATAATCATAGATCCTGGTTTTGGCTTCGGAAAAACGACCGAACATAATTACGAGTTGCTCAGGCAGATGGAGGCCTTTAAAATATTCAAGCTGCCTATTTTAGTGGGCTTTTCACGTAAAGGAATGATTTATAAAACGCTTGGCACTTCGGCAGCAGAGGCCCTGAACGGAACTTCCGTACTTAATACCATTGCGCTGCAAAAAGGTGCAGGTATTTTAAGGGTACATGATGTTAAGGAAGCGGTAGAGTGTGTGCGGTTGGTGGAGAGGTTGGGTTGAGTGGTTAGCGTTTTTGTACATCTATAATATTTTATCTACAATTAACAGCTTTAAACAGTTAACCTATCTTGTAAACTGAAATCCGTTTTGCTATCTTGCCACTAATGAAAGGTTTTGATTTTGACTTCCTTAAAGTATCGCCAACTGATATCGTTGATATTATTTTGGTGGCCTTATTAATTTATTACGTTTATACCCTAATCCGCAATACACTAGCTGTTAACCTGCTTGTTGGAATGTTTATTATTACAGTTTTTTACTGGATAGTAAAGGCTTTACACATGGAGTTATTGACCGCAATCATAGAAAAGTTTATGAGCGTGGGGATTATTGCATTGATCGTAATTTTCCACCCGGAGATCAGGCGCTTCCTTTTACTGATCGGGAAAAATGCTTTTTTACAAAAAAACAAAGCGTGGTGGGGTTATTTATTTGGCCGGAAAGAAATTGAGAGGAATAATTTAACCCGGATAAAACCAATTATCGACGCCTGTAAAAGCATGAAGAAAACGCGTACAGGGGCATTAATCGTATTCGTTAAATTTTATGATGAACAATTTTTTGCCAATAGCTGCGAATTTGTTGACTCCAAAATATCGAAACGTTTGCTGGAAAGTATCTTCCAGAAAAACAGTCCACTGCATGATGGCGCTGTAGTGATCTCTGAAAACAGAATTAAAAGTGCCAGCTGTATTTTGCCTTTAACAGATAACGACCAGTTACCTTCCCAATTTGGATTAAGACACCGTGCAGGTATTGGTGTTTCGGAAACAACTGATGCTGTTGCGGTAATTATATCAGAAGAAACCGGAGAAATCTCATATGCCAAACAAGGAAGGGTAAGAATGAATGTTTCTTTCGGAGAACTGGAGAAATTGCTGAATAAGGATTTTTAAAAGCACAGATTAAGGTGATTTTTAGTGATTACACAGATTTTTACTTCTCTGTCCATTCTGATCCGACAGCTATCGGATGCAGTGAAGACCTTTATTTACTTAAATTTTCTCCAAGATTCCATAAAAAACTAAAGCCTTAGCGAGACGATAAGATTAGGTGAGTGTTGTCATTCTGAACGCAGTGAAGAATCTCTTACTGAACACACAGAACCTTAAACTATAATATAGATCTAATTATTTTCGCATATATCGTCTATTTAGATCCTTCATTGCATTCAGGATGACAAATTAACGAAACTCATAAATATAAAAAGGCGAATGTTTCCATTCACCTTTTCAATATAATTTTAAGAATCACCTATCGGTGTAAGCCAACAAGCTGTGATTAAATGTTAGCAATATTGTTCAAAAGCACCGATCAGGTTATCAGCAATCATCTGTGCTGGTCTTCCTTCAATCTGGTGGCGCTCGATCATATGAACCAATTTACCATCTTTAAACAAAGCCATTGCCGGAGATGATGGAGGAAAAGGCATCATGTAATTTCTAGCCTGATCTACCGCTTCTTTTTCCATACCTGCAAAAACGGTAACCAATTTATCAGGATGTTTTTCGTGTGCGGCTGCTGCGCGAGCTGCCGGACGCGCATTTGCTGCTGCGCAACCACAAACTGAGTTCACCACAACCAACACAGTTCCTTCGCCTTTAATAGCCTGATCTACGTCTGCTGCATTTTTTAACTCTTGAAAACCAACGTTAGTTAATTCCTTACGCATTGGCTCTACTAAATATTCTGGATACATTATCTTAGTTTTTATTTTACAATATCAATAGTACAAAAATAAGAAAATCGAATGGCATGCGCCATCCGATTTATATTTTTAAGGTAAAATTAATGATCTATTTCAAACCTTTGATAAAGTTATCAAACATTTGAGGATTAGTAATTGCTCCAGCTATCATTAATACAACGATCACGATAAATAACACACTTAAAATAGTCGCAATCATTCCACAGATTTTACCTGCTTTTGCATTTTTATATGATGATTCTGTGTATAAACCCGGGTTAAGCTGATATTTTTTCATATCACCAGCACCTAATATCCATGCAATTACACCAAATATCACTCCAAATATCCCGTAGAAACAACAAGCTGGGATCGCTAAAATACCCAATACGAGAGAAGCTGTAGCATTTGGTAAGTTCTGCTGACCAAAACCTCCCCCTCCAAACTGGCCAAACGGTGGTGGCTGCTGAAATGGCGGCGGTTGTTGGAAAGGTGGTGGCGTTGCAGGTCCCTGATCAAGTGGCTGAAAAGGGGCTGGTTCGGGATTTTGATTCTTTGAAAGATCTATAGGTCTATTTTCTTGAGGATTTTCCTGTTCTTCTGACATAGGTATATTTAGATAAATTGGTGAGTGTATATTTTGTAAATGTAATTGATTAAAATAATTACTGCAACCCCTGCAAAAACGATTTTTATTAGCTGTGCACCGAACTTAAAATCAACCTTAAGATGAACAATGGTAAATATCACTAAAAAAATGAGGGGAATTGTTGCAGAGTAAAACTTGAATGATGCGATTAAATCGCCACGAAATAATGCTAAAACTGAGCGTTGCAAGCCACAACCCGGACAATCGATCCCGAAATGGGTTTTAAACGGACAACTGAAAAGATGCTCGCCCAACCAGTCTAAAAAACTTTTATGTGGTTGAGCCATCTATATCTATTATTTTCCCCTGGGCATCTTTCCAGACTTTATATTTTTCCAGGTCTTTGAGCACCTGCCTGTACACCAGATTTAAGATATAGATGTCATCAATGAAACCTAAAACAGGTACAAAATCCGGAATTACATCAATAGGAGATAAGAAATAAATCAGACCTCCTAAAATGGCAATAATCGATCTTTTAGGGATTTCGGTATAATCGCCATTCACATAATCTTTAGATACCGCAAACAACAATACCAGTTTGGTCCAAACCCCTTCTAAATCACCTTTATTGGTTACCGCCTTGCCAAGTGCATCTTTAATCGTATTGCTGGCTTTGGTTTTATCACTTAAGATTACCGAGGCTTTGCTTTGCGATTTCTTAAAAAATCCGAGTATTTTATCCCTATTCAGTTTCATAATTAATACTTTACAAATTAACGGCCAAAAGCATCATAATTGTCTTCCGCATATTTGGTAAAGCGATCTAATAACTTGATATTTTTATTTTCTATCGACGTTAAATCATCATCAACGTTGTTTTTAACAGGGACATACCATTCTACAGGATCGAAAAAATTTCTAAAAGTTGGTTTTTTAAAGACGTAACCATGTCTGGCGAAAATGGTATTTTTAATAATCTGTAAGTCTAATTTCCTTAAATTCTTCACATCGTCTTCTTTAAGCAGATTGGTAGAAGCATTTAATTTAAAAATCTGATCGGAAGCACTTCTGTAAAAAGGATTAGCCTCGAGTGTATCTACTCTTCCATCTTCTGCTGTATCCACTCTTTTTATCATTTTATGCTCGCTCCAATCTACGTAGCTCGCTTCTGTGGGCAACATCAAACTTGCATTGTATTCGAATTTCTTTTTTAATAATTTAAATTCTTTTTCAGGCCATTTAAGCTCCTTATTATAGGCATTCCATTTGCCGATCAGGGTATCGCCAACCAGGGTAATTTCAAACTTTCCATCGTACTTATGGCTACCGGGTTCATCTAAAATAAAAGTGATTTTACTTCCATCTTCTGATAGTTTACCCAATAATGGCCGGCTGTTCCCCGCCACCACGCTCTGTGCAATTACGGTATCCTTAGTAATTTTTTTAATGTTAATGTTCAGTTTATCAAAAGAACCCTGCATATCGCCATCATATTCCAGCTCTTCTTTAGTGTAAAAATCACCAACCCAAAAACCATAAAGTTCTTTATGTATTTCCTGTTGGGCTACCGTAGTATTTTTTGTGGTATTGGTTTTCTTAGTATCTCTACAGGATAACATCAAAAAAGGGATCAGCGCGAATAATAAGATTTTTTTCATTTATGTTTTTTAATAGGTTAAAGAATTTTCTTTTTAATCAGCCATTCGGCGATCAATAAATTGGGGATCCAGCCGAGCCAGGCAATAATCTGATAAACATCCATCGGCGCCGGGTGGAATAAATATACTAAAATAACTTTCCACAACCTTAAAGTGATGGCTGAAGCTGCCAGGGCAAAACTGCGGTACATAAACTTTTTATGGACCGTTACTTTTCTTTTCAAGATAAGCAAAATGGCCTTCAATGTAAACCAGAACCATAAAACTCCCAAAATAACAAATGAAGTTTTAGCCATTAAGCCCCCATTTGCAAAACAGCCCATAAAAATGCCAGATGGTGCAGCAAGGAACAATACAAGACCAGCATATAAATAGCCTAACCATTTGTGTATCTTCGGATATCTGGATAAAATTTTAGGATTAAACTGCGTAAAACCAGCCAATAATACAAATATTGCACTGTAAACGTGCACATAAAATATAGGGAGATAAGCTTTGATATTTGATACTTCGGTTTGTTTAATTTGCAGAAAAGATACTTCACTACTCAGCGGAATGTAACGCAAAGTAATCTGCACCATCAGCATAAAAAAATAGGCAAAAAACAATAGCCAGGCTACCTGTTTATAGCTGATGCTTTTCATTTATTTTTGATTAAAGAGCCTCAATAACTTTTTATCGAAAGCGATTGCAATCAGTTTATTGTTTACTACATCTTCTTCGTAAAGCTGTTGCTTTTTGGGGTCAAATACAAACCTCGCAAGAATAGGCATCCTATCGGCATAACTTTCGTGAAGGTTAAAATTATAGGTTTTTGAGTATTCCTGCGATGGATCCGTTTTAGGGTTAGGGCTACTCTCGAGCATAATGCCGTAAGAAGTGCCACTGTTTTTAACAATCCTTTCGTACAAGCCTTTGGTAAGCTGTTTGCAGCGTGGGGAAGTTTCTACAATTTTATAGTCAACCTGTGCTTTGTAGCTTTCCTTTACCTGTGCTTTTGATTGGTATATTGATGACACAAGAATAAAAAGAAGAAATAGAATATTTTTCATGATTGAATAGCGTTATTCTTCGATTACAGATAAAAATTCATCAATTGTTAGCACATTAACTTTAGGAAATTCTATTTGCTTTAAGATTTTAAAGTGATGATCATTTGTTATAATATAATCAGCATTGCTACACACATAAGCATCAACATACTTATTATCATCTAAATCGGATAAAATTAGTTTCCACTCAAAATATATGTCAACTTTTTCTACATTCTTAAGATTTAGCAACAATTCTGCAACATTACTTGCTATGAGAAAATTTGTTTTTTGTTCTAAAATTTCGACGTATTCTGAAAGAACGTCGTTACTAATTACTGAGCGAAAATCTCCACTAATTAAGGCATCAAAAATAGGCCTATATTTTGATTTTTTAGGAATTGAGACAAGAAGTACATTAATATCTAGTACAACTTTCATTAATGTTATTTTTTTCTTAGATGTTCATTCTTCCAGGATTCAATTGTATTTTCGTCCCAATTTTTCTCATCCCAGAGTTTATCCATTTCATCCGATGCTGATTTTGCGAAATATTTGGTCAACATTTCTTTAATATCATTTAATTGATTATCGGGTAAATTATATTGAAATAATTTTAATAGCTCTAGCTGAACATTTGTCAATTTCCCTGTCGCTTCCATATTTTTCATTGTGAACTAAACAAATATAATCAATAATATTTTAAGAAGATTTCATCATATCCAGAATATCATCAACATATTTTCGCTCATTAGCTAAACGTGGTACTTTATGCTGTCCGCCTAGTTTATCTTTTGCTTTTAACCAATTATAGAAAGTATTTGCGGGGGCATTATGTACTTTAGGACGGGCCAGTGCCATATCCTTAAAGCGTTTGGCATCATAATCGGAGTTTACTTCGCGGAGTGTCTGATCCATAATATCAACGAACTTTTCAAAATCGCTTGGCTGTTTATCAAATTCGATGATCCATTCGTGCCCACCCGCTTTTTCATCTTTAAAATAAATTGGCCCAGCAGTATAATCTTTTATTTCGGCACCGGTTTCCTGGCAGGCCTTGGTTAAGGCCTGTTCTGCATTGTCTATAATCACTTCTTCGCCAAAAGCATTGATAAAGTGTTTGGTACGTCCTGTAATTTTAATGCGGTAGGGAGAAAGAGAAGTAAATTGAATGGTATCGCCGATCATGTAACGCCATAAGCCACCATTGGTAGAAATCACAATAGCGTAGTTTTTATGGAGTTCTACTTCGCCCAGTAACAGAGCCTTAGGATTCTCTTCTCCAATGTTTTCCATCGGAACAAATTCGTAGAAAATACCGTAATCCAGCATCAGCAACATTTCTTCTGAGTTATCTTGGTCCTGAATACCGAAAAATCCTTCGGACGCATTGTAAGTTTCCAGATAATACATGTCAGCGGACGGAATCAGCTGTTTAAACTGTTCACGATAAGGCGCGAAGTTTACTGCTCCGTGGATATATAATTCTAAATTCGGCCAAACCTCCAATAAATTCTGCTTTCCGGTAAGTTCCAGCACTTTTTTAGCCAATACGATGGTCCAGGTGGGTACGCCCGAAATACTGGTCACATTTTCATTGATGGTGGCTTCAGCCATCCTATCCATCTTGATTTCGTAATTGTCCATCAAAGCGATAGACATATCAGGCGTACGGTAATATTCAGCCCAAATTGGCAGGTTTTTAATCAGTACAGCCGATAAATCACCATAAAAACAATCTTCGTTTAACTGGTTCACCTGATGGCTGCCACCTAAAACCAAACCTTTTCCGGTAAACATCTGGTTATCCGGGCGGTTATTGCAATAAATGGATAGCATGTCTTTACCACCTTTAAAATGGCATTCTTCCAAAGATTCCGGAGAAACCGGGATAAATTTACTTCTATCACTCGTGGTACCTGATGATTTTGCAAACCACTTGACATCAGATGGCCATAGGATGTTCTGTTCGCCATTAAGCATGCGCTCAATGTAAGGCTTTAAGGTATCGTAGTTTTGAATCGGAACACGCTCCTGGTATTGTTGTGGAGTTAAGATTGATTTATAATCGTACAACTTGCCCCATTCGGTATTTTCGGCACTATCAATCAAATTATGGAACCACTCTTCCTGAACATCATGGGGATATTTCATAAAAAGTTCGATCTGGTGGATCCGCTTTTTCATTAACCAGGTAAAAATTGAATTTACAAATGCCATCTTTAAATGTTAGAATTAACTGGCATCATGTTGCCACAGATTTTCACATCTGCCCCTTGGTTTAACGGGGATAAACAGAGATTTTTATACACAGTAAAATTTTATAGCTTTTGGTTTAACGTCGCAAATAGGCAACACTCTAATTTAAATATTGTTTGTTGAATATTATTAAACATCAAATTTCTTACGTTTCAATACGAAATTCGATCCTAAATATACTTTTCTAACCATTTCGTTTTCAGCCAAAACTTCAGGAACACCTTGTTCTAAAATTTTCCCTTCAAAAAGCAAGTATGCCCTATCGGTAATCGACAGTGTTTCCTGTACGTTGTGATCGGTAATTAAAATTCCAATATTTTTATGTTTCAGTTTGGCAACAATACTTTGAATTTCTTCTACAGCAATTGGATCTACCCCTGCAAATGGTTCATCCAATAAAATAAAATTAGGATTTGCGGCCAGAGCACGGGCAATTTCCGTGCGACGGCGTTCACCTCCTGACAATAAATCTCCACGGTTTTTACGCACTTTGTGTAAACTAAACTCGTTGATCAGTTCTTCGAGTTTATCTCGCTGTTCTTCCTTCGTCAATTTACTCATTTCCAAGATGGCCAGGATATTATCTTCTACAGTAAGTTTTCTAAAAACAGATGCTTCCTGGGCTAAGTAACCGATTCCTTTTTGTGCCCTGCGGTACATCGGATCTTCGGTAATGTCTTCCTCTTCCAAGAAAATGCGGCCTTCATTTGGTTTGATCAAACCTACGATCATGTAAAAGGAAGTTGTTTTCCCTGCACCATTCGGACCTAAAAGGCCAACAATTTCCCCTTGACTTACGTTAAAGGAAACGTTGTTTACAACGGTACGCTGCTTGTATTTTTTAACCAGATTTTCGGCTTTTAAAATCATATATCTATCGATCCGTCATGCTGAATTTGATTCATCATCTAACTCAAGAGATCCTGAAATAAATTCAGGATGACGATTTATTTTATAAGTTAATTAACTTTTATTCCTTTAATATTTAACTGCAAACGCTTCTTATCTTTCCATACGTTTTCTTCTAACGTATAACAAACCGAAAAAGGTACTTTTGGTTGTAAAAGGTTTTGAAATTCGGCCAGCCCGAAAGCAATGCCTTCAAAAATAGGCGAATTTTGTTGTTTTATATTAATTTTTAAATGATTTTGGCCAACTGCCATGGCATGCTGTGCGAGATATACGTTATGGGTAACAAATATAGGTGCCATATTTTCTGGCCCGAATGGCCCCATCTGTGATAAAACCCTGTAAAACTTGCCATCTATCTGCGCCAGTTCAATTTCGGCGTCAATCCTGATCATTGGTGTAAGCAGCTCTTCTGTGATGCTTGCTGCCACAATTTCTTCAAACTTATCAGCAAAGGCATCTACATTGTGTTGTTGCATGGTTAAGCCTGCAGCAAATTTATGCCCGCCATACTGATCTAATAAATGAGCGCAACCACTTAAGGCCTCGTATAAATCAAAACCAACTACCGACCGGCAAGAACCTGCTACATGTCCGTTAGACTTTGTTAATACAATCGTTGGGCGATAGTACTTTTCAGTTAAACGCGAAGCTACAATCCCGATAACCCCTTTATGCCAGTTCTCGTTAAAAACGACAGTCGTTTTTTTGTTAATCAGGATATCACTCTCGCCAATTAAAGCCAAAGCCTCACGGGTAATGTCCTGATCGTAGGTTTTACGTTCGGTATTTTTAAGGTTGATGAGTTCGCTTTGCTCCAGTGAGTTACTATCTACCTGGCAGAGCAGCATGGCAACGGCATGTTTGGCATGGTCTATCCTGCCAGCGGCATTAATCCGCGGACCTAATGTAAAAACCACATCAGTAATGGTATAATTTTCCGTTTTGCCTGAAACTTCCATTAAGGCGCGTAAGCCTTCGCAAGGATTGGAGTTGAGTTTTTTCAGCCCATAATAAGCTAAAATTCTGTTCTCTCCCACTACTGGAACAATATCGGCCGCGATACTGACCATCACCAAATCTAAATATTGCAGATAGGTTTCTTTTGCTAGTTCATGCTTTTGCGCATAGGCCTGCGCCAGTTTAAAACCGATCCCACAGCCGGCAAGTTCTTTAAAAGGATATGGACAGTCTGAACGTTTAGGATCTAAAACGGCAATGGCCTGAGGGAGTTCATCTCCAGGTAAATGGTGATCGCAGATAATGAAATCGACGCCTAAAGTATTGGCATAATCAATTTTATCGATCGATTTTATTCCACAATCTAATGCTATAATTAACGAGAATCCATTTTCGCTAGCGTAGTCAATTCCAGCAGTAGAAATGCCATAACCTTCCAGGTAGCGATCGGGGATATAATATTCTATACTTTTAGTGAGCTGCGAAAAGAAACTGAAAGCCAGTGCAACCGAAGTGGTACCATCAACATCGTAATCGCCATAAATCAATATTTTTTCGTGGGTGGCTAATGCGGTTTCGATACGGGCGATAGCAACATCCATATCCTTCATTAAAAAAGGATCATGAAGGTGATCAAGATCTGGTCTAAAGAAATCTTTCGCCTGATCAAAATCACATATATTCCGCTGCACAAGTATCTGTGCAAGTGATCGGTCTATGTTAAGTTGCGCTGCTATTTTTGCTACTGTATCATCATTACAATCTGATGCCAGTACCCATCTTTTTTCCATTTATTCTGTCTCCGAACAGTAAATATACATTTTAATTGAATACGCTGGTCGTAAACTTTAATGGGCTATTGTACAAAGCATTTAAATACAAAAAGTTAGGTTTTACTTCGAAATCACTAAATTGTCCATTCCGCATTTACCATCCAGACCAATCGGCAAAGGTAGATCCATCCCGTTACAATACCTTTCTGCAAATGAGAATTGCGAATGGGAAATTATAATTCAGAGGTTCATGAGAGAAATTTAAATATGCTATTTTACAAAAAAAGGAAGTATCCAAGCTTTTACCAAAACAAATACTCAGGTTTAGATTGTTACCTTTGTATAAACATTAAAAGACTCATATTTTGCAAGTTCACACCCTCTTCGAAGGAACATATTCTGTTGATGCGTCAAAGAAATTTGTACCTTTCGACCCAGCTATTCATAGTTACAAAGACAGACCCGCTTCATTATTAATCAATGTTCAGCCTTTTTTGGTTGAACTGAAAAACGACCTTGTACTTTTCGATACGGGTTTAGGTTTTAGTGATGACCATGGTGAACTGATTTTACATAAAAATATCCGCAATGCAGGTTTCGATCCCACTGATGTAACCAAAGTTTTAATGTCGCACTTACATTATGATCACTCGGGCGGTATGATCCATAAACTTGGTAATGACAAGATTGAATTGAGTTTCCCTGATGCAGAATATGTTATTAACCGCGGTGAATGGGAAACGGCATTTAGCAGCACGTCTTCGTCTTACCATACCGATATTTTCGATTTCGTACAGCGTAACGCGCAATTAAAATTTGTGGAGAGCGATGGTGCTTTGGATGAAACCATTGCTTATGAATTTACTGGAGCGCACTGTCCAAACCACCAGGTTTTTCTTTTAACCGAAGGCAATCAAAAGGTATTTTTTGGTGGCGATGTTTTGCCTGAACCTGAAGAACTGGTTAAAAATTTTATTGCCAAATACGATTTCGACGGTCGCAAGGCAATGGAATTACGAAAAGAGTTTGGAAAAAGAGCCGCAGAAGAAAACTGGGAATGTTTGTTCTACCATGGTAAAAGCGCAGCAACTGGTTTTGTTGATGTTGTTGAGGGTGGGTTTAAGATTAGATAAGCCAACTCGTTTTTTACCGCAAAGCGCGCAGAGTTGCTTTTTTACCACAAAGGCTACTGAGAAAGGCACAAAGTACAGAGAGCTGGGTACTTATAGTTATAGAGTCTCTGTGTTCCTCTGTGTAAAACTCAATGCACTCGGTGGTAAAAACTTAGCGCCACTTCGCGTTTAAACAAAAAATAGCACCTTTTTTACCACAAAGGTCACAGAGGAAGGGCACAAAGTACACAGAGTTGGGTGCTTATAGCTATAGAGTCTCTGTGTTGCTCTGTGTAAAACTCAATGTACTCTGTGGTTAAAACTTTGCGGTTAAACAAAAAAAGCCCCGACAAATGTCGAGGCTTTCCTTTTTCCGAGACGGAAATAATTATTTTTTAGCTACCAATTTAACAGTCAATTCGAAGTTGTCATCAATTGCTTTGTCGCCAATGCTATCGAAGAATGATTTTGAACCGTATTTGATGTCATATTTAGTTCTGTCTACAATGATTTTACCAGCTAAAGCTGAAGCTGTTCCATCTGCATTTACCGTTACAGTTGCAGGGAAGCTTAATGGTTTAGTGATACCTTTGATGGTTAAATTACCTGATACGGTTACGTTAGCACCTGAACCAGCAACTTTAGTAATTACGAAAGTTGAAGTTGGGAATTTAGTTGTACCAAAGAAATCGTCTGCTTTTAAGTGACCTTCTAATTTCGCGCTGCCATCAGCATCTTTAATTGAAGTCATATCAATAACAAAAGTACCACCAGTTACACTTTTACCGTTAACGGCTAAGCTACCTGATTGTAAAGCTACTGTTCCATTGTGAGAACCTGTTACTTTTTTACCGATCCAGGTAATGGTCGATTTTGCTGCATCTACAGTATAAGTTACTGGTTTGGTTGGGTTTTTAAAGGCTGACAATGCTACTACTGCCACTAATAAAAAAATTGAGCTAATTTTTAATTTCATTTTCTGGTTTTTTAAAATTTGATACAAATATAGATGAACTAGCAATCTATTGCTATTGACCTATGTTAAGTTTTTTCAAAAAAAATCGATTTATTTAAAATCATTCTATTGACTGTAGTATTAGGTTAAGGTTTAATCTGTTTATTTTTTATGTGAATAGAAAGGCGGAAGGTTTAAGATAGAGGGTTTTTGTGCTAAACTTAAAAAGGCATAGGATGGAAAGTTGTTCTAACCTCTAAATATCATCTCTTTCTCCAGCTAACCAATAGCTCGCCTGCTTCAACATCCAAAAATGTTGCTACATCAAACAGCCTTTTAATTGAAGGCTGAGCCGTATTGGTGCACCAGCTTGATACGGTCTCCGGTGCAATTTTTAGTGCATCGGCCAATTCTTTATTGGTAATCCCCTTTTCAGCCAGAGCGGCCTTTATTCTATTATAGTTGATTTTAGCCATAATTGATAGGTAACCCAAATATAATATTTATGCCAGTTATCTACAGGTGCAAAAGAGTTAACAACTGCAATATTGGTTTTACTTACAACTTTTCATTCCTAAACCTGACAGCAGCGGAAATCCTTTTTGTTTTGCAGCAACCTCGAATATGCTATCATGCTGAGGCACGAAGCATCTGCAACCTATGAAACAGATGCTTCGTGCCTCAGCATGACAGTACCACAAAAAGATTGAAGCGAATGGCAGGACTGCAGCCTCCGATGAAAAACCGACATTAATTTCCAAAAAAAAATCTGCAAGTTTTATAAAATGGATTTATAAAACTTGCAGATCAATATGTTCTTGAGGACACGAACCCGGGCGTTTGATTAAAGGCAATGGAAAAGGAACCCCATTATCCGTTTTACCTCTTCCCTTTTACATCCTTACGGTACGATCTCTTCTAAATAACTCTCAACCGGAGGACATGCACAGATCAATGATCTATCACCATGACTATCGTTAACACGACCAATTGAAGGCCAGAACTTACGCTCTAAAACATATGGAAGAGGAAAAGCAGCAGTTTGACGGCTATAAGCATGATCCCATTCGTTAGCGGTAATTACCGAAACCGTATGTGGAGCATTTTTTAAAGGATTATCTGTTTTATCTAAAGTTCCGTTTTCTACCGAAGTAATTTCGTTTTTAATCGCGATCAATGCATCACAGAAACGGTCTAACTCATGTTTAGGTTCTGATTCTGTAGGCTCAACCATTAAAGTACCCGCAACCGGGAACGATACTGTTGGTGCGTGAAAACCGTAATCCATTAATCGTTTTGCAATATCAGTCACCTCGATTCCGAAAGCTTTGAACGAACGGCAATCCAGGATCATCTCGTGTGCGCAACGGCCCTGAGCTCCTGAATAAAGTACCGGATAGTGTTGCTCTAAACGCGCTTTCATATAGTTTGCGTTTAAAATGGCATATTTAGTGGCATTGGTTAAACCATCAGCACCCATCATCGCAATATAGGCGTGAGAAATGATCAAAATCGAAGCCGAACCCCAAGGCGCAGATGAAACTGCAGAAATAGATTTTCCTTTGTCGATATCAACCACCGCATGACCTGGAAGATAAGGAACCAGATGTTTAGCCACACCGATTGGACCCATACCAGGACCGCCACCACCATGAGGGATACAGAAAGTTTTGTGTAAGTTTAAGTGACAAACATCGGCACCGATATTGGCCGGACTTGTTAAACCAACCTGTGCATTCATATTTGCACCATCCATATAAACCTGTCCGCCGTTAGCGTGGATGGTTTCGCAGATTTCGATAATGCTTTCTTCGAACACCCCGTGAGTAGATGGATAAGTTACCATTAAACACGACAGGTTATCTTTATGTAATTCGGCTTTAGCTTTTAAATCTTCTACATCAATGTTACCGTTTTCTAAAGATTTAACTACCACAATTTTCATATCGGCCATTGCAGCAGAAGCAGGATTGGTTCCGTGTGCCGAAGCAGGAATCAATGCTACGTTACGGTGGAAATCGCCTCTATCGTGGTGATAGGCACGGATAACCATTAAACCAGCATATTCGCCCTGAGCACCAGCATTTGGTTGTAAACTCATAGCTGCAAAACCGGTAATTTCGCTTAACCACTTATCAAGCTCATTGAAAACCGAATAATAACCCAATACCTGATCGGCAGGGGCAAACGGGTGAATGCGACCGAAGTGAGACCAGGTAACCGGAATCATTTCTGCAGTAGCATTTAATTTCATGGTACAGCTACCCAAAGCAATCATAGAGTGGCAAAGCGATAAATCTTTTGCTTCTAATGATTTGATATAACGCAACATTTCATGTTCTGAGTGGTGCGAGTTAAAAATTGGGTGTGTTAAATAAGCCGAAGTACGTTGTAAAGCAGCTGGAATAACGGTTTCTACATTCTCTACCACCTCAACCTGATCAGCTGCGATAGCTTTAACCTTTGCACAGATTTTAGCAATTAAAGCTACATCCTCGAAAGTGCTGGTTTCGTCGAACGAAATGGTTACTACGTTACCAACATAGTTTAAGTTGATTTCGTTATCAATACATCCCGAATGGATACCACCTTTTAAATCGCCTAAATCGAAACGGATGGTGTCGAAATAAGCGGAGTTTAACTGCTCAAAACCTAAACCTTTTAAAGTAGAGGCTAAACTGATGGCCAAACCGTGTGTACGTTCTGCAATGGCTTTTAATCCTTTCGGACCATGGTAAGCAGCATAAAAACCAGCCATAATGGCCAATAATGCCTGTGCGGTACAGATGTTTGATGTTGCTTTATCTCTACGGATGTGCTGCTCGCGGGTTTGCAAAGCCATACGTAAAGCGTAATCGCCATGGCTATCAATGGTTACACCAATAATACGACCCGGGATATTACGTTTATATTCTTCTTTAGTTGCAAAAAATGCAGCGTGTGGTCCACCAAAACCCATTGGAATACCCAAACGCTGGGTTGTACCTACTACCACATCAGCTCCCCACTCGCCTGGAGGCGTTAATAAGGTTAAGCTTAAAATATCGGCAACTACCGTTAATTTAATATTTTGGCTGTGTAATGCGGATGCGAAAGCAGCATAATCGAAAACTTCACCGTTTCCTGCCGGATATTGAACAATTGCGCCGAAAAATTCTTCGGTAGCAGTGAAATCTAAATGACTTCCGATAACCAATTCGATACCGTAAGGATTAGCACGTGTTTTTAAAATATCGATCGTTTGAGGAAAAACAAGTTCCGAAACGAAGAACTTTTTAGCCGCCTGATTTTTACGCAAGCTGTATTGCATAAACATCGCTTCAGCAGCAGCGGTACCTTCATCCAATAAAGATGCATTGGCAATTTCCATTCCGGTTAAATCGATAACCATGGTTTGGAAATTTAACAAAGCCTGTAAACGGCCCTGCGCAATTTCTGCCTGGTATGGCGTATATTGTGTGTACCATCCTGGGTTTTCGAATACGTTACGTAAAATTACACCTGGGGTAATGGTATCATAATAACCCTGACCGATAAAGCTTTTGAAAACTTTATTCAACAATGAAGTTTGTTTTAAAGCACCAAGATATTCAGTTTCTGATTTTGCTGCAGGCAAATTTAATGGCTGTTTTAATCTGATTGCCGTCGGGACAGTTTGTTCAATCAGCTCATCAATAGAATTTACGCCAACAGTTTGCAACATTTCGGCTGTATCTGCCTCATTTGGTGCAATATGACGATTTTGAAAATCTTCCTTGTAATGGATATTTAAGCTCATGCGGTATGAATAATAAATTTGCGTGCAAAGGTAGCAAAAACGAAGCTGTATTTCACTATCAATCAGTGTAAAAAAGGCGTCTTATTTATACTTAAAAGCTACAAAATAGATAGATTTTATTAGCAAAAGCCAGGACAAACGTTTATTCAATTTCAAGCCAATATTTTGATTATCTGGAAAGCGGTGACTGTGCTAAAATTTATTTTGTCGCCATGATTAACTCCAGTGTTTTTGCATCCTGTTGATCCGAATCAATAAGCAGCTGCAACGTAAAATATTAGCTACCAAAGCAAACGAAAAAAGCATTTTCTTAAATTTGAAAAGCATTTACCTACCCTATGCCCTTTTATGTCAACTTGCAAAAATAACGTCGCACTTTTAGTTCATGCCTGCGATAGTTATGAATTTCTTTATAAAGGTTTTGATTACACTTTCTCAGAAAACTGGAATTTTAAAATACCATGCAATTATTATTTCGCTACAGAAGTAAAAGGAGTAGAGGTGAACGGTTTTATAAACATCAAATCGGGCAAAGGCGAATGGGCCGATCGCCTGATAACGCTGTTAGGTAATATTGATGAAGAATATGTACTCTACTTCCAGGAAGATATGTGGTTAAGCAAACCGGTAAATCCTAAGTTCTTTACAACACTGTTCGAACAGGCAATTGAGAACGATTGGCAACAGGTTAAACTCCATAGTTCTGGCGTTTACAAAACTAAAGAAACCACTAATTTTATTGAAGGATTTAATATTGCGGAGATCGATAATGAGGCGTCACTTTTTTTAATGTCGCACCAGATTACTCTTTGGAAAAAAGATTTTCTGCTTGCGCAACTTTATAAAAAAGAACATCCTTGGAGAAATGAGCGTAAAGGTACTAAGAGATTGAAAAAATTAAACCCGCTTATTCTTCATGTCGATTATTTTGCAGAAAACGGCGCAGAGGAAAACAACAACAATAGAAATCCATCGGAACGGAGCGAGTACTACGCAGTTTCATTTAACAGCACCTTAAATAACAATGCCGTTCGGTTTATTGAGGTGTTAAAGTCGGGTAGTCAACCTCAAAAAAACTATGCTGAAGAGCTGCTAAACCATTACGACAACAATTTAACCCATAACGGTAAGGAAAGGCCTAAAAAAGAGGATTTGTTTAAGAAGCTTAAAACCTATCTGTGGAAAAAGAATTCGTAATTAATTTTTGCATATCATATGGTTTGAAAAGCAATAGCTATGCTGAAATTCAAGTTTGTTCCCGCCATTCGCTTCAATCTTTTTGAGATCCTATCAGCTTATTCAAGGTTGCTACAAACAAAAAGGATTTTCACTTCTGTCGGGTTTAAAAACGAAGGCACTACAAGAAACAGAGGTTGCAGGGCGCAATAGGTATTACACTTTTATCTTTGGTCTTTCAGCTTTAGTCTCTTTCTTACTTCTGCACTTTCCAGCCCTCATCTTTACTCAACTTTAATTTATAAGTTTTGGTAATGAAGTTGCTGTTTTTGTTTGCGTCTTTATCAAAAGGTTCGAAATCAGTAGTGGTCATTTTAAGTGATACGGTAACCTTTGCTGTACTTGAGTTTACCTGAGCAAAATCGACTGGTTTCTCGTCGGATAAAACATATTCTACCACTTTTACCGTGGCCTTATCACCATCCTGTTTTAATACCAACGGACTTGCTTTATCGGTTAAAGTAATCTGATAAACGTAACTGCTATCTTTCGAAAGAAATTTCTTTTTGGCTTCTTTTAAGTTTAAGGTAACCAAACCTTTGCTCGCTAAAGATTTATATTTCCCCAGTTCGAACATGTCGTTTGTACTGTTGAATTTCATCTCCCCAAATTTAAACCTGGTGGTTTTATATTCGGGATTGGCTTTTAAGTAGCTGGTAATCACTTCAGCAGCCTCATCCTGATTGATGGTGGTTTTGGTTTTACATCCTACGAAACCAATGATGATAAAAGATAAAATATAAATAGTAAGTTTTTTCATGTGTATATGCTTTATGCTTTTTAAAGGTATTTAATTTTAGTTTAACCGCAAAGGACGCGAAGTTTATTAATCTTTAAGGCTTAAACCACAAAGGCGCTAAGAACACTAAGTTTGCATTCAAGGCACAACAATAAATTTCAAAAGCCCTGCTTTGTGTCCTCTGCGTCTTCACTCTGTGTACTTTGCGGTAAAAAACTAGATTAATCTCGCTTTAAATATTTCAGGTTTGGCAAAACCATTGCAGATAAAATTACCACAACACCAACCCACCTTAAAAACGACACCTGCTCTTGGAGCACGAAACCAGCCATCATTACGGCAACAGGTAATTCTGCAGCGCTTAAAATAGAACTTATAGCAGTACCAATTCTGGGCACGCCTTCAGCATAAAATAAAGGCGGAATTACCGTACCGAAAACTGAGATAATCAATCCCCATTTCAATAAACTTCCACACAAAGCACCATTAAACAAAAATGCTGGCGGGAAGATGATGAAAATCAATATACAGGCACCAGTAATCATCAAGGCACTTTTCTTTAGAGGAGCATATTCATTTCCGATTCTACCACTCAATAATAAAAAGCCCGCATAGCAAAGTGCAGCCAACAACCCAAAACCAATCCCTTTTAAATCCATGCTTCCGATGCTGGTTTCTACCATTCCACTGGCTAAAACTGTACCACCCAGAACCAATAAAATAGCGACTAATTGTAAGCCGGTAGGTTTCTTTTTAAAAATGAGGTATTCCATTAAAATACTTATCCAGATAAACTGCATCAATAAAATAATCGCTACCGAATTGGGTACCAGCTTTACACACTGATAATAAAAGATACTCACCAAGCCCGTACAGGTTCCTGCGATTATCATTTTCCACCAAGGTGTTTTAGGCACATTAGCTTTAGCTTTATAAGCTGCTGTTCTGCTTTGAAAGAAAAATAATACCCATAAAATTACCGCTCCGAAAAAAGCCTGGGCACCGGTTACATCGCCCAGAGTATAACCTTCATGGTAAGCGAGTTTTACAAAAGTAGACAGGATACCAAAACTACAGGCACCAAAAAAAACAAGGAGAATTCCTTTTAACATAAAATTTAATATTTAACCGCAAAGGAAACTAAGGTTTTCGCAAAGTATCGCAAAGATTAACTAAAATCTATACAGCCTACTTCGCGTTTTTTTGCGTCCCTTTTCTTTGCAGTCTTTGCGGTTAAAAACTAAACCAGTTGTTGTAAATATTTCTGAACGGTAGTTTCTAAACCTAAATAAAGTGCATCGCTAATTAAAGCATGACCGATAGAAACTTCCAATAAGCCCGGGATGCTTTGTGCAAAATAATGTAGGTTGTGTAGGTCGAGATCATGCCCCGCGTTAATTCCCAAGCCTAATTTGTTGGCATGATGTGCCGCAGCAATGTAACTCACTACTGCCTTTTCGCGGTCGGCGAAATAATTATGCGCATAGGCCTCGGTATATAATTCGATACGGTCTGTTCCGGTTTCAGCCGCGCCTTCAACCATTTCTACAACCGGATCAACAAAGATAGAAACGCGGATGCCTTCCTTTTGAAAAACAGCAACCATTTCCTTCAGGTAATCTTTATGTTTGATGGTATCCCAACCATGGTTCGAAGTAATCTGACCCTCGGCATCGGGTACCAAAGTAACCTGAGCAGGTTTGTTGGCCAAAACCAGATCAACAAATTTATCTTCTTTGCAATTTCCTTCAATATTGAACTCGGTAGCAATAACGGCCTTTAAATCGTAAACATCCTGATAGCGGATATGGCGTTCATCAGGGCGTGGGTGTACCGTAATTCCCTGCGCACCGTAACGTTCGCAATCTAATGCAACCTTAACCAGATCAGGATTATTACCTCCGCGACTGTTGCGAAGTGTAGCAATTTTATTGATATTAACCGATAACTTTGTCATGAAGCAAAGATAAGGCTTTGCCTTTGTTAATCTTAAACCTTAAAAAAATTTGACTTTTTTTTGCTCATATTTGCTTTCTGTAAATGAACTTAAAAGATACAACCCTATATAAATTCCTGATCGTTTTACTTGCAATTGCGAGTATACCAGCACTTTTTGGCGGCGTGATGGAGCCTGATGGAGCATTGTATGCTTCCATGTCCAAAAACATTATCCTGTTCAAAGATTGGTTTAATCTTTACGGCCGTGGGGCCGACTGGCTGGATAAACCCCACCTCACTTTTTGGATTTCTGCAGCGTCCTTTAAAATTTTCGGAATATCGTCCTTTGCTTATAAATTACCATCATTTCTATTCGGTTTATTGGGTGCATGGTATTTATACAAGTTAGCTAAAGATATATACGATGAAAAAACCGGGTTAATCAGTGCGGTAATTTTTCTCAGTGCCTTACATATCATCACCTCTACTTTTGATGTTAGGGCCGAAATTTACATTACCACTTTCACGTTAGCATCTATTTACCATTACTATAAGGCACATCAAAATTCTTTCTGGCACATTATAGCAGGTTCATTTTTTGCGGCCTGTGCAATATTAATCAAAGGAATTTTTGTATTGATTCCTGTATTTGCAGGCTTTATTATCTACTGGTTGCTTACAAAACATTACCATCAGCTTTTAAAACCAAAATGGTATATCGCCATCCTTTTGATTTTTATCTTTATTACCCCTGAACTGTATTCGCTTTACACGCAATTCGATATGCATCCCGAAAAAATTGTTTTTGAAAGGACCGGTGTTTCGGGCCTAAAATTTTTCTTTTGGGACAGTCAGTTTGGGCGTTTCTTTAACAACGGGCCAATTAAAGGCAAAGGGGATATTTCGTTTTTTCTACACACTACCCTTTGGGCATTCCTTCCCTGGTCTGTACTATTTTATACAGCCGTTGTAAATCTGTTTAAAAGAAAAAATAGAATTGCTTTAGCTCCTGAAAGCATTATGATCTGGGCAAGTGCAGCGGTTACTTTTCTGATCTTTTCTCTTTCTAAATTTCAGTTACCGCATTATATCCTGATCATCTTTCCGCAGTTTTCAATCATAACTGCCTTGTACTTGAGGAAGCTTGACAGCAAAGGCTTAAAAATCTTCTTCATTATACAGAACATCATTTTCATGTTAGTTATTGCCTTACTTTCTGTCTTAGCCTTTTTCTTTGGATTCGAAAGCCCATATTTAATTATCGGAATCCTGATTGTTGTTCTCGCCACCTCTTTCTTACTATTTAAAGGCATTTTACTGGAAACCATCATTGCCAGAAGCGCATTTTTATCTGTCGGATTAATGATATTTCTATTCATTTTTTTCTACCCGGCCCTTTTAAAATATCAATCAGGTATGCAGGCAGGTAATTGGTTAAAGCAAAATTATCCAACTGCTAAACCTGCAGTATTAAACTACATAGATGCGTTCTCTTTTGATTTTTATGCCCCGGGAGAAGTAAAATATCTGCATAATTATAGTGATCTCGACAAATCAAAGCATCTAAAAGACCTGGTTATATACATTCCGGAACAGGAATTGGCAAAACTAAAAAGCGAGTACCATGCTGAAATTCTAAAATCGTTTGAATACTTTCATACCACAAAACTGACGGGTAAATTTTTAAACGTGAAAACACGCCCCCAGGTTTTAGAACATTTTTATCTGGTTAAAATACATTAACATGGATTTATTCTTCCGCATCTTAAAATTTGGATTAACGGGTTTCCTCGGGATGGCGATAGATTTCGGCGCGACATGGCTGTGCAAAGAGAAAATCAAGATCAATAAATACATTGCTAATGCCATTGGTTTTACTTTAGCCGTAACCAATAATTATCTCATTAACCGGATATGGACATTCGAAAGTACCAACACCCATTGGGCAACTGAATTCAGCAAATTTTTAGTGGTGAGTTTAATTGGTTTAGGATTAAATACATTTATCATTTACCTGTTCCATCAAAGGAAAAACGGCACCAATTTTTATGTGGCGAAGTTTTTTGCGATTGTAATTGTTTTTGTTTGGAATTTTTTGGCAAATATGTTGTTTACTTTTAGGTAGGTTTTCACCATTAAGTGCATTAAAGAAATTCGAATGAATTAAGCTTCTTTATTATTTTGATCACCTTAGTCACCTGAGAACATCTAAGGTTAATGATGCAGGAGGACTCACCTTAACTTTCTTAACTTCTTAATGATAAAAAAATATCACCATTAAGGGATGAAGGACATTAAGAAAAAAATCGAATGATTGCTGCAGGATCTATGCAATTCGCACAACTCAATGAACCACCTAAGTAACGTTTTTGCCAACAAAATAAATCACAACAAGCCATATTAATCCTTTAATTAGGAAGAATAAAAACCCAACCAGCCCCACCCGCTTAAACCATAATTTTGCTTTTTCTTTGTTCATGGCGATGTTTGTAAAGATAACGGATTTGCGTTAAATTAGAAAGATTTTAAATAAGGAAATATGAAATTATCTAAATATTTGCCCATCACTATTTTTTGCAGCTGCTTTTTTTGCATTCAAATTTTTGCGCAAAATTTTGAAGTTATTAAACGCTATAAGGTAAGTTTTGCCCTTGCAACAGGCGCTAATGAGAAGCTGATTGCGCTCAGAAGTTTTTCGGCAAATAATCAAAAATATTTATTGCTGGTAAATCCAGAAACGTTAGATACTAAAGTAGATCTGGCTAGTAATTATGCCACAAGCAGCTTACAGTTCCAAAATGTATTGGCGATTTTTAAAAATACGGCTTATATAAAATCAATCGAAGCCGCAGCAGCTAAAGATCTGCAGTTACAAAATGCGGGGATTGATCACGCCATTCCGAATGAAAAAGGCATTACCTTAACGATCGATCTTTGTCCATCGCATAAGGCTTTAGACCGGATTATTTTCCAATCGATTTTCGACGAATTTAAAAAGATAGAGCAGCCCGCTCCGCTTGCGGTTTCCGTTTCAGGTAAATGGATGTTAAAACACCAGGACGATCTGAATTGGTTAAAAGGTTTGGTAGAGAAAAAAGAATTGAATATTACCTGGGTAAACCATACTTATAATCATGAAGTAAATAAACTGCCATTGGCCGAAAATTTTCTGTTGGCTCCTGGAACCAATTTAGACGTAGAGGTATTAGAAAATGAAAAACTGATGTTAAAAAACGGCTTAACCCCTTCGGTATTTTTCCGTTTCCCTGGCCTGGTATCGGACAAGACCATTGTTGAAAAAATTGAAGCTTACGGATTAATTCCGGTTGGAAGCGATGCCTGGCTGGCCAAAGGACAGCAACCTAACGCTGGAAGCATTGTATTGATCCACGGAAACGGCAATGAGGAAATAGGCGTGAAAGATTTTATCCAGTTGCTAAAAACGAAACAAGCTGATGTGAAGAATAAACAATGGTTGCTTTTCGATTTAAGACAGGGTTTGGAAAAGGAATTTGAATAATTTATCGCGTTTTTAACTGCAGAGGACGCTAAGAAAGGCGCAGAGTTCACAAAGAACGCACAATAAATTGACCACAAAGGCACAAAGAACACAAGGGTTCAGACCATTTTTAAATCAGACTTAGCGGCCCTTTGCGAAAAGCTTTGCGTTCTTTGCGGTAAACCCACTATTTTTTAACCGGCAATAATTTTATTTCTTTCGCCTTAAAACGGTTGTTTACGATTTCGCCGGTAACTTCTGCTTTGCTTACCGCATTGCAAAAACCGTGTTTGCCATGGGCATCGCCAAAGTCATCAATACCTTTACCATCAACAAAATAAGGTTTGCCATCAATTTTAACCGCCAATTCGCAATCTTTACCTTTCATTTTAAACTGACATTCGCCACAGGCAATATCGACCACCTGTTTGGTTACCACTTTTGCAGTTGCAGGTTTTTGAGGACTGGTTTGGGCCTGAGCTATAAAAGCAAAAAAACCGATACAAAATGTTAATATAGTACCTTTCATATTTTTTTTAATTCTTTATTCAAAATTAACTTATTTTGCAATTAACCAGGCGATTAAATCGGTTGGTTCTGCAATACTCCAGGAATGCGGATGTTTTTGTTTATTATTCCTTATCCCCCTATCTTTAGTTAAAATAAGTTCTACTTTGTTTTCTTCTGACTTTTGTTTTAGTTTATTGATATACCCTGCACAATCGGTTACGTTCATATCCGACAAATCCATGCTTCTGTTATTAATCCACCACAAAATATCTGGTTCGCTGTAAATTCTTAGGGCAGTTAATTGATAATCGGGTAGCATGCTTAATTCGGTATAATCTGGATTATAAACCGATTGCTCTTTTAAACTTTGTTCTGGTATTTTATGCTCAGTATTTAAGGTATCTAATTTAGTTACAAAACTTTTTTCCCGTCCTTTTAGCAAAGATTTTCTTAACCTAACCATATCTAAAGGAGGGTCGATAGCGAAAACCTTGCTTATTTTTAGTTCTTTATTTTTTTCTGCATAAAACTTTAATGCTGTTGTACCACCAATAGAAAAACCGCCAAGATAAAGCGCTAATGCTGGTTGAAGTTTATTTTTATGATAAAACTCCTTAATCATTTTACCTAACGTATTCAAGCTTTTTTTATCAATGGGAAAACTTTCATTGTTGGGTGTAAGATTAACCATTACAACCGCTAATCCATTTTTGTTTGCCTCCTGCACAATGGATGATTGAGCGGTAACGGCAGTAGGAGATTCCAAAAACCCTGGCACCAAAAATAATACACCCGTAATCTTAGCCCCCACCGGCAAGCTTTGCATGTAGAAACAGTCTTTTCCAAAAAGCTGATCGTTTTCTACTTTAACCTGTGCACGCACAACAAAACCAGCAAATAAAATTAATATGGAGAGTAAATATTTCATTAAGATACATTTTTTCAAATGTAGGTTTTAAGGAGCAAAAGAACCACAATGCGCTGTAAAATAAACCTGATAGAAATGGAAATCCTTTTTGTTGTCATTCTGAGCGTAGTCGAAGAACAACAAAAAGATTGGAATGAATAGCAGGACTGATGCCTCCGAAAAGCGCTGAACGTCTGTTTTCAAAAAAACACAAGAACACCCCACCTTACAGGCACCTCTCTCTGGGAGTGGGCAATAAAAAAGGGATATGCAAATCTGCACATCCCTCTTCATATTATCGACTTCAGACTCTCGACTGAAGACTCAGGACTAGTACCTGTATGTATCTGCTTTGAAAGGACCTTCAACCGGTACGCCAATATAATCAGCCTGGTGTTGATCCAAAACATCTAATTCTACACCGATTTTTTCTAAGTGTAAACGGGCAACTTTTTCATCTAAATGTTTAGGCAAAGTATATACTTTGTTTTCGTAAGCACCAGTGTTAGTCCAAAGCTCTAATTGAGCTAAAGTTTGATTGGTAAACGAGTTACTCATTACAAAACTTGGGTGACCAGTTGCACAACCTAAGTTAACCAAACGACCTTCAGCAAGAACGATTACGTCTTTACCATCAATGGTATATTTATCAACCTGAGGTTTAATTTCAACTTTGGTATCTCCATAAGCACCGTTTAACCAAGCCATATCGATTTCGTTATCGAAGTGACCGATGTTACAAACAATCGCTTTATCTTTTAATGCCCTGAAGTGTTGCTCGCGAACAATATCACAGTTACCTGTAGTAGTTACAACGATATCAGCTTCTTTAATGGCTGTAGCTAATTTTTTAACTTCGTAACCTTCCATTGCTGCCTGTAAAGCACAGATCGGATCAATTTCAGTTACAATAACACGTACACCTTGTGAGCTTAACGACTCTGCAGAACCTTTACCCACATCGCCATAACCACAAACAACAGCCACTTTACCAGCCATCATTACATCGGTAGCACGACGGATCGCATCAACTAATGATTCACGGCATCCGTATTTGTTATCGAATTTAGATTTGGTAACTGAATCGTTAACGTTAATTGCAGGTAAGTGCAATGTTCCGTTTTTCATTCTTTCGTATAAACGGTGAACACCAGTTGTAGTTTCTTCTGATAAACCTTTAATTGCTGCAATCAGCTCAGGATATTTATCAAAAACCATATTGGTTAAATCGCCACCATCATCCAAAATCATGTTTAATGGTTGTTGCTCCGGACCGAAGTGTAAAGTTTGCTCAATACACCAGTCGAATTCTTCTTCGTTTAAACCTTTCCAGGCATAAACCTGAATACCTGCAGCAGCGATTGCAGCAGCAGCGTGATCTTGTGTAGAAAAAATATTGCAAGATGACCAGGTAACTTCAGCACCAAGGGCCACCAATGTTTCGATTAATACAGCCGTTTGGATGGTCATGTGCAGACAGCCTGCAATACGTGCACCTTTTAACGGTTGCGTTGGACCGAATTCTTTACGTAAACTCATTAAACCTGGCATTTCTGCTTCGGCTAATCCGATTTCTTTACGGCCCCATTCTGCCAGTGAAATGTCCTTAACTTTGTAAGGGATATAGGTTGTCTCTACTGATGACATAATTATTTGTTTTTAAATGTGATGCAAAGTTACGGCATCCCTTTGTGAAAGCCAAATAATTAAAGGGTGGGTGAGTTGGAGGATTGTAAAATAGTGATGCGATTCTTTATACCCAATTTCGAAAACTTCATGTCTTATTTGTTTTTTTGGAAAGCAAGTCCTGTAGTCTTAACTCAGCTTCGGCCCTGCCATACATTATAGCTCCGATGAATCCCGATATAAATCGGGACGGAGGCTGTCATTCCTGTCAGGTTTAGATTAATCAGGTACTGCGGTATGTGCTCCTAAAGAAGTCAAGTTTGGCATGGCAAGGTGCATATTAAAAACTTGACTTCTTTTAAAATCCCCAAAACATCAAAATAAAACTTTGATATCCAACTAATTATTTCTTAAATTGTTACAACCAAATTAAACTTTATGAAAAGCGTAAAACATTTACTGGACACCAAACAGGCCATCATTATCTCCGTATCTGAAAACATTTCTGTTCTGGATGCCTTAAAAGTAATGACAGAAAAAAATATCAGTGCCGTATTGGTGATGGAAGACGAACAACTTAGTGGCATTTTTACGGAACGCGATTATGCCAGAAAAATCATCCTGCAAGGCAAATCATCAAAAGATACGCTGATCAAAGAAGCCATGACCGCTAAGCCCATTACCATCAAGTTTAGTGACAGTATTGATTACTGCATGGAATTGATGACGGATAAACACATCCGTCATTTACCAGTTGTAGAAAACGACGAAGTAAAAGGAATGGTATCCATCGGTGATGTGGTAAAATTTATTATTGCCGATCAAAAACAGACCATTTCTCAATTGGAAAGCTATATTAGCGGATAGTGCTGATTTGGCTATGCTCTTGTATTAAATCTTTTGCGCCAGGATTCAGTCGGAACAATTCCGCGAAAATTTATTTCCGTCCTTTCGGGCGAAGTACAGCGAAGTCGGGAAAATCCTTTAAGGCAGTTCTCGTAAAGATTTCTCCACAAAGGCAGAAATAATTTACTGATGACGGATCATAGCTTATAAAAATCGGTAAAATCTCTGAATCGGTGTAATCACCCGCGAAGCGAATCTATCCAATCATTACTTCCACCGCCACTCGCCCGCTATCGTTAAAGGTTCTTTCAAATTCTGAGATTCTAAGAAAGCCCTCAACTCTTCTTCGCCCTGAACACCTACAGGGATTTTCGGTGTATTGGCTAATGCATAAGTTAACATGGCACTGTAGCGTACCGTATTTTTAAGTTCCTGCTCGTCAACCAGTTTAAAGCTATCGCCATCAGAATGGTAAAAGGGTCCGGAATTATTTGGCAATTTACCACCAAAACCACCTCCTGTAGGAATACCGGCTAACATAAACGGCTGATGATCGCTATGCAAACCAGCGCCAGCATTAAACAGGTTTTTAAAGCCTGTATCAATTTTCACAATATCAGCCCCCCAGGATGTAAAAAGATCCTTCATTTCAGCACGTGAAGTAGAGAAACCTTTCGGGTCGTTGGTCATATCGTAGTTCAGCATAAATTTCACCTGGTTTAAGGTTCCGTCTTTTTTAGCCTGATCGATATAAGCTTTAGAACCTAACAAACCTTGCTCCTCACCCATAAATAATACAAACTCTACCGTACGTTTGGTTTTTAAATTCAGTTTTTTAAAAGTCCGTGCCATATCCATAATGGCGAAAGAGCCGATTCCATTGTCGATAGCACCAGTTGCCAAATCCCAGCTATCCAAATGCCCACCAACTACAATTTTATCTTTCGGCAATTCAGTTCCTTTAAAGGTAGCCACTACATTGCGGGCTTTAATCATACCCGAAAAATTCGTCATGGCAATATGCGCTGTTTGTGGCTGCGATTTAATTTTCTCTTTCAAAGCCATTCCATCTTCCAAACCGATACACACCGCAGGTATTGGGATCAATTTACCCGTTACCGAAGCGGTTCCGGTTAAAAGCACGCCATCTTTTACCGTATTGATAATGATTACACCAATGGCGCCATATTTCGTGGCAATAGCAGTTTTTTCAGAACGGTGTAATGATTTCGTTCCTGCAGGAGAGCCTGGTAACACACCCAGATAAATCAATGCAATTTTACCTTTAAACTTTTCAGGACTGGCCTGATAGTCTGCTTCCAATCCGTTACCAGCGTCTACAATTTCACCTGTAACATCCGCACTCACCGGCGAATGCGCCAGGGTAACGGCTTTCATTTTAACAAGGCTATTTTTATCTGCACCAATTTCTACGCTGATCGTTTTTCTGGCCCAGCTTTCTACTTCAAAAGGTTGAAATTTCACCTCGCAACCATAAGATTTTAATAAATCGAAAGCATATTGCTCAGCCTTTGCCCCATTTGCAGAGCCTGTTAAACGGTGACCAATGGTTTCGGTTTCATATTTAAGGGTTTGATAAGCTTTTGAGTTTTGTTGTACATCTGTATTGATTTTGGCAAAAACATCACTAAATTTATCCTGTGCATTGGCAAACAAAGTAGTGCAAAGAAGGGCGGTAGAGAAAAGGTATTTCATTAGGTTTAGTTATATCTGCTGAAAGTACAAATTTTCGTTAGACATTGCCAGCTGTAACGTTTATTTTGCTTTTCTTTTCTTTACCACAAGAAAATGAATTAGCAATCTTTTCCCCATGCACAACCTTGCCTCGGCTCACCGCCGCCGATGGGCTCTTTCTTTTCTCTTGATAGAAAAGAAACAAAAGATCAAGGCTTGCATCCTTTCTTGTAAAAAACTACAAAAATCTCAATTGCGGCAGTCTATAGGCTCTGTCCTAACCTCATTGCCACTACACTCGCTTAAACACTGCCTTGGTCTGTGGAAGTATTGGTGAAACTGCAAAGGTTTTTGTGCTTTTTCCTACGAAAATCTGCTAGGCCACACAGCAAAGTGCAGCTGCCCACTTAGTACTTTACAAAACAAAAAACTTAAATGTACTCAGGTGACTTAGGTGGTTAAAATAATTTTAGCAAAATGTTTTAGATGGTAAACTAAGGTTTTACATGCACCTTTTTCTTCGGAAAAACCAACGAAGCCACGATACTGATTACTAAGATACTTAAAATCACAATCAGTGAATGCTCAGTGGTAAATCCCCATTTCTCCAAATAAATATGGCCTAACATTTTTACACCGATAAAAGCCAGTAAAACCGCTAAACCCGTTTTTAGATAATGGAATTTATGGATAATATTTACCAGTAAAAAGAACATAGACCGCAAGCCCATGATGGCAAAAATATTAGAGAAAAACACAATATAAGGATCTTTGGTAACCGCAAAAATTGCTGGAATGGAATCCACTGCAAATAACAAATCGGTAAACTCTACAATCAACAGTACCAAAAACAACGGCGTAACCATTCTTTTATGGTCTATTTTAACAAAGAAGTTTTTACCCTCGTATTTTGGATGAATGGAAAATATCTTTGAGGCCCATTTCACCACAGGGTGGTTTTCCGGATCAATTTTATCATCTTCCTCCTTGCTGAAAAACATCTTCACGCCAGTAAACACCAGGAAAGCACCAAAAACATAAAGTATCCAGGCAAATTTGGTAATCAGTGCCGCGCCCACAAAAATGAAGATGAAACGCATAATGATAGCGCCCAATATCCCCCAGAACAATACGCGGTGATAATATTTTTCTTCAACCGCAAATGCAGAAAAAATGAGCACGATAACAAAGATATTATCTACCGAAAGCGCATACTCAATTACGTAACCCGTTAAAAACTCCAGTCCGAGGTTTTGCTTATAAACCGCCAAACTTCCTTCAAAATCGCCTGGAACCAGTTTAATATGATGTTGATGTTTGGTTACAATCTCTTGCAGGTGGGCAAAATCCTTAATTCCATGCAGCTGGTGGCCTTCAGTCAGCAGGATAAAATAAAAGCCGATGGCCAGGGCCACCATAATTAAACTCATTATTCCCGCTTGTTTTAAACTCACTACATGCTCTTTCCTGCTAAAAAGACCAAGGTCCAAAGCAAGAATCAGTACAATAAAAAGAAGAAAACCTAAGCTAAAAAGTAATTCGTTACCCATTATTTTTTACGTTCAGTGGTATAGAGTACAAGTTGTTCTAAACCTGTTCTGGCCTCACCTGCATCAAAACTATGCAGAATATCAAATGCTTGATTCTGGTACTCCAACATTTTCTCATTGGCATAATACACACCTTGGTGCGCATTTACAAAATCAATAATCTGTTGTATTTTAACCGGATCGTCCTGATGGTTTTTCACCAGGTTGATCATTTTTTTACGCTCTGTTTTCTCAGCTTTATTTAAGGCATAAATTAAAGGCAAGGTTACTTTCTTCTCCTTAATATCAATACCCAAAGGCTTGCCAACATCATCAGTTCCAAAATCGAAAGTATCGTCCTTAATCTGAAAGGCAATCCCAACTTTTTCGCCAAACAGACGCATTTTTTCTATTGTTTCATCACTCGCACCTGCAGAAGCAGCACCCGCAGCGCAGCAGGAAGCAATTAAAGAGGCAGTTTTCTGTCGGATTACATCAAAATACAAATCTTCCGAAATGTCCATCCTCCGCACCTTTTCTACCTGCAGCAGTTCGCCTTCACTCATCTGTTTCACCGCTTCCGATACAATTTGTAACAATCGGTGTTCATTATTGTTTACTGAAAGTAATAATCCTTTAGCCAATAAGTAATCGCCAACTAAAACGGCAATTTTATTTTTCCATAAAGCATTGATGGAGAAAAAGCCACGGCGTTCATAAGCATTGTCTACCACATCATCATGCACCAAAGTGGCCGTATGTAAAAGCTCTACCAAAGCAGCTCCACGATGGGTTGATTCTGTAATTCCGCCACAAAGTTTAGCCGCAAAAAACACGAACATCGGCCGCATTTGTTTGCCTTTTTGCTTTACAATATAATGGGTAATCCTATCCAGCAACGGTGCGTCGCTATGCATCGATTCCTTAAAAGTTTTTTCAAACGCTTTAATATCAGCAGCTATAGGTGTTTTTATCTGTTCGATTCCCGGCATTAAGTCGAAAAATTTTGATTGCAAACTTAAACTAATTTCCCATAAAAAGGTAATGTGTAAGCTTATTATTAAGGATTTGAAAAGCAAAGGACAGCAATCTTTAACATCTTTGCTCCTGCTATTGCCCATAGTCCTCGCCCCCATGCTTCGGGCTGTGGGCTATTTGGCGCTATCAGGTTTAACATGATGGGGCAGTGCAGGTAAAAAGGCCCCTCAAAGCGATAATTAATTCCCCTAAAAATTAGCTTTATTTAAATTCAAATTTTACATTTAAACCAATATTTAATGGCATGAAAAAACGCTACAAAGTAATTATAGGCCTTTCGGCATTTATTATTGCTGGTTATTTGTTAGGACCAAAACCTAAAAAACCAGTATTTAGTGAGGAGCTGACCAAAGTGCCCGATCTGGAAGACCTGGACGGTTATGTAGCCAGTATCGAATCCATGCATAAAATAAAACCCGGCAACGAAGCTGAAATTGTATGGGCCGATAGCCTTCACCAGCAAACCGAATATGCCATTGTGTATTTACATGGTTTTTCAGCATCAAAAACAGAAGGCAACCCGGTACACTTAAATTTAGCTAAGCAATTACACGCCAATTTATACCTTGCCCGCCTGGCCGATCACGGAATTGATACCCTGGCACCCATGCAATATTTTACAGCCGACCGCCTTTGGGAAACCAGCAAACAGGCCTATGCCATCGGCAAAAAACTAGGCAAAAAAGTAATTTTAGTGGGTACCTCTACCGGTGGAACGGTGGCTTTAAAATTAGCGGCAACCTATCCAGAAATTCACAGTTTGATTTTAATGTCGCCAAATGTGGCCATTAATGATAAAAATGCCTGGCTTTTAAACAATCCCTGGGGCTTACAGATTGCCCGTAAAGTAGTAGGTGGCGATGAACGTAAAGTAGACGACCGCACCAACGAATATAAAAAATACTGGTACACCAATTACCGGCTCGAATCGTTGGTAGAACTGGAAGAATTTATAGAAAGCAGCATGCTCAAACCAACCTTTAAAAAGGTAAAACAACCTGTTTTACTGCTTTATTACTATAAAAATGAGCTTGAACAGGATCCTGTAGTCCGGGTAGATGCCATGTTGAAAATGTTCGATGAATTGGGTACGCCTGATAACTTAAAAAGAAAAGTAGCTATACCCAATGCAGGTAACCATGTAATGGGATCGTATATTACTTCTAAAGATTTGCCAGGAGTAGAAACTGCTATTGAAAGTTTTGTAGAGAGTACGCTGAAAGCATTAGCTAAAAGAATTTAAAAAACAAATCCAACAATTATTTATTAAAAAACGCTCAAACATGAAAATCGAATACCTTATTGTTTTTAAAACATCAGAAAAAGTATGTAACTCAATTAAAACTTTCAAAAATCTACTACAAGCTGATGATTTAATAACTATTTCAAGTAATAATATTAAATATAAAAATAAAGATTTCAAAATAATAATTGGTCATGGAGAAATAACTGACAAAAGTCAAAAATTCTTTCAATTAGAGGTTAATTATGAAGAAGCGGATGATGCAATAATGTTGCTCCAAGAACTCTTGAAAAGAATAAGAGGCTTAGTTAATAAATTTGGAGGTGAAATGAATGTAATTTGGGATGATCTTGGAATGTATAATGCAAAAAAATCATACCCTATAATTTGTGAACTTGAAAATCTCTTAAGAAAATTGATATCCAAATTTATGTTAACAAATATTGGCACAAACTGGACCAAGGAAACATTACCCAATGAAGTAAGAGATGCGGTTAGTAAAAGTAAGAGACCAAATAACAATTTATTACATAATGTTGATTTCATTCATTTAGCTGATTTTCTATTCAAGCCCTATCAAACAAAATTTATTTCTGAACTTTTTGAAAAAATAAAAAAATGCAATAGCGTACAAGATTTAGAATTAGAAGATTTAAAGACGTATATCCCTAAATCAAATTGGCAAAGATATTTCAAAGCTGTTGTTGAATGTGAGGATGAATTTCTTTTGAAGAGATGGTCGAAACTTTATGAATTAAGATGCTTGGTTGCTCATAATAATTTTTTGACAAACAATGAATTTAATGAAATATTAGAATTAACAGAACAAATAGAAAAGCCATTAAAAGAGGCTCTAGAAAAATTGAATGAAATAATAATTCCGGATGAAGAAAAAGAGCAAATTGTTGAGAATGTAACAAGTAATCTTAATGAGGCAGTAGGCGAATATTTAAATTATTGGAAGCTAATTACCCAGGAAATATCAGATGCCCACTCTAGACTTGTTAAAGAAGCTAATAAAAACTATACTAGTAAACAACAAGTAATTGCATTAATCAAGGATGGACATTTAAAACAAGAGTTTTTGGATGAACTGCAACCACTTGGTGAGTTCAGAAATATTCTAGTTCACAAAAATCTAAATTCCGATTTTACTAAGGATACACTAGAAGCAAAAAATAACCTTATAGAAAACTTTTACAATAAAAGAGTGTTTCTAGAAGAACCATTTTTTTAGAAGATTATACATCACAGATTCATATGCTTTCAGATTGCAATCTATAAATAACATATAATTATGTGAATTATGCAGAATCGAAAAAATAATTTCCGGAGTCGACTTATGAAGCTCTTACGCTACATTATCTAATAAACCCTTGTAAAATAATGTAGCTAAGTTAACTCAAAATATTCTTCACAATCATTTCGGCATGTACCCTTGAGTTTTCGATAAACAGTTTGTGGGTATCTAATCCACCACAAACTACACCAGCCAGGTATAAACCCTTTACGTTGGTTTCCATAGTTTCTTCGTTATAGGCTGGGCAAAGGCTTTCTGGCAAGTCGATACCGAATTTTCTTAACATCGAAAAATCTGGCTGGTAACCTGTCATTGCAATTACAAAATCATTTGGAATGGTCTTTATTCCTTCCGGGGTTTTAATATCCACCTCACCTTCCCTTATTTCAACCAATTCAGAATTGAAGAGAGCAGTAACTTCACCTTCTTTAATCCTGTTCTGTATATCCGGGCGAACCCAATATTTAACATGCGGACCAAGTTCACCACTCCTCACCACCATGGTTACATTTGCCCCCTTGCGGTAGGTTTCTAAAGCGGCATCAACACCAGAGTTATTGGCACCAACTACCACTACATTCTGAAAGGCGTATAAATGTGGGTCTTTATAATAATGTGTTACTTTTGGTAAATCTTCTCCCGGAACATTCATTAATAAAGGCACATCATAAAAACCTGTGGCAACAATTACATTTCCAGCCGTATAATTTGTTTTAGAAGTCTTGATTTCGAAAACATTAGCTTCATTTTTAATCACCTGTTGCACCCGCTCAAAAAGATTGATCTTTAAATCAAACTTTTCGGCGACACGGCGGTAATATTCAACCGCTTCATTCCTATTCGGTTTCGGATTAATGGTTACAAAAGGCACGCCCCCTATTTCTAACTTCTGTGAAGTAGAAAAGAATGTCATAAATACCGGGTAGTTGAACAAACTGTTTACCAAAGCACCTTTTTCTATAATGACATAGCTTAGGTTTGCCTTTTGAGCTTCAATTGCACAAGCCATCCCTATTGGGCCGGCACCTATAATTAATACGTCGTAATGATTTTGATTTGCCAATTGACTATTTATTAAAATTTTTAAGGCATAAAACAATATAAAATAAATTAGGGTATTTTACCGTTTTATGCTGACCATATAAGAAATGTAAGGGGCATATAAGCTTATATTTTCTTAAATGGTTAAAGCTTAGCCAGCCTTTTTTATACCAATTACACTTTCATTGCTTTACTCGGGCAAGCGAAATCGGTTCTTTTTAAACCGGTATTTTTTATTGCACCATAACCACCAGCTACATCAATCACGTTTTCTACCCCACGCGATTTTAATATAGAAGCCGCAATCATTGATCGGTAACCACCTGCACAATGAATATAATAGGTAGCGTTCGGATTGATCTCACCAGTCCATTCGTTAATAAAATCCAACGGACGGCTAAGCGTAAATTCCAAATGTTCTGATTCATATTCACCTGGTTTACGCACATCAAGCGCAGTAATTTCTCCATTTGATGCCGCCGCCTCAAAAGCTTCGGCCGATATAGATTCAATAGTATCGATTTCTTTGCCTGTTGCAGTCCAGTTTTCGAAACCACCATCCAAATATCCTATAGTACTATCGTAACCCACGCGGGTTAAACGCGTAATCGTTTCTTCTTCTTTCCCCTGATCGGTAATCAGTAAAATGGGTTGCTGTAAATCAGTAATTAAAGCCCCTACCCATGGTGCAAACTGACCGTTTAAACCAATATTGATCGAATTTGGAATAAAACCTTTTGCAAAAACCTGCGGATCGCGGGTATCGAGCATAATCGCTCCCGTTTGGTTGGCCAGATCCTCAAATTGTTGCGGGGTTAAGGCATTTAGTCCTTTTTCGTAAACGTCGTCAATACTTTCTACACCACCTTTATTAATCGCAGCATTTTTAGCAAAGTATTGGGGCGGAGGCATAATGCCATCCGTTACTTCTGCAATGAACTGTTCTTTTGTTTCAGCCTTTAAAGCATAATTAACTTGTTTCTGATGCCCTAAGGTATCAAAAGTTTCTTTACTCATGCTTTTCCCGCAGGCAGAACCAGCACCGTGAGCCGGGTAAACAATTACATCATCAGCCAAAGGTTTTATCTTTTCGTTTAACGAATCGTAAAGCATTCCGGCCAAATCTTCCATTGTTAAATGTCCTTTTTGCGCTAAATCCGGTCGGCCAACATCACCAATAAATAAGGTATCACCACTAAAAATGCAATGGTCTTTACCGTTCTCATCGGTTAAGAGATAGGTGGTCGATTCTAAGGTATGCCCAGGGGTATGTAATGCGGTTATGGTTAGCTTACCAATTTTAAATTGCTCACCATCTTTGGCAATATGCGATTTAAATTCGGTTTTGGCAGTTGGACCGTAGATAATTTCAGCACCCGATTTTCCTGCCAAATCTACGTGACCGGAAACAAAATCGGCATGAAAATGTGTTTCAAAAATATATTTAATGGTAGCACCAGCTTTTTCTGCTTTCTTTAAATAGGTCGCAACTTCTCTTAAAGGATCAATAATTGCAGCTTCGCCATCACTTTCAATGTAATAAGCGGCTTCTGCCAGGCAACCTGTATATATCTGTTCTATTTTCATGTTTAATAAGTATCAAGTATGGAGAAGTGAGTATCAAGATATAACCTTACGCCTTAAACCTTTCGCCATATACCCTTCCATAGCAAAAATAGGGCTAAATACTTATAACCGAAATGATGTTAGTCATAATTGCAGAAGTTTTACTTACTGTGGTATTAGAACAGCTATGGAAGGCAGAACCATTGTTTAAAAACCTGATAGAACGGAAAGCCCGGAACGAAGC
>NZ_JADCNK010000025.1:0-73729 GCF_014947265.1 Pedobacter sp. MR2016-19
TAGCGTCTCACTAAGACTCCAATTTCAGTAATTCTTCGTAAGTATCTCCCTCAATCCCTAACAGTTTTGCAAAGGCCGGTTCTGTTTTATAACCTTGCTTTTTTAAGGAGATAATTTTCTGTCTGAATGCTTCTCCTTTTTCCAAAAGTAATTTATATTCAATTAACATGTGGCGGTAAGCATTTTGCTGCGTAGTGGGGATGTTTTGTCCGAATATTTCTATTTCAAAATCCTCAATTTTAAATGTCGCTTTGATTGCATCGAATTTGATACTTTCGGTAACCGAGAAATCTTTTTCGGGGCCAAAAATGGCCATTAATTGATCAATAAATTCATTTTTGTCATATACTTCACAGATAATATCCAGGTCGCTGTTTTCGATGTCAATATTGATTGGAATGGTACCCACCAGGATTGGATGATAGAAAGCAAGTTTTTCTAAAATCTTATTATCCATTAAAACCTGATAAGCTTTTATCTGTTTTTCGTTACCAGATTGGAGATAAGATATATCGAGGAAGTTGATCATTGTTCTTTTATATTTAGCTTTAGGTCGGTGGGCCACCGACCTTGGAATTCGGATTTTTTTGTTATGCCTATTGCTTACCAAACTTTTGTTGGCTGGTGTGACACCAAATAATAGAGAAGTGCAGCTAACCAATGGGTTTTATTCTAATTGCACGAAAGATCCTGAAATAAATTCAGGATGACGATCTGGTGCGTTGATTTTTCTTTCGTGCATTACCCAAAGTTACTAAACCCGATAGGATGAATGCCAATGCTTTCTGGTATTATCCTGATTTTTTTGATGAAACACAGTTAGAGCACAGGCTTCAGGCAGTAAGGATAGCGGGAACGAACTTAAATAGCTGCTGCTGTACCTGCTTTCCAAATGAATTTAAGGTATGTTCTCTTTTTGGTCGGTGTGACACCAACCAATAGGATTTAGATAAAAAAGCCCATCTCAATTAAGAAATGGGCTTTTCAATATTATAGGCAAAGATGCTGAAACGAGTTCAGCACGACGAGTAGTTTATTTAATCTTCTACAATTTCACTGTTAATGCTTACCTCATCTTTTACATCTTCTTTAAAGTAGTTTTTCTGGAAGATTAGGATAAGTATTACACCAACTGAAATGGCTGCATCTGCGAGGTTAAAAACAGGTCTGAAGAAAACAAATTCTTCTCCTCCCCAAATCGGTAACCAGCTAGGGAAGTGGCCTTCTGCAATCGGAAAGTAGAACATATCTACCACACGGCCGTGAAACCAGCTTTCGTAGCCATAAATCTTTCCGTAAAATACAGAATCGATAATGTTTCCTAATGCGCCAGAAAAAATCAGTGCCACATTTAGGATTAAACCACGATGATATTTATGCTTAATTAGGTAATGTAAGCCATAACCAATTCCTGCAACAGCGGCAATACGGAAAAGCGATAAGGCTAATTTGCCAAATTCGCCACCAAACTCCATTCCAAAGGCCATCCCATTATTTTCGGTAAAATGGATAATAAACCATTTACCAATAATATGGAACTCCTGCCCAAGGTACATGTGTGTTTTAACCCAGGTTTTAACCAGCTGGTCGGCCAGTAAAACCAAAAAGATAAGAATTAAAGGTTTTGTATAGCCTTTCATTAACTCTGCTTTAATTTAGCTTCCATGCTTAAAGTAGCATGAGGAACAGCACGTAAACGCTCTTTTTGGATTAATTTACCCGTTTCGCGGCAAATACCATAAGTTTTGTTCTCGATACGCACCAATGCGTTCTCCAGGTTGTCAATAAATTTTTTCTGACGGGCAGCCAACTGATTGATCTGCTCTTTTTCCATTGTTGCCGAACCATCTTCCAATGTTTTGTATGCACCAGAAGTATCTTCCGTACCATTTGCATTTGGATTACTCAACGATGATGTTAAGGCATTAAGTTCTTCTTTAGAACTGCGTAATTTATCTTGAATTAATTCTTTAAATTCTTGTAACTCACTGTCTGAGTAGCGTGTTTTGTTGCTGTTTTCCATGTTTTTAATTTAGTTTTCTAATATATGGATTTATATTTTAGTTACTGAAATGCTTAACTCAACATCGTCGATAACGATTTTGTTTGCATTATTTACAGTATCTGTTAATTCTAATTCATCAGCCAATATTTCCGCGCAAATATAGCCCTTGTTTTTAGCAACTGCATTAGCTACCAAGTTATCATTTTGTAACGAAACTTTAATCCTATCGGTTACTTCGAAGTTTAATTCTTTGCGTAGATTTTGGATACGATTAACCAATTCGCGGGAAATACCTTCTTGTTTCAGTTCTTCTGAGATGGTCACATCCAAAGCCACAGTTAGACTGCCCAGGTTGGTTACCTGCCATCCCGGAATATCTTCGGCAAAAACCTCTACATCATCATTTATGTTGATGGTAAATTCTTCTCCGTTGCTTCCAACTACGATGATGAAACCATCACTTTCTAAACGCTGGATGTCATCCTGATTTGAGTTTTCTAAAGCCTGTTTAACCAGGCTCATGTCTTTACCTACTTTTTTACCTAATGATTTAAAGTTTGGTTTCAGCTTTTTCTTAACAATACCATGCGTATCAGTAATAAACTCGATATGTTTTACATTCGTTTCAGAAAGGATATAATCTGCAACCTTTGATATTTTTTGTTCAAAATCGCCACTTAAAGATGGGATTAAGATTTTTTCAAGTGGTTGACGTACATTAATGCCTGATTTTTTACGGAGCGATAAAACCATTGATGAAATATCCTGGGCGTAAACCATACGCTCGTTCAAATCGGTATCGATTAAACTTTGATCAGCCTCTTTCCATAAAGTTAAGTGGACAGATTGCTCCGCATATGCATCGGTAACAGTTAAGTTTCTGTATAACCAATCTGCAAAGAAAGGCGCTACAGGGCTCATCAACTGTGCTAAGGTTTCTAAACAGGTATATAATGTTTCGTAAGCTGCACGTTTATCATCCGTCATTTCGCCTTTCCAGAAACGGCGGCGACTTAACCTGATGTACCAGTTACTCAAATGTTCATCAACAAAAGCCTGAATAGAGCGGGTAGCTTTCGTTGGTTCGTAAGTGTTGTAACTTTCATCAACTTCGTTAATTAAAGTTTGCAATAACGAAAGAATCCAACGGTCTAATTCCGTTCTGTCTTCCACTTTGCTTAAATTATTTTTATCGATCTCAAATTTATCGATATTGGCATACAAGGCGAAAAAAGCATAGGTATTGTAAAGTGTTCCGAAGAATTTACGGCGCACTTCAGCAATTCCATCAATGTCAAATTTCAGGTTATCCCAGGGATTTGCATTCGAAATCATGTACCAACGCGTTGCATCAGCACCGTATTCGTTAATGGTTTGGAACGGATCGGCTGCATTGCCCAAACGTTTAGACATTTTTTGCCCGTTTTTGTCTAGTACCAGTCCATTCGAAACTACATTCTTGTACGCTACTTTATCGAAAACCAATGTAGATATGGCATGCAAGGTATAAAACCAGCCACGGGTTTGATCCACACCTTCGGCAATAAAATCTGCTGGAAAATCTTCATTTCCATCAATGGTTTCTTTGTTTTCAAAAGGGTAGTGCCACTGCGCATAAGGCATAGCACCAGAGTCGAACCAAACATCAATTAAATCACTTTCGCGGGTCATTGGTTTACCTGATGGAGATACTAAAATAATTTTGTCGACCACATTTTTATGTAAGTCGATCAAATCATAGTTCTCTTCAGACATGTTTCCGATTTCGAATCCTTTAAAAGGATTTTCTTTTTGGAAACCAGCTACTATAGATTTTTCAATGGCGTTATAAAGTTCCTCAACAGAGCCAATTAATACTTCTTCTTTTTTATCTTCCGTTCTCCAGATTGGCAAAGGAATTCCCCAGTATCTCGAACGTGATAAGTTCCAGTCGTTAGCGTTTTTAAGCCAGTTTCCAAAACGACCTTCGCCAGTCGATTTTGGTTTCCAGTTAATGGTTTCATTAAGGTCGAACATTCTGTCTTTAACATCCGTAACTTTAATAAACCATGAATCTAAGGGGTAATATAAAAGTGGTTCATCAGTTCTCCAGCTGTGTGGGTAACTGTGGACATATTTTTCTACTTTAAAAGCTTTATTTTCTTCTTTTAATAAAATGGCGATTTCTACATCAACCGATTTTTCAGGTGCTTCGCCAGCATTGTAATACTCGTTCTTTACATATTTGCCTGCAAATGGGCCAACATGTTTGGTGAATTTACCCTGTAAATCTACTAATGGAACGGGGGTATCATGTTCATCTAATACCAGCATTGGCGGTACTTCAGGAGTAGCTTCTTTAGCTACTTTAGCATCATCTGCGCCAAAAGTAGGGGCAGTATGCACAATACCGGTACCATCTTCTGTAGTTACAAAATCTCCTGCAATTACCCTAAATGCATTTTCAGGGTTTTGATATGGTAATGCGTAAGTTAAAAGTTGTTCGTATCTAATGCCAACCAACTCAGTTCCTTTGCATTCTGCAAGTATTTGGAACGGGATTTTTTTATCGCCAGCTTTAAAATTTGTAAAATCCTCATCTTCATTGCTTTCGAAGAAAATTTTACTGAATTGCTTCCCAACCAGGTTTTTTGCCAGAATTACATTTGTTGGCAAGAAGGTGTACTGATTAAACGTTTTGACTAAAACATAATCGATTTTTGGTCCAACCGTTAAAGCAGTGTTTGATGGTAAAGTCCATGGTGTAGTTGTCCATGCCAATAAATAAATATCATCAAATCCCTGTAAGAAGCTTGGTAACGTATCAGCTAATGCTTTAAACTGCGCAACAATTGTGGTGTCAGTAACATCACGGTAAGCGCCAGGCTGATTTACCTCATGCGAACTCAATCCTGTACCGGCTTTTGGAGAATAAGGTTGGATGGTATAACCTTTATAGATTAGTCCTTTATCGTAAATCTGCTTTAAAAGCCACCATACCGACTCCATGTATTTAGACTTATAGGTAATGTATGGATCATCCATATCTACCCAATAGCCCATTTTTTCAGTCAATTCGTTCCACACATCAGTGTAACGCATTACTGTTTTTTTACAAGCTTCGTTATAATCTTCAATAGAAATAGTTTTACCAATATCTTCTTTAGTAATTCCTAATTCTTTTTCGGTTCCAAGTTCAACAGGCAGGCCATGTGTATCCCAACCAGCTTTTCTTTTCACCTGGTAACCCTTAATTGTTTTATAGCGGCAAAAAATATCTTTAATTGCACGTGCCATTACGTGGTGGATTCCAGGCATGCCATTGGCAGACGGTGGGCCTTCGTAAAAAGTAAACGGATTAGATTTCGGACGGGAAGAAATACTTTTTTCAAAGATATTTTCCTTTTTCCAAAAATCCAGTATTTCTTGCCCTATTTTGGCAAGTTCCAATTGTTTAAATTCGCTATACATCAATCAAGTACCTCAAAAAATTAAAGGTTGCAAAGTTAACAGAATTGACTGAATTTTGGTAGTTTTGGTGTAAATACTTTTAACGTGAAATTATTTAATATCGGGCTTACACTGATGATTGTTGCCGTAATAGCCTTGCCAATTGTTGCGGTAATAAGTCCTTCAGACCGGGATTTTGTACTTTATGCTTTTTATTTCTGCGGCTTGCTCGAACTAATTGGGCTAATTTTTGTTTTAATCCATATTGTAACACTAAAAAGAAAGAATCCATGATCAAGCTGTTAAAATTGCAGAAAGCCGTTTTCCTACTCATCGCTGGCGTACTTTCTTTTATTGCCTACAAAATTTTAGATGCTTACGAAGTAAAGGGAAGCATCTATCTCCAAATGCTGGCCGGTGTATTTATCATCATTGGTGCTTTGTGGTTGTTATATCCAATTTTATTCGCCAAAAAGGATAAAGATGGCAATGCCGAAATCATTACTGACCCAACAGTTGAGGTTCCGGTAGATGAAGAGGAGCAAAAGCCTGCAACAGAATAAACCTCACCCTATCTACGCTTTTTGCTTTATCATCTGTCTGTTCGGTCCCTCTCCTCGTGGAGAGGGATGCATAGTTTCTGCGTCTAACTACTAACTTGCATAGGGAGAGGTTTTGGAAAGCAATGCCTGTAATCATTTTAATGTTCGTCCTGCTGTATGCTTGTCCCGATGAAAAAAGACCTATAAGGTTTTGAAAACCTTATAGGTCTAAATCTATAAACACTTCTCTTTGATGAAAAGTTATAAACTCTTCGATTCCTCCAAACCAATCAAAAACGGCATTTCGTTCAAGTTTTGAACTTTTGTTGATTGCGATTATTGAGTTGTAAGAAGAGTAATCCCATTCTGACGGTGATTTGCAAAAACCATGATGTACTGGGTTTTGATGGATATAATTGATTAATCCGGAAAAATAAAATTCATCCTTAATTTCTTTTCTTCGAGTGAAATCTAAAAATAAAGCCCCTCTTCTGTTATACTGTTTGTTAAATGCTTTAGCGTAGCTATTTAAAAAATTACTAAGTTGTTGCATAATGAATTTATGAAAATCAAATTCATCATTATCGTTTTTTGCTAATAGTCTGATTGTATTTTCATCCCTTACCTGTATAAGTGTGTGGAAATGGTTAGGCATTAAACAATAGCTAAATGTCTTAGCAATTGGATATATATATTTATCATATCTGCTTAGGAAGAAAATAAAATTATCATGTTTTCTGAACAGATTCTCATCTCCTACGGCGTGATTATAAATATGGTAAAAATTGTCGGGATGAAATTTATCTAAATATTTCATGGCAATTTTTTTCATAAATATAACAATCCTATTAGGTTTTCCAAACCTAATAGGATTTAAAATCGACGTTTAATGGTCAAACTCGCCTGCATTCTTCGCCGATTCTTCATCAGATACCAGTTTTCTTACCTTCTTTTTATCCAGCCATAAAACCAGTGCCGGCAATAGTGTTAAATTGAAAATTAAGGCTACCAATAAGGTGATGGATAAGAGCAAGCCCAGCACTACTGTTCCTCCGAAAGTTGAAGCCGTAAAAATTCCAAAACCGAAGAATAAGATTAAAGCAATATGCGTCATACTTACGCCTGTTTCGGTAATGGTATCCGTAATTACCTTAGGTACACTGAAATTGGTCAGGTTTAATTCCTGTTGATAACGTGTTAAGAAATAAATGGTCTGATCGGATGCCAAACCAAAGGCAATTGTGAAAATTAATATGGTCGAAGGTTTTAAGGAAATTCCAAAATAACCCATAATTCCTGCGGTAATAATTAAAGGAACAATGTTCGGAAGCAAGGAAATAAACATAATGCCCAAGTTCTTAAACTGTGCCAGCCTTAAAAGAGAGATCAATACAATGGCAAGCGCAATACTTTCTACCAGGTGCCGTAACATATAATCTGTTCCTTTAGAAAAGATAATGCTTGATCCCGTCAGCTCTACATCAAATTTAGATGGAGGCAAAATGCTATCGATGCGCGGTTTTAACTCGGCCATAATGGCGTCCAAACGTTTAGAGCCAACATCAGCCATTTGAAAACTGATCCTGGTGCTTTGATTCCCTTTGCTGATAAAGTTGGTTAACAAACTTGCATTTCCTTTTCCGCCATTGGCAATGTAGGCCAGGATAAAGTTCTTTTCTAAATTGTCTGGTAAACGGAAAAAGGTAGAGTCATTATTGTAGAATGCCTGAGTGGCATATTTTAAGCCCATGTTTACCGAAATAGAACGAGAAAACTCCGGATAGGCAGAAATCATCTTCTCCAGTTTTTCCATTCTTTTCAGATTGGTTAGGTTGAAAACGCCGTTTTTTTTCTTGGTATCTACACTTACTTCTAAAGGTAAAATACCTTCAAAATTTTTCTCAAAGAACTTTAAGTCAGTTAAAATTTCAGAGTTTTTGGGCAGGTCATCAACCACATAGCCGTTTACATTTATTTTCATCACCCCAATAAAGGCAATGATGGAGATGATAAGCGTTCCGATATAAATTAATCCGCTTTTACTTTGAACAAGTGTATCGGTTTTAACTAATAGTTTATGCAAAAAGCCTTCCTCAACATGGTTTTGCGCTTTTAGTTTTGGCGCTGGTAAGTAGCTGAAAATAATTGGAATTAAACATAAACACATTAACCAGGTAACCATTACGTTGATAGAGGCTACACTGCCGAATTGCATCAATAACTCACTTCCTGTAAAGTATAACACCCCAAATCCGATAGCTGCAGTAATATTAGCGATCAATGTGGTGATGGCGATCCGCTCGATGGTTATGCTTAAAGCTTTTTGTTTATCGCCATGCTTTCTGAGCTCATTCTGATATTTATTTAACAGCAAAATACTGTTAGGGATACCGATAATTACGATCAATGGTGGAATCAATCCTGTTAAAATAGTCAGTTCGAAGCCAAACAATACTAAAGTACCAATGCTCCAGATTACACCCATTATTACCACTAAAATAGGGAAGAATACGGCATAAAATTTCTTGAAGAAAATCAATAAGATTAAGGCCGAAACCAGGATTGAAAGACCCAGAAACAGTACGAATTCGTTACTCACCAATTTACTCACCGCCGTACGGATATAAGGCAAACCGGAAATGTGCACCTGAATTTTGGTAGATGCCTGAAAAGCTCTTGCTTTAGCTTCAATTTCCTTTAAAATGGGGTTACGTTCGGCGGTATTTAGGATTTTGGTATCGAAAGTGATGGCCATTAGTGTGGCATTCTGCCGGTTGTACACCAGTCCTTCGAAAAACGGGTTGCTATAAATGGTATTCCTGATCGAATCCATTTCAGCATCGGTTTTAACCAGACCGCCAGGGAGCGGTTTTAAAACAAATTTTTGGTTAACGGTATCTTTTTCCAGTTGAAAAATGCGTCCTGAAGATAAAACCTGTTTAATGCCCTTTAATTTCTGAATATCGTTCGAAAGCTGAACCCATTGGTTGTAAACTTCTTTTTTGAAAATATCAGGCGATTGTATCCCTACCACCATCACGCTTCCGTCTTCTCCAAAAGTCTTTTTAAAAGCATTGTATTTTACAAATGCGCTATCAGTAATGGGCAGGATTTTGCTCCCTGTATAAGAGAGTTTTACATTTTTGGCCTGATAAGCCATGAAAATTGTTCCTAATACGAAAAATACGATGATTGCGATACGATTCTGAAGAATAAATCTCGATAGCTTAACCCACATGTGCAGCTTGGTTTAATAATAATATTAACGGCAAAACTAATCTTATTTGTAAAACCTGATTACTTTTTGCGCAATTAAATTTGCACAAATAACATACTTTTGAAAAAATTGTTTTGATCGGATGTTGCACAAAGTAAGAGGCATTGTTTTAAAGACTACAAACTACAGCGAAAGCAGTGTGGTGGTGCAGGTACTTACCGATAAATTTGGCATGCAGTCTTACCTCATTAATGGGGTTAAAAAACCAAAAGCGAAGATAAAGATGAACATGCTTCAATCGCTGCATTTGCTTGATATGGTGGTTTATCATAAAGCAAATACCAATATTCAGCGGATATCGGAAGTTCGGCAAACACCTGTTTTTAAAAGTATCCCTTACGATATGATCAAAACCAGTATCGTTATTTTTTTAAATGAGGTACTTTATAAAAGTATCCGACAACAATCAGCAGATGAAAGTTTATTCGACTACATTTTCAATTCGATAGCCTGGTTTGACGAAGTGGAAGAGATAAACCCAAATTTTCATTTATCCTTTTTATTAAAGCTTACCCGTTTTTTAGGTTTTTCGCCCAATGAGAAAAGAAGAACTGACCAGATTTATTTCGATCTGCAGGAGGGGGCGTTTACCTCCAGGCTACCAATCCACTCTAATTATTTACAATTAGAGGATGCGATTGATTTTGTTTTACTTTTTCATACCCCGCTCGAAAAAATTTATGAAATAAAAATGAGCAATGCAAAGCGACGATTTTTGTTGGATAAGGTATTGGTTTTCTATACCTTACATACCGCCTCTTTTGGGGTGGTGCAATCGCACAAAATCCTCGAAACTTTGTTAAGTTGAAAAAAAAGAAAAAAAGATTTGCAGAACAGTTTTATAGCGCTATATTTGCATTCCCAAACGGAGGATGGGGCATTAAGTTTGACAAAATTATAAAAGGGAAATTAGCTCAGCTGGTTCAGAGCACCTCGTTTACACCGAGGGGGTCGGGGGTTCGAACCCCTCATTTCCCACTAAGCCTTTCAGTAAAACTGAAAGGCTTTTTTATCAAACTTTGAAATATACCTTAAAAGGGAAATTAGCTCAGCTGGTTCAGAGCATCCCGACATTATCAGTCGGGAGGGTCGGATCGAAAAGGCCGAGGTGATTTTAAAACATTACCAACAGGGAAATTAGCTCAGCTGGTTCAGAGCACCTCGTTTACACCGAGGGGGTCGGGGGTTCGAACCCCTCATTTCCCACAACTAAAGGTCTTCGATAATATTGAAGACCTTTTTTAATTCATACAGAAATCACTGTTCTATTAAGATTTTTAAAAACAATAGACATCCCAAAATAATTTTCCAGTTGTAAAAGATGTTTTACGCCTATATTCTATATTCCAAAACGCGCGATAAATATTATATTGGTTCTACTGTTAACCTAACGGAACGGTTAAAAAAGCACAATACCAACCATTCAGGTTTTACCGGACATACTGGTGATTGGTTTATTGTATGGTTCGAGATTTTCGATAACTTAAGAGATGCAAGGATTAAGGAAAGTCAGATCAAAAAATGGAAAAGTAGGGTTATGATAGAAAAATTGATTGCATCAACTGGTTTATAGCACCTTCTTTATGCCGAGATGGTCGTCCCGATTGAAATCGGGATCATTTCCCACAACAAAAAGCCTTTCAAGTTATTGAGAGGCTTTTTTTGTGCTGTCATTCTGAACACAGTGAAGAATCTTTCATCTGAATTAAAAGTTATCTTGACTTGGAGTATATCTAAAAGGATTAGATTAACGTAAAATATTTTAAACTATGATAGTTTATTTCGTAAAGATCCTTCGCTGCGCTACCATTGACAGGACACCAATAGAAAGGTCGTCATCTCATCTCGACTGTAGCACAGCGAAATGGAGAGAACTATTTAGTTAGATTTGGCTTCGCTGAGCACTGCGTGGTTCTCGACTGCGTTGCACTCCGCTCGAAATGACGCCAACTCGAGATTTAACTAGGCTCCCATAACTCAATCTTATTACCTTCTGCATCCATAATATGGATAAATTTTCCGTAGTCATAAGTTGCAATTTCATCAAGTATGGTTACGCCGTTTTCTTTAAGTTTCTCAATAAGACCCTCAATATTCTGTACGCGGTAATTAATCATGAAATCTTTTTTCGATGGAGAAAAATATTCATCGCCTTTTTTGAACGGACTCCATTGAAGGGATTCGATCTCGTCAGGGTTGTTTAGATTTCTGGATTCAAAACTCGAGGTACCCCAGGTACTCATTTCAAATCCTAAATTTTTAGCATACCAATCTTTCGTTTCCTGAGGATTATCGGAAAAAAAGAAAATGCCGCCAATTCCTGTCACTTTTGGAGTGGTATCTGCAGTCGAATTTGAGTTGTCTTTTTGTTCTTCCATATTATTTTCTATTTAGCTGAATGTAAGTGGTGTTGCAATAAATATCGTTATTTTTAATTTTTCTTAATAGCCCAATATAGCAGAAAATTACTTTTTCTCCAGTATGTTTTTTCTCCACAGAAATGGCCTTAAAATAGAATGTAATTTATTTACCTTATTCAATTATATATCCGAAATTGCCTGACGAAAAACAGCGGTAAATGCTCGGTAAAATAATCAGGTTTATTTTCTTTGGAAACTACTTTGTAGGAATTTTGGCAGTAGCCCTTACCCTCGAAGCTACCCTGCAATTAAGGCTGCCTTTTAACTCCCTCAATTATTACCTGTTATTGTTTTTGGCACCGACTATTTATTATACCTACGCTTACAATAAAGTTTCTACTGCACCATCCACCACCAATCCCCGTAACCAGTGGTATTTCGAGCATAAGAAATTTATCAATTGGAGTCAGGTAGTGCTTTTTATTTCTTGCATGCTGTTGGCCATTAATCTGCTTTACCAAAACTTTCAGCATATTCTGGCACTTCCGCTCAGTTATTGGATAGCCATTGTAATTATCATTGTTGCAGGAGGTTTATACTACGGTTTATTGCCTAAATCTTTCTTAAAATTCAATCTGCGCAATACTGGTTGGTTAAAAGCTTTCGTCATCGGTTTTGTTTGGGCCTGTTGTGCCAATGTGCTGCCCTTAATTATGCTTAAAATTGAAACAGGGGTAGGCTATCATGATTCCGTGCTTTGGACCTGGCTGTTTATTAAAAACTGGATGTTCTGCACGGTAAACGCAATCATTTTCGATATTAAAGATTACCCAACCGATGCCAATAAACATTTAAGGACCTTTGTAGTGCGATACGGCCTGAGAAGGACAATTTTTAATATTTTGATTCCGCTATTAATTATCGGTTTAATCTCGCTAGGCATATTTGCCAGTTACAAAGGCTTCGGAATACCGCAGGTTTTATTTAATGTTCTGCCATTTATATTAACCTTTTACGTGGCCTATTCTATGCACAGGAGAAAAAACATCCTCTATTATCTGATGGTAATTGATGGATTGATTTTGTTTAAGGCAATATGTGGAATGGTAGGGATGCAGTTTGTGCATTAAGCTGAAATACCAAAGCGTATAGTCCATTTGAGAACCCTGTCTTGATACTTGATTCTCAATACCTGATACTGAATACTATGAACAACAACTACGATAAAATAGCCAAGCATTACGATACCTTAAGCCGCCTGGTGTTTTTTAAATCGCAGGTTAATGCGCAGATCAATCAGCTTCAGTATCTTCCAAAAGATAGCTCCGTTTTAATTGTAGGTGGTGGAACAGGATGGATTTTAGAAGAAATTGGAAAGATATATCCCAGTGGCTTAAAGCTGGTTTATGTGGAAATATCAGCTAAAATGATAACACTTTCTCAAAAACGGAACTGTAAAAACAACCAGGTCGAATTTGTGAATCTTGGCATTGAGGATTTTAGAACGGATACCCTATTTGATGTGATTTTAACACCATTTCTTTTCGATAATTTCGCAGAGCAACGGGCCGCAAAAGTATTTGAACAATTGAATGCATGTTTGAAAAAAGATGGCCTGTGGTTTTTGGTCGATTTTTCGCTAAACAAAAATAATGGGAATTGGTGGAAATGGCTGTTGCTCAAATCGATGTACAGCTTTTTTAAATTACTGGGAATTGTAGAGGCAAATCACCTGATCGACATGAATCCTTACTTTATAAATGCAGGTTACAAGATCTTAGAACTGCGTTTGTATTATGGGAACTTCATTAAGGCGGTAATTTTCAAAAAATAAAATGACATTTATTTAATGCATCTGTGTTGCATTTGATGTTTCAATTCAGATCTTTGTGTCAAAAGATAAGAATATGGATTTTGATGTAATTATAATTGGCGGCAGCTATGCAGGTTTATCTGCCGCATTAACTTTAGGCCGTTCAACCCGGAATGTTCTGGTAATCGATGCGGGCAAACCCTGTAACCGGCAAACGCCACATTCGCATAATTTTTTAACGCATGATGGCGATCGGCCAGCCGAAATTTCTAAGGCAGCAAAAGCCGAAGTGTTAAAATATTCAACGGTTAAATTTTTAAATGCAAAAGCCGATTCAGCCAAACAAATTGAAGGTGGTTTTAGTGTTGGCCTGGAAGATGGACAATATTTTACTTCCCGCAAATTATTATTGTCCACAGGTTTAAAAGATGTACTGCCTGATATTAAAGGTTTGGCTGAGTGCTGGGCCATTTCTGCTATACATTGTCCTTATTGCCATGGCTACGAAGTAAAGAATGAAAAAATAGGACTGCTAATGAATGGCGATCACGCGTTTGAGATGGCCAAAAACCTTCACCTTTGGAATAAAGATTTAACCATTTTAACCAATGGGAAATCCGGATTTACAGCCGGGCAGGTAAAAAAACTGAAATCTAAATCGATTACCGTTTTAGAAGAGGAGATTATCCAATTGGAACACCAAAATGGTCAGCTGGAAAATATTGTTTTTAAAAATGGAGAAAAGGTAACCTTTAAAGCGATTTACGTTAAACCTGAAATAGAACAGCATATAAATTTTAGCGTGCAACTCGGTTTTGAATTAACAGATCTAAGAACGATAAAAGTAGATGAGCAGCAGGAAACTACTGCAAAAGGCGTTTATGCAGCAGGAGATTGTACAACCTTGTTCAGGTCGTTGTCGATTGTTACAGCCGCAGGAACCGTGGCCGCAGTAATGATAAATAAAGCGTTAATTTCTGAAGATTTTTGATCAATCATCTGAAATTAAAATAAGATGGCGCCAATAATAGTGACAATAAACATCGCTGCCATTACAATTCTGTCAGCAGTAATCCATTGGTCTTTTGTAAGTGGTGTTGCAACTTTTTTTACGGTTTCAGCTTTGTGTCTCGAAAGTCTGAAAACTGATGTGTCTAATTTAATAATCATGGGATAATGTTTTAATAGGGTTGATTTTATTAAGGCAAATCCCAAGCCAAAAATTCAGAAAAATGTTAAATTGTGGATAACTAATATTTTTTCTTAACGAATTGATATTTATGCGGTTGTAAATACGATATGCAATTAAAAAAGGGCAATCAGATTGTATGGAATATCCAACAACCTGACTGCCCAATATGTATAGTAATATTTTATTGTGGCTTTTCGACCTGCTTTGCTACAGCATTTAATTTACTGTTCTTTTTACCATAGCCGAAGTAAATGGCTAATCCAATAATTAACCATACAGCTAGTCTAACCCAGGTTTCCCAGGGTAAAAATACCATCATGGCTATGCAGGTTAAAATGCCCAAAATTGGGATTAATGGCACCAAAGGGACCCTAAATGGGCGTTTGGCTTCAGGATCTGTTTTCCTTAAAATCAGGATACCTACACAAACCATCAAAAAGGCCAGTAAGGTTCCAATGCTGGTCATTTCGCCTACTACATTCATGGGTACAAATGCAGCAAAAAGTCCAATAAATACACAGAGTATAATATTCGATTTGTATGGTGTTTTAAATTTTGCGTGTACATCAGAAAACATTTTTGGCAATAAACCATCTTTGCTGATGGAATAAAACATCCGTGATTGCGCCATTAAATCGATCAGGATTACCGAAGTGTAGCCGATCAGAATGGCTAAAATAATGGCCTGACTTAACCATGCATAAGGAGTTTTTTCGATGGCTATAGCTACAGGTGCGCCGCTATTGGCAAATTCTTTGTAATTGGCCAACCCTGTCATTACATGACCAAACAAACCGAATAAAACCGTACAAACCACTAGCGATCCTATGATGCCGATCGGTAAATCTCTCGCCGGATTCTTTGTTTCCTGTGCGGAAGCAGCAACGGCATCAAAACCAATAAATACAAAAAATACCAATCCGGCGCCGCGTAATACACCACTCCAGCCAAACTGACCAAATGTTCCGGTATTTTCTGGAATGTATGGATGATAATTTGCCGGATCGATATATTGCCAACCCAGTGCAATAAATACCAATACTACGCCAACTTTAAGAAATACAATTATTCCGTTTACAATAGCCGAGCCTTTAGTGCCACGGATGAGTATGGCCGTCATTAATACCACAACCAATGCTGCAGGGATATTAATAATGCCATTAACGGTAGAGCCATCGGCAAGTTTAGCGGTTTCGAAAGGAGATAAGGTTAACTGTGGAGGGAGATAAATGTGTAAACTGGCTAAAAACCGGGTTAAATACTGCGACCAGCTAATGGCTACAGTTGCACAACCCACAGAATATTCCAATACCAGATCCCAGCCTATAATCCAGGCGAACAGCTCGCCCATGGTGGCATAAGAATAGGTGTAGGCACTACCTGCAACCGGAATCATAGAGGCGAATTCTGCATAACAAAGTGCAGCAAAACCACAGCCTAAAGCCGCAATTACAAATGATAGCGTAACCGCAGGGCCGGAATGATTGGCTGCTGCCAAACCCGTAATCGAAAATAAACCGGCGCCAAGTGTTAAGCCAACCCCAATTAAAATGAGGTTGATGGGGCCTAAAGTTCTTTTAAGCGTTCCTTCGCCGCTTTGGTTTGCCTCGGCAACAATGCTGGCAATAGATTTCTTCATGAAAATAAGTTAATACGCTACAAAATTATTAAAATATATTAAATCTATCGTATTTATGTATTTAATTCCTATGGCCAACTTCCGCAGTCTGAAATGGGCGTTTGTGATAAAAGACTTCGGAAGTTTAAAGGGCTTCAGAGAAATCTGTGGCCGCGCCAGGCTGACTTACGAAGTTTCCTTAACGCCAAGCCGGGCAAACTTCGTAAGTCTGAGCGCTCGGACTACCAACCCCTCCCCAATAAACCTGATAGAACCAAATAGCTCCCGATTTTAAGGCAGGCCAGCTTACGAAGTTTAACAGGCATGAGCAGGGCAAACTTCGTAAGTTTAGCACAGGTCCAATCGGGACTATAGGTGATAGCAGGACGGCAAAAACCGAAGCATTACAGAACCTTGCTTTTCTAAAAAACATCAAAAATTTTCAGCTTTTACAGAATTATTTCTGAAACACAAAATTTTATTTAAAATTATATGATTGATAGTCAATGCTTTAATAATTTACTTTAATTTATTTTAGTACTATGTATTGCATAGTAGTATATAAAACATATATCTTTGTTATATGATAGCAGAAAATACGCAAACGCAAATGCGGAAGGGAATTCTGGAATACTGTGTTTTATCAATCATCTCCCGGGGCGAAATATATGCTTCGGATATTATTGCCGAATTGAGGACGGCAAAGCTATTGGTGGTTGAGGGTACATTATATCCATTATTAACCAGGCTTAAAAACAACGGTTTGTTAAGCTACAACTGGGTAGAATCTACCTCAGGCCCACCGCGTAAATATTATACCTTAACCGAAGATGGTAGGGGTATTTTATCACAATTAGATCAAACCTGGCAGGAGCTGGCTTATGCTGTAGGTATTTCACAAAAAGGAGCCAATTCATAATTAGTAAAAAAGGAAATGGAAAAGACCATCATCATCAATATAGGAAACACAATTATTCACATTGAAGAAAGTGCCTACGAACGCTTAAAGGCCTACCTGAACGAAGTAAAACACTATTTTGCCAATCATGCAGATGACCTTGAAATTGTAACAGATATTGAAAACCGGATTGCCGAGTTGCTTACCGAACAATTGGAAGAACAGAAAAAACAGGTGGTAGATTCGGCCAATGTAAACGCTGTGATTGCGCAAATGGGCAGGGTACAGGATTTTGATACAGCTGAAGAAGGTGAGGAAGAACCTGTAATTAACAGTACCTACCAACACCAGTATGTAGAGAAAAAATTATACCGCGATATGGACGACCGCGTGGTTGCAGGTGTTTGCGCCGGTATTGCACACTTTGTAAATGCAGACCCTAAGTGGATCAGGCTGGCAACGTTACTGATCAGTTTTGCAGGTGGATTTGGAATATTGGTATATGCCATACTCTGGATCATCATGCCGAAAGCAAAATCCCGGATCGAACGCATGGAGATGAAAGGCGAGCCTGCAAATCTTCAGGGATTTCAAAAGAACCTGGATGAAGAATTACAAGCGGTTAAAGAACGTTTAGGAGAGGTAAACAAACATGCCCAACCAATATTTGCCCGCCTGGGCATTTTTATCGGTGAGTTTTTTGAATGGCTGGGTCGTTTTATTTCAGGCACCGGTAAGGTTATTTTTAAAGTAATTGCAGGTTTCATTATTGTTTTTGGCGTACTCTTTTTACTTACTTTAATTATCGGTACAGCTGCTTTTCAGGGGTTTTGGGATGCGAGTATTTACGAATATTTCCCCTTCTCTATTATCAATGAAGGCAATAGGGGGGCAATTTTATTTGGTGCATTTATTGTTTGCTTTGTACCGGTTTTGGCTCTGGTATTATTCTCCATCAGGGTAGCTTTTAACAAACAGGCCATTAATAAAACATTTTCTTTCGCTTTGTTAATTATCTGGTTGGCTGGTGTGGCTATAACAGGTTATCAGGCAGCCAAAATTTCATCAGAATTTAAGCAACATGCAGAGTTAACACAAACAACCGACCTGAAAGCTTATCCGGTATATACCATCAATATCGATAAAAGTAAATATTTCAGTAAAGAAGATAGTGTGGCTTACCACATTGATGCGAACAACCGCCACCAGATTGTAGTTGATGATTTTGAAGATGGACCATTTGTTTCACCGAACCATATCCGCATTGATATTAACAAAAGCGAAACCGGTACTACCCGTTTAACACAGAAGTACGAATCGCAGGGTAAAACTTTTCAAAGTGCCTTACAAAATGCGCAGAACATTAGCTACAATTATGTAGTGAAAGATTCTGAACTGACTTTTAGTCCGCGGTTTCAATTGAGAAAGGGAACCATCTGGAGAAACCAGGAAGTAAGGTTAAATCTTGAAATCCCGGTGGGAACCAGATTGATTTTAAAGCAGGATGCTTACCGTTACGTTAATAATTACTGGACATGGGATTGCAACAACAGAGAAAATGACCACAATGATTATAGTGTTTGGATCATGACAGATGATGGATTGAAATGCGTTGCGCAATTAAAAGAAGAGGCGTTAAAAAAGGAAAAGTTAGAGCAGGAGCTACGTGATTTAGACCACTTGCACCAAGATAAACCTAATGATACCCTGTATCAGGATTCTGTATCAAACCGGATTAAGGAAGTTAAAGAAGAGTTGGGTATTGAGCCTGAACAATAATCCTGGCCGACGAAACCTAATCATTCCCATACAAATTGGCATTAAGATTCCCGCCTGCGCGGGAAAGACGATCACTGATTTTATCTCCGTAAAAAAATATAACACCTAAAAAGAAGAAACCATGAAAACATTATTTACGCTAATTGCATGCCTGATGGTGTGTGGGGCTTCTTTTGCCCAAAAATTAAACATACTAACGGGGAAAATCGTCGATGAAAAGACTGTCCCGATGTCGTTTGCGATTGTAAGGGTGTTGAACTATCCGGATACCACGGTTGTGAAAAGTGTATCCACCAACATAGATGGTGAGTTTAAAATCGACCAGTTAAAAGGTGGCGATTATGTCCTTTCGATCTCGATCGTCGGTTTTAAAAATAAAAAGACTGATCGTTTTTCGCTTAGCGGAGATTTAAATCTACCTGCTATCAGTATTGAAAGTTTAACTAAACAGCTGAAAGAAGTGAGCGTACAAGGTAGAAAACCTTTTGTTGAACACCAGATTGATAAAACGGTGCTGAATGTAGAAAACAGTATTGTTTCGTCAGGCAGTACCGCCCTCGAAATTTTAGAGAAAGCACCTGGCGTGCAGGTGGACAGGCAGAATGAACAGATTTTATTGAATAATAAATCTGGTGTGATGGTGATGATTGATGGAAAGAACAATTTTTTGTCAGCATCAGACTTGACCATTTATTTAAACAGTTTAAACAGTAGCCAGATTGCAACCATTGAAATTATTACCAATCCATCAGCCAAATACGATGCGGCGGGTAATTCAGGTATTATCAACATTAAACTGAAAAAGAATAAAGCATTTGGCACCAACGGAAGTGTCTCGTCAACCTATCGCAATGCGATAAGGGCTAATCTGCCTACCAATATTTATGGATCGGAGCTTAACTTCAATTTAAATCACCGCGTAGAAAAGTGGAATTTTTATACCAATGCAAATGCCTCTAAAAACAATAATTTTTCGAATTTATTTTTAGACAGGAATACCAATTCCAACGGTTTGCAAAGTGCATTTAATCAAAACTTTCAAAAAATATATACCGGATCGCGCTTGGCTGCAAAAGTAGGGGCAGATTATTATGCCAGCGAAAAAACGACGATCGGGATTATGCTGGATGGCAGCACCAGTACACGTAAACTGGATAATTTCTCTCAAACATTTATAAACGAAACTCAGGCTGGTGTAGTAAGCAACAATTCATTGATCCAATATTCCGATGCCAATACGCCAAACAAAAATTATAGTGTAAATTTTAATATCAAACATGATTTTAAAAAGGAGGGTGCGAGCTTAAATTTCGATGCCGATTACTCTGGCTTCGATTATTCTGGTCTTGAAAATTTTAACACCAATTTTTACGACGAAAAAGGGGTGGTGTACAACAATACTATCATTAAAAATGATAGTAAAACAGCAATTGATATTTATGCGGCAAAAACAGATTTTACCTGGCCATTATCAAAAACTGCGAAATTGGAAACCGGCCTGAAAAGTACTTATGTTAAAACCAATAACGATTTTCTGTCGTCGGCATTTCTCAATAACGAATGGCAGAATATTGTAGGGCAGAGCAATAACTTTATTTATAAGGAAAATGTAAATGCAGCTTATGCAAATTTATCTAAAGATATGGGTAAATGGCAAATTCAGGCTGGTTTACGGGCAGAGTATACACAATCTACAGGCACATCGGTAACCAATAATACCGTGGCAAAACAGCATTATTTATCATTGTTTCCTACGGTTTTTGTTAGTCAGAAAATTTCAGAAAGCAGTAATTTACGTTATTCGTACGGCAGGCGGATAGATCGCCCCAATTACCAGCAGTTAAATCCTTTTAATTTTTACATGGATCCTTACACGATACAACAGGGAAATCCATATTTGAAGCCCCAGTTTACCAATAATTTCGAAGTGAGTTATAATTATAAAAGTGGGTTATCATTTTCGTTAGGTTACTCAAAAACCAAAGATCTCATTTTGGACAGCAAAACCGCACAAAACGATAGCACCAGGATTGTTACGGTTGGACAGGGTAATATAGGCAGCGGACAATATTATACAGCCGGATTATATTTTCCTTTGGCCATTACCAAATGGTGGAATTTACAAAACAATTTTAGCCTGTTTTACAATAAATTTAATGATGATAACTTAGAAGGTGCACCTTTTATGCTCAGCAAAGTATCTTACAATTTTAACATTACAAGCTCCATTACTTTGCCCAATAACTGGACTTTCGAAACCAATTTCTGGTTAAATTCTCCCCGGGTGCGTGGTTTAGAGCGGACCATTATTTACCAGAATGCCTTAAATGTGGGCGTACAAAAAAGTTTCTTAAACAAAGCTTTAAAACTTAAATTAAATGTTGATGATATCTTCCAGACCAACTACTGGAAAGGAACGCTCGATTATCAAAATGTGAATTTAAGGGTGCAGAACAATTACATTAGCAGAAGGGTATCTTTCAATATCAGTTATAGTTTTGGTAATCAAAATCTAAAATCAAACCATGACCGGAAAACGGCGGCAGATGATATTAAGAACAGAGCGGGAGGATAGCCTTTTAGTCTTTAGTCTAAAGTCAGGAGTCGGAGGTCTCGGTGAGAACCCAGTCCCCCTTTGAAGGGGGCAGGGGGATGAAAAAACAAAAATTATCCAAAAAACATGAAAAATATCTTTTACAGTATCGGAATTTTACTTGCCACTTTAATATATGGCTGCCATAATGGTGAGGGGAATTTATCGCTAAGTACGATGGATAACAATACCGATTTTAACTTTGAAGCAAAGTATGATGAAAACAAAACCGCTAAACTGGAGAAATATCTTGATAGTGCATTGAATAACGAACTTCCACTGGATCAGCATATCGACTTGTTCGTGAACTTAAATGGCAGCGACAAGTTTAATCTTAAAGCCAAAAAAGGCTGGCTGGAGATCAATTTCGATAAAAGAAATAGTTCTTTAGCAGGTTATATGAAAGTGAAAAAACTGACGGAAGGTATTAAAAAGAAGTTATCGGAATAGGCGCGTTTTTAACCGCAGAGTACACAAAGAGAAAGGCACAGAGGACGCAAAGCTGGGTGGTCTTCAACTACGCTCAGACTGACAATTTAAAAGGAAAAATCTGTGGATATCTGAGAGATCAGCGGGAGAATCCTTTCTTAATATTTTCCCGCAGATTTAAGGTGATGGGCGCAGAACTAAAGCTGTCGTCATTCCCGCGCAGGTGGGAATCTTAATGCTTACGTGCTGCTGTTGCTTTTTTAATCATGAAAGTAAAATAAGAGAAAAGGCTCAGCGGGCACATCTTTGGCTGGTCTTCGACTCCGCTCAGACTGACAATTTAAAAGGAAAAATCTGCGGATATCTGAGAGATCAGCGGGAGAATCCTTTCTTAATATTTTTCCGCAGATTTAAGGTGATGGGTGCAGAACTAAAGCGGTCGTCATTCCCGCGCAGGCGGGAATCTTAATGCTTACGTGCTGCTGTTGCTTTTTTAACTATGAAGTAAGATAAGAGAAAAGGCTCAGCGGGCACATCTTTGGCTGGTCTTCGACTCCGCTCAGACTAACAATTTATAAGGAAAAATCTGCCTATATCTGAGAGATTAGCGGGCAACTCTTATTCTTTTCTCCCACCGATTTAAGATGATCAGCGCACAGTTACGATGAATAAACATATTAATCGTCATTGCGAACCGAAGGACTGATTTGTGGGGAGCGTGAAGCAATCTATTTTGTGGATTATTCCGATTCTGGATTTCTAAAATGAGAACTGGAAGAGGATCAGTTTGGGGTTTAAAGTTTTTTTGGATCGCAAAGGCTTATGATCCTTGGGCTGGCTCCGGTCCTGCTGTCCGTCTTTTATCTCATCAAGTTTTAAGTAAAGAAATGATTTATAATTTAACGAAAGCACAAGTCAAGCCATGGCTAAGCCTGAATAAGCTAAGACTTGCGCTAGAAAGGATGTACTTGATAAAGGGTAAAGATATCTACTGCAACAACTAAATTTTTTCTAATATCGGTTAAATAGTTTTTTAAAGAACCGTTTAAAATCACTGTCATTGCAAAAGGTATTGTTTTCTAATATTCTGCAATTATTGCCAACGGTATTAGGAAAGGGATTTTCTTTACATGGAATGAATCTGTTATTCTCGTTATTATAAGTAGCATAAGCATATAAATCGGGTGTTAATGGGCCTTTAAATACCACTTTAAAGATACTTTCTCTTGAAGGTTCATCAACCCAAAGCCTAAAGCCATAAGTGTTATCACTGCAGTACGAATAGCTATACATTCGATCATTTGGCCATTTTTGATCAAAGCCAGTGTGTCTATATAGGGGGGACGCAATTTGCATCCACTGGCAAGATCCGTCTATGGAGCTAACTGCTTTGTTTAATATCGTAAAGTTCGAATTATCTTCATCTGGATATAGCGTTTTACCATAAGCGGTTTTTTTATTGCCCAGATAATCTGAATGCAGCTTATTTAAGCTTTGCGCATTCAGAATAGAGAGCTTTGATAATTGCAAGGCGTTGTAAAGGGTAGCAAATTGATCAAAATCAATCTTTTTATGTTCGTTGGCGATCCCCATTTCTTTATTGATGAGTACTGTTACATCTTTAAAGGTTAACAAATTTTTCCCCGATCCGTCTTCTTTAAATATGGCTATAAGTTTTTCAGTTGTAACAGTTTCTCTACCGGAAACCATTAAGAAGAAGTCGGTTGTTTCTTTACCGAAAATGTGGTTTGAGATTTGTACCGCCGCATATTCCATACTTTTTTTAGCTTCTTTTTCTAATTTTTCTTTTAAAGCTTTTGTAGGGTTTAACAAATATTGCAATGGGCCTAATTTTGCCATGGCTTTATCAATTTCTGAATTGAGTTTGGTATAATAATCGCTTATGGTACAAATGCTTTGCGGAACTTCGCTTGGAATGGCTGTAAATACTGGCGACCAGCATTTATACCAATCGGCATAATATGAAAAGCCATTCCCTTTATTGGATAGGATATCTTTTGAAAAATCTTCGCCCGCATTAATGTATTGTATGCAGGCCTTTTCGATATCTCCTTTCCAGTTTTCGAGCAGTAAGTGCATCAGGTTGTAACGTGCGATTAAATCTTTTGCCACATTTATAAACTGATCAACATAAGCTTCAAGGCGCCCCCTTAATTCGTCTTCTTCCTTTTTAGTTTTTTCATATATTTCACTGGCTTTGTCATAACTGAGCTGCAAAGCCTCAATTTCCTTTTCCAAAGCCTCCTCCTGCATTTTATAATTTAATTCATTTGCTTCTGCAAGGGCTATATTTGTGGCCAGGTTACTTAGTTCTTCTGTTTTTTTTGAAATTTCGTTGGTGGCGTCAACAATGCCTGATTTTGTGTTTGAGATTGTTTTTTCTGCATTGGCTATCTGATCAATTAATTTGTTTTTGGTTGTCTTAAGGTTTTCGATTGCCGGGTTAGCTATACTAACAGTCTTTTTAATAATTTCTTTAACCCAGCTACCTGTACTGCACATCTTTACACCGCATGGGTATTTTACACCCCATTTTTTACACCACTTGGTACCGCACGGATAAGGAATACCAGGAATCCATTTACTTACCTCTTCCAGTATCTCATGCTGGATGGTTAATGGGAGCAATCCAATATCTGTAGTCAGTTTTACAACACTGGCTCTTTTATCAATAATTTCATTTTCAAGGTTATTAACCAATTGGTTGCCATTGCTAATTAATTGGTGTTTTTGTTGAATGATATTTTCAATATCCTTTTTGGTTTTAATACCGTTATCAATAACGTCCCGTTCAAATTTTATCTTTTTGAGCAGGATATCGTTTGCTGCTTTTTTTAATTCGAGCGCTTCTTTTGCAAGTTTTAACTGCATACCCGCCTGGGCAGTTAGCCCTACTTTTTTGTCTAGCTCTAATATTAGCCTCTGTTCTTCTTTTAATAGGTTTAAGTAATTTGAACTTAAGGTAGAAATGATGTTTTGGTTGGCATTATCGATTTCTTTTACCACGTTATAAACACCGTTCATGGCAACTAAATGTAGGGAGCCTGATTTTAAATATTCGCCAGTTACGCTATTATTCAGGATAAAAGTCTTACTTAAAAATCCAGAGGGAGCACTTATCAATGAGCTATAATTAGTAATTATCTGGCCATCCGGCGTTACAAAGTCAGGCAGGTGATTGCCGATGTATTTTTCAAGTGCAAAATGTCTTCTTTCAACAATAATTTCATCAGTTAAAAGAAATATATCACCCGAATAAGCATTTACATAAGTGTGGGCAAAAATATCCATTGCCGCATGACAAGCATAACCGTAAGCAAAGGAAATTTCAGCAGGGGTTGTTGCCGAGTTTAATACGTGTTGTATCCAGGTGTCTGTTTTCCATCCATTATTTAATCCTGGATGGGCAGTTATCTGGCCAACTATAGGATCGGGGAAGACGTCAATGCCTAGCGTTCCCATTCTAAAATGGGCAGGATGGTTAATGAGTGAAGAAAGAACTTTGTTATTCAGTTCATACGTTTTGTTATTAATGGTTATGGTTTTGTTTTTTACAATGTCATTAAGTAATTGTTGCGCTATCCATAAATGTGTTTTCAAATCGAAGGAGTAAGCTTTTGTAGCAGTTAATATTATTATAAATACGAATAAGAAATATTTTTTCATGTCGCTCTGTATTTAAACTGTTTAAAAAATAAAAATGTGCTGTTTGGCCCTGGCCTGCATTTACTTTAAATTGTATCATAAAAAGATGTTTTTGCCATTTAATACTTTTTAAATTGGCTTGCTAGTAGGGCAAATGGTTATTCGCCAGAATAAATAATCATATCATGTGAGTTTTAATTTAGGGTTTGGTTTATGGCTTCGGGCTGGTATTACTAATACCACATAGTAAAGATGGTTACTCAAAAAACATAGTGCAATACCCGCTATTGGGTATAATCTAGTAAGCTATAAATCCAAACCTCTAATTTTTTACTATATTTAATCAACCAGACTTCTTAGCTCAGTTGGTAGAGCAACAGACTCTTAATCTGTGGGTCCAGGGTTCGAACCCCTGAGGGGTCACTAGCCGTAATAAAACAAAAACGCCCATACTTTTCAGTATGAGCGCTAGTCGTTTGTTCATTTTCTTTAATTTTTTACATCTGCCGGGGCATTCGTGGTCGAATCTGCTGTAGAATCAGTACTTGTACTATCAATTACCTTGCCTGTATCTGTGTATTTATACATACTATCAGCGTTTTCCTGATCGGCCTTTTTACCGCTACAGGCTGACAATGCCAGGCCAAAGGCGGCCATTAAGATTATTATTTTCGTTTTCATATCAAATTGTTATAGGTGTACTTATATAATTCTTTTTAAAAGGCAATTGTTTTGGGAATGGTAAATTAGTCGGGGAGTCGGAAAGACTGGGGGCCGGGGTTTGGTGCGTTACCGTGATCGTTCAATATGCGATCGCTGTTTGATCATTGAAGTTTGGTTATTGGTAATTAACTGACCCGCTTCGTCATTGCGAACTGAAGGGAAGGGCTGTTATGGTGGCGTGAAGCAATCTTTTTGGTCGGGAGTCGGGTGATCGAGGTCGAAAGTCTGGGTTCATTTTTCAAAACCAAAATCTTTTTCATCACCCTCAATTTATTTCTGCATCTGATAATATTTTACTATATTTATATCGCGAACACAGTTGGAGCAATTCAACGAATAATTTTCTTAACAATATCCCAGGCATACCGGTGAAAGTCCGGGAACTCTTCGGCTTGCCGACTGTGTTCGCGGTGACCTGGGCTTTAATTTAATTTTTCAAAAAATGCGAACACAGAAAAATCAAATTGCTTTAGCTGAACTAGAGTTCAGTTATCAAGCACTCAAAAGGCCGGTAAACGTAAACCTGGCCCAAAATTCAACTCAATTTTTAAAACAGCTCCGCGGCAAACCATCATCCGGTAAAGCCTGCGATTGGTATGTGCTGTTTGTAAACCAAAGCCACGAGGTTTTTTGCTGGTACAAACTAAAGCGGCAGGCAAAACCGATTAATTGCATACAGCAACTGGCGGGTTTGGCTGTTGCCTGCAATGCTTATGGTGTACTGGTGTTAAACTATTGCGATGTTAAAAACATTAAGGTTAACCCTCTCGATGAACTTTTTGTAAGCACCTGTTTTAATACCTGCGCAAAGCTAAACATCGAAATTATTGATTATATAATCTGTAATGCGCAAACGCATTATAGTTTTAGGGATGGGTATAGGGATTAAAATACTACTGGGCTGTTGAAAGACAGCCCAGTACATGTCTTCGTTAGCTACTTCGTCATTGCGAACCGCAAATTATGGGCAATGAAAGAATCTTTTGAAGAACTTAAAATTATCTTAAGAACTAGTCTAGCCCTTGCACGAGATAAGGCGTTAAGACTTATGCTTTCAAAAAATCTTATATTATACCTTCAAATTTAATTTCTTCCTTTTGCCGGTCTATTTGTAATTGAAAGTTATATTGTTCTTTTGTTTGTATAAAAAACCAACCGTCTATCGGCTCCTCAGCAATTTTTGTATTGCACGAAGGGCAAATTATATTTGCAACTTTTCTTTCTTCTGTGAAGAAAAGTCGGTTTTCAATTATGATTGTTTCTACATCACACTTGCTACATTTAATTTCTTTTTCCATATTAATATTCATTTTAATCAAGAAATAATCTTTTTATCTCTGATGACGATCTTTGATTTAAATAATTGTCAGTACACCAACACGATCCACAGGTTCTCATAATAAATTTACCTTTCAACTGATGATCATCAGGAATGGTTGCCTTAATCCTATGAAACATCTGGTTAAAAACATGAATTTTATCATATCCATCTGTTATCGAGACTTTTGGGTCGTCTACAATAATTCTTCGAACATAATTAAACAATATTGGTCCATTGGCATTTCTTATTGTAATCATCTTTCGTTGCCTTTGAATCCCGTCCCATTTATCTTTCAACTCGTCAATATCCTGAAAATACCTTTGCTCTAATGGGGTTTCTTTTTTCCAATAGATAGGATTATTTTTTGTTATCCAAATTTCAAAACTCTCATCTTTAATTAATTCTCTATCAAGTTCGAATAAAACCGGGCCATAATGGTTTTCACGATTAAAGTATGAATGTAAATCAGTTGTATCTATGAAAATATCATTCCAAACATCTAATACCTTGTCTATATCATCAGATGACTGAGGTGTTTGAAACAATCCTTTTGCTTCTACATATCCTCTTGAAAGTATTCCGCCACTTGAAAAATAAGTTGCCGCTGTTCCTACAGTATTAGCATGATAAAGTGCTAAAATTTCTTTCTCGACAAAAAAATTATATAGTTCTTCATTATTTAATCTCATAAATTTAATTGCTTAATATTTTAATAGATCTAAACACACGAACTTCTATTAGTTATGACATAATTTATAGCTGATATGATGTTCATATTATAGATCGATTTTTGACAAAGCTTGGGTTAAAATTTAAATAACACCAAGAATACAGTTAGATATCGACACTATTTTTGTTTTTTCCTGATAACAGCTATATAGTGATTTTGTGATACAATATTAATGTTATCCTTATTTAAATCCTTTTTAGGCAAAACGAATTTAGGAGCTGTATTTTCGGCTCTTGATAACCCATTTTCATTGTATTTAACTGCTTTTATTTTCACAATTTTAATGCCTGCTTAATTTTAGACAAAACGTTTGAACTATTTAAATTGTTGTGGCAATGAGCTTTTTCATGTTGAGTCTTTATCGTGGTGTTATTGGTTTTGGTTGTAATAATACTAATATTTTTAGGATTCCCGAAATTAACTTCCACTTTGTAGGTATGAGTTCCATTATTACGTTCCCATTGTTCTGTTGATTTACCAGCAAAAAAACGCCAATCTAGATTTTCTTCAACATCACTTAATTCATTGATCAATTCCAATACGTTTTTGTGTCTGTCAGTAATATTAATACTTAACGCCTTATTTACAATTCTTTGAAGCTTTAGGGGGATGTGTGGTAAATAATCTGTTCTACTAGGAAAATTCCCTGTTGATACTGAATTGATATAATCAGATTGGGATTTAAAGACCGCTAACTGATTATGGAAATGACTTTCTCCATTTAGAAGTCTATAAATAGTTAATCCAGCCAAATATATATCAAAATGAATGGTTTTGTCTGAGCTTGTAAAGGTTTCAGGCGGAACTTGTTTGCTGTAAATTTGTTCTGGGGAAGCAAATCCAAACGTATTCATTGCTTTAGTTAATCCAAAATCTGACAAGTGGGCTTCGTCACTGTCAGAAATTAATATATTATCAGGCTTAATGTCAAAATGTATTAAACCCTTAGAGTGAATATGGTGAAGACCAGATAAAAATTGAATTGAATATCTAATAATTTCCCTAATTGTCAGATGTTTCTTCGCAATCACTGATTTGAGTGAACCATTTTTATAAAACGGCATCGCAATATATACATGATCAGCATCTGAGCAACCGTAATTAACTCGGACTACATTACTATGGGTTGAAGTATATAGTTTCTTTGCTTCATCGTAATATTCTGTTGGATTAATAATCTTAATTTTCTTAATTTTTTTTACTACTATTTCTCCATCAAGCTGTTTGTCGTGCGCTAAAAACACTTGTGAGTTTTTACCTTCTTGACCAATCTCTCTTATTGTCTCAAAATTTAATTCGGTAGTATATAATCCTAATGGCATAATTTAAATATTTAAAGCACTAATGGCCGACATTAAACTTTCTCTTTCCTCTAGGGAATATGTTTTCCAATCATCTATCTCAAGGAAAATTTCTTTGCCTTCTGCAAATGGTTTAAATTTTACCCTGTCTATTTCTAAGTTTGCACTTATACTAGAAATTTGTCCAACATAGTATTTTATAATTGTGGAGCTGGCAAAAAGCTCCTGTATTACTCCCTCGATATATATTCTCGGAATACTAATTGATTTGGCATTTGATTCAGTAATTCTTATACAAGCATTAGTAATATTAAATTCATTAACGATATCACAGAGTGTATTTCTTAAAAACTTCAATTGTTCAGGTATATTTAAAGCTTTCGGATTGTTGATTTTATCAACAATAATAATTTCTAGCACTTCATTTTCATATGATACTATAGAGAAGTAAAGCGTTAGCGGTGTTACCCTGATTCCTATTGATTTCTGCATTTCTATTTATAATTATGCTTAATTCTATGAACTTCTGTTTTTGATTTTGTCTTAATACAAAAGTGATTTTTCGTGTATTAACTATTTCTGGCCTAAACGTTTTATATGTTTCATCCTTTAGTAATTTTAAGCATGGATGTCCTGGGGTATTAAATTATGAGATATTTTAATTTTCACTAATGTATAAAAGAAAAAATAAATGTCATTACGGGAATCAGTAAATACTCATTTTTAGTAAGAAGCATTTTTTTTCTAAAGTCCAAAGAACAGATTGGTATCTGGTTTTGTGTAGCCATTTGTTATGCATGCATTATAAATCTGTTATCTTTGCAGCTTTTATCAATTATCAGCATTCATACACCTATTCATGGGCAAAAACAGCATCGGCTCTACCATTTCGTATTTCTTTTTGGGTGAGTACTTTTCTGATGCCCTGCGCACCACCATTACCGTGGTATTGCCTATTATTTTATTCTTTTACCTGGGCAATCCCGAGGCAGCAAAAGGAATAGGGGTTGGTGCTTTATTGATCAGCCTGACCGATTTGCCCGATAACCGGCTGAACAAACTGAAAACAGCGTTATGGAGCATCATCGTTTTTTTCGCTACTACGCTGGTGGTTTCATCGGTTTTGGATCATATTTACCTTACCGCAGTTGTGGTGATTATCGCTGCTTTCAGCTTTTCGATGCTTGCGGTATACGGGCAGAAACTCTCACTGATCGGTACCATGGCCTTGATTGTGTGTGCCTTCGTGATGGGGCTTCACCCGGCGCGGCCGCTATATTTTAGCAGTTATATGCTGGTTGGTGGCGTTTGGTATTACTTGATTAGTTTGATCCAGACCCTGTTGCGGCCTTACCGCTCGCTTCACCATGCCATTTTCGAATGCCTGATGAGCAGCGCGGTATTTTTAAATGCCAAAGCGAAGAATTATGATGTGGATGTTCCGCTCGATCTGCAACAGAAAGAAGCGATAAAACTGCACATTAAGGTAAACCAGAAACACGAGCTGATCCGGAACCTGTTGCTTACTGATAAATACGCCATGAATCCTGATAATCCCAAAGGCCGATTGTTGTTGGAGCGGGCGCGGTTACTGATCGATTTGTATGAGCAGTTGAATGCGGTACATTACGATTATGCTTTAGTTCGAAAAACTTTGGCTATCGGTTCGAGTCTGAAACTGATTGCCACCTTAATTGAATTGTTGGCCAAAGAGCTGGAGCAGTTGGGCAGGCACGTTCGCTCGGCAAAAGCTTATAAAGGTGAGGTAGCTACCAATATGGAATATCACCAGAAACGCGTGATGTTATTGCAGGAAATGGAGCGTTTAAACGAAACCGAGCGATCAATTGTACTGAAGGTGGTTTCGAATATGAACGATATTGTGCGCATTATCGAAATGATCAGGGGTAATGAGCGCACGCCAGCAAAACACTTGCGGGAATTGAGCGGATCGATTTCATATCCTTTATTTATTACCGGCGATCGCTTTTCCATTAAAGAGCACCTGACTTTAAAATCGCCCATTTTCAGGTTTTCACTGCGACTGGCCATTTGTTTCCTGTTTGGTTTTTTGCTAATCTGGCAATTAGAACCCAGCAAATACAGTTACTGGCTTTTTCTTACGCTGGTTATTGTAGCCAGGCCTAAATTTTCAATTACCTGGAAACGGAATTTACAGCGTTTAAAGGGGAGTATGGGGGGCGTTGTAATCGGGCTGATCATTGTCTATTTTGTCAAGAGTCCTGCCGTGCTCTTGTCTTTTTCAGTGGTTTTTTTACTGGGCTTTTATGCCTTTAACCGGTTAAACTATACGATAAGTGTGTTGTGTATTACCCCCGCGGTAATTTTAACCCTGGGCAGTTACCAGGGCCATTTCGATCATATTGTACACGACCGGATTATCTTCACGCTGCTGGGCTGTGTAATTGCTATTTTTGCCACTTATTTGTTCCCGATTTGGGATAGCCGGCAGTTAAAGGCAAAAATTGTTAATGCAGCTAAAGCCAGTCTGGATTACCTGGAGGTTGCCATTCAAAACCGGATTGAACGGGATGAAAATCAATCGCGCATGGCGCGAAAAAATGCCAATTTAAGTTTGTCGGCCTTAAGCGAAGCGATTGAATCAGCCAGTCAGGAACCTATGCGGAAACATATCGATTTTAATGGCTTGTATGGTATCCAGTCGACCATTTACCAGATCAATGCGATTATAACCTCTATTTATCTTTCTGTTAACCATAAACCCGGGCAAGTCGATCCTCTGCTGGTTGATCGGATTGTGAGCAATTTAAGTGATGGTGAGGTGATACAAAGCAATACCGAATGGCATGCTGATGAGGTTTGTCTGGTTGATGATGGTGACCATTCCACTAACCAGAAGTTATCACATATTGGAGCTTTATCGTTCGATTTTAGCAGGTTTAGTGCTGGTTTCAAGGGATAAATTTATTTATTGTCATTCTGAACGACACAGCCATACACCAACAATACCTTAAGATAACTTTTACTTTACCTTTTATTTAGCTATTATTAACCTGCAGAGCTAAAGCGAGTTAAATCTTTGGTCTACTTGATCTCCAACAAGGGCATCACTCAACCAAAGCAAGGGTTAAGCAGTGTGCAAGCAGGTGTAAGGCAAGCCTGGCCGGAAGGTGGCATAAACGTGGGGTAAATGTGGCGTAAAGGTGGAGTTGGAATGTTTTTTTTGGGAATCTTAATCAGACGGATTGATTTGGGTTATCATCGCTTTTGATTAATCTAATATAAAAAATTATGGTGAATCGGGCAAAAAAAGAGCTTCGTAATTTTTGGCACGGGCAGCAGAAATGCAATTTGTTCGTGTCTGTCCGTAGAGTTAAACATAGCGTCTCTACGGACAGAGCGGTTTATTGCTGGTTTCCAGGGATAAATTTAATTGTTTGTCCGTCTGAGCGGAGTCGAAGACCCTACCAATCGTCAATTTTGGATTGTAACCTATCGTAAAAGATCCTTCGACTACGCTACTATAGACAGATTCCAATAGAATGGTCGTCATCTCGACTGAAACGCAGTGAAATGGAGAGATCTATCAAAACAGATTTCTCGACTGCGTTGCACTCCGCTCGAAATGACGGTAACTCGGGAGGATTTTTACACGTAGATTAATTGCTATCATTTATATTGATTTTTATAAAATAAATTACCCCTACAATAGACAGAATCCATAGCACGGTCGTCATTCCCGCGCATGCGGGAACCACTAAGTGCTCAGCGAAGCTAATCTTAAAGCGCGCTGCAATAGCATTAGGATTCCCAATTAAATTGGGAATGACGAGCTCACGCAGCATACCATTTGCCAAAGTTTTGAATAACCGGGCGTAATAAATTTGATTGAATTGATTGTAAAAAACAGGATATTGGTATATTGTGAGCCTTAAAACCTTATTCTTATGAAAAAAATATTTTTAAGCTTCCTTTTAATTTCTCTTTTAACCATAACCACTTTTGCACAAAAGAAACCCAACTTTTGGGATGATGTGCAGACCATTAAAAAATACGATCAAATGTATAAACCACCCGTTCATCCGGTGCTGTTTGCAGGCAGTTCATCTATCAGAAAATGGGACGATTGTACACGAATTTTTGCCAAATACAATGCCTTGAACCGTGGTATTGGTGGTGCGGTAATTAATGATATTACCTATTACTTAAATGATGTGGTTTTTCCATATCAGCCAAAACAGATTGTACTGTACGTTGGCGAAAATGACCTGCCAAATGAAACGGTAACACCTGATACAGTTTTAAACCGCACCATCAAATTATACCAGGCCATCAGGGCAAAACTGCCAACGGTGCCTGTTGTGTACATCTCGATTAAACCGAGCCCAAGCAGGGATAAATTTAAGGAGAAAGCAGTAGCATCTAACGCACTCATTAAAAAGTTCCTTGCCGGAGAGACCAACACCACCTTCGTTAATGTTTATCCTTTAATGTTAACGAAAGATGGAAAATTAAGACCTGAATTATTTGTAGAAGATATGTTGCACATGAATGCTAAGGGGTACGCAATCTGGCGCAAGGCGGTTGAACCATATTTACTGAAGTAGTTTTTTTGTTTAACACTTTAAGTGCCTAACGATATTTTTACCATGTAAGACATATAAGAACACATAAGCTTATATGCCCTTAAATTTCTTATGTGGTTAAAAAAACTTTTTTTTGCACATGGCTTTGGAAAAAATAACCTTTTTTTCTCACCACCTTAGCACACCTAAGTATTAAGGCATGCCTTGGTTTTATTGTACTGTCTTTTGTTAGCTAGCCCCGATTGAACGGAAAGCCCGGAGCGAAGTGAGGACTTGAAGTGAAAGCGGGATCGGAACACACCCAAGAACCACGGGTAAGCCGCTCCAAGAAAATAAAGATAAAATTTTTACGACCTCAAACAAATATCCTTACCTTAGAAATCTCTGCCAACGGATTTCTATCAATTTTACCATGTAAGACATATAAGAACACATAAGCTTATATGCCCTTAAATTTCTTATATGGTTAAAAAACTTTTTTTTGCCCGTGGCTTTGAAAAAATAACCTTCTTTTCTCACCACCTTAGGCACCTTAGCACACCTAGGTATTAAGGCATTCCTTGGTTTTATTGTACTGTCTTTTGTTAGCTGGCCCCGATTGAACGGCTCAGACTGACGACCGCAGTGCTTAACTTAATGACATTGGACACGCGCAAGCCACTGAAATTGTAAGCGCGGCTAACCGGAATTAAAATTATATATTTATTATTGCGTTTTAACCGTTCCCTAACTAAATGAAGAAACTTCTACCCGCTATATTATTTTTTTTGACTGCTTATTGTGCCCAGGCCCAGGTGCTTTTGGGAATCCCGCAGGTAGTAAACTACAATAACGAGCAGTATAGTGGGGGGATTCAAAATTGGGATGTAGAGCAGGATAAAAATGGCATCCTTTATTTTGGCAATAATGAGGGGTTACTTACTTTTAACGGCCGCTATTGGAACCTGTTCAGGTTGCCCAACTTTACCTCGGTACGTTCGGTAGGGATCGATTCTAAAAACCGTATTTACGTTGGCGGGCAAGATGAGTTTGGTTATTTCTACCCTAATGCGCAAGGTGTTTTAAAATATACCTCGCTGTTAAATCTATTGCCCGAAAATATGCGGAAACTAGCCGATATCTGGGGTGTTTCAGTTGTTCGGGATGAAGTTTTTTTTAGGTCTATACATGCTATTCTACATTACAAAGACGGGGTAATTAAAAGTTATAAAACCAATACGAACTGGCTGTTTATGGGGGCTGTAAAGAATAAGGTTTTTTCGCAGTCATCTGATTCGGGCTTGATGATTTACGACCATGCTATGTGGAAGCCATTTTGCGTGGATAGTGTTTTAAACCGTTCGGGCATTACCGCGGTGCTTCCTTATGGTGGCGATACGCTATTGGTTTCGATGTTAAAAAAAGGATTCTTTTTAGTGATTAACCATCGACTAAAACCTTTGAGGACCAGTTTAGATCAGGTTTTTTTAAACGAAAGGATTTATTTTGCCACGCAAATCAGTCCTGATTTATATGGGGTGGCCACCACTTCGGGTGGGGTGTATATTATGAACAAGCGCGGCGACCTGGTACAGAAATACAATTATAAAGAAGGCTTGCAGAACAATAACGTAAGGGGCATATTGCTTGATAAAGATAAGAACATGTGGCTGGCGCTTGATGACGGAATTGCTTATGTAGCCATAAACAGTGCGGTTAAAAATATTTTTCCTGATCGAAATAAGCAAATTACCAGCTATACTTTCCGCAAATACGATCAATCTATCTATATCGGTACCTCTAATGGTTTGTACCGGGCAAAAATTAATACAGCCATGCCCGATTTAAGCTATTCGCCAGCCAATTTTGAGGAGGTAAAGAACACCAAAGGGCAGGTATGGGGACTGGATGAAATTAACAACCAACTGTTAATGGCCCACGAAGATGGAACCCTCCTGGTGAAAGATAATACAGCCACCCCACTATATAGCCTGATCGGCACCTGGACGTACCAAACCATGGATAATGTTTATCCCAGCAAAGAGGTAATTGCAGGTACTTACGCCGGATTGCAGGAAATAACCTACGCCGGTGGCCACTTTGTTAACGGCGGTAAAATTGCCGGCATTAACGAAACCCTGCGCTTTATTGTAGCCGATAACAATAACCCCGATCTAATCTGGGCTTCGCACCCCTATCATGGCGTGTATAAAATAGAACTCAACCCCGATCATAAAAGCATCTTGCGCGCTACACTGTTCTCTGATCGGGATGGTTTACCAACTAAGCTCTTTAATTACGTGTTCTACATTAAAAACAGGGTAGTAATTGCCACTACAAGCGGGGTTTTTGAATATAATGCCGCGAGCAAAAAGTTTACCCGTTTTAAATTGTTCGGCCCGGCACTGAAAGGTGTCCCTATTCAATATCTTAAAGAGGATAACGATGGTAACATCTGGTTTGTAACCAATAAAAAAGTAGGGGTAATCGATTTCCACAGGCCGAATGGAAAAGATGCCTTCAGTATTTTATACCTGCCCGAGCTAAACGGCAAAGTGGTTGGCGGTTTCGAATCGATATACACGCCTGATAGCAAAAATATATTTATTGGGGCCAATAAAGGTGCTTACCACATCAATTACCAAAAATACATTCAGAATATTACCCGGCCAAACGTGGTGCTGGGCACCGTTAAGCTAATGGGAAATAAAGATAGCGTGGTTTTTGGAGGGTATTTTGTAAATAAGGGTGCTATTACAGCCAGGCAAGACCTGCACGAGATTCCCGAATACGTGTACAGCTTAAATTCGATCCATTTCGAATACGCTTCAACACTTTTTGAACACGATAAGAACATCAAATTCAGTTATCAGCTTATGGGTTTTGATAACGAATGGTCTGCATGGGGGACGAAAAGCGAAAAAGATTATACCAATTTACCAGCCGGAAAATATACGTTTAATGTAAAGGCGAGTACCGGTATCAGTAATGAATCTGAGGTGGTAAGTTATACTTTTATAGTGCTGCCAGCCTGGTACAATACCATTTGGATGCGGGTTTTTTACCTCATCTTAATTGTGATGGCTTTAGGGCTGATTATCAGGTGGCAGAAAAAGAAACACATTAAAGAGCAGGAGCGCATGAGTTACCTGCATCAGCTGGAACTGGACAGGAACGAAAAGGAAATTGTGCGGCTGCAGAACGAAAAGCTCGAAGCGGATGTAAATTATAAAAACAAAGAGCTTTCTACCATGACCATGCATTTGGTACAACGTGGTAAGGTATTGGCTAAGATTAAGGATGTGATATCGACGGTAATTAAAAACCACGATTTAAATGAGAGCTCGCCAAGTTTCAGGCACCTCATCAGACTGATTAAGGATGTAGAAAAGAAAGACCAGGAACTGGATCATATGAGCGTTCACTTTAACCATGTAAATACCGAATTCTTTAATAAACTCAAAGATCTTTATCCTGATTTAAGCCAGAACGATCTAAAGTTTTGTGCCTATTTATCGATGAACCTGTCTTCAAAGGAAATGGCTCAGCTGATGAATGTAACCATTAAAGCCATTGAAGTGGGCCGATATCGCTTAAGAAAGAAGCTTCAGCTTAAGCCGGAGACGAATTTATACGAATTCCTTATCGATATTGCCCGTCAAAAAACACCTTAAAAACAATGTTTTCGTTACAAATTATGATGTTTTGGGTTGAAATGTTTAAGTTTCTGATATTCAATTGTTTTCGATTTGTGTGTAGGGCTTATGTAGGTCTAAAAATTCTTTTTTTTGGTTAATTGAGTGCTGCTGTATGGTTGGTGTAGTAGTGCCAAATTGTGCTAATGCATAACACCTCTTTAGATTTGATTTATGAAACGGGCTACCAAAAGCCCCGGTCATTAAATAACCAAATATTAACCTTAAAATTAATTTCTATGAGAGGAAGATTTACATTCGTATTCTTCATTTACTGTATCATGGCATTGCCGCTGGCCTTATTGGCACAAGACATTCCCGTTACAGGAAAAGTAACAGAACAAAATGGGAGCCCTTTACCTGGCGTAACCGTTAAGCTTGATGGAACAACCAGAGCAGCATCTACCGATGCCAATGGTGTTTTTAGTATTCAGGCACCTGTTGGCGGCAAATTAACAATCAGTTTAATTGGTATGGCAACACAAACGGTAACTGTTCCGGCAGGCGGCCGTATCAATATTTCGCTGGCAGCCAGTTCGAACGATTTAACCGAGGTAGTAGTAGTGGGCTACGGTACACAGAAAAAAGCCCTTGTAACCGGATCCATCTCCAGCGTAAAGGCAAAAGATCTGGAATCGATGCCGATTAACAGAGTGGAGCAGGCTTTACAGGGAAGAACATCTGGTTTAACGATTGCCAGTGGTAACGGACAGCCAGGATCTGCATCAACAGTGCGGGTAAGGGGATTTACCTCTTTTGCTTCTTCAGGTAATAACGATCCGCTTTGGGTTGTTGATGGTGTAATTGTAGATAATGGTGGTATTGGTTATTTAAATCAATCAGATATCGAATCTATTGAGGTTTTAAAAGATGCAGCCTCACAGGCAATTTATGGCGCCAGAGCGGCAAATGGTGTAATTATTGTTTCTACCAAGAAAGGTAAAGAAGGAAGGTTATCAATAAACTACAATGGGTTTTATGGTACACAAGCTCCGGCTAAAAAGCTAAAACTACTCAATGCCAATGAATATGCTACGATCAGGAATGAAGCCTATTCAAATAGCTTTAATGCCGCAACTGATGGAACTTTTACACTTCCATATGCAAATCCATCATCTTATGGAGAAGGTACTGATTGGCAATCGGTTGTTTTTAACGACGATGCCCGCAGACAAACGCATGAGTTTAGTGTTTCAGGTGGAACCAATAAATCTACCTTTTATACTTCTTTTGGTTATATCGATCAGGAAGGTATTGTAGCCACACCAATTTCTAATTTTAATCGTGCAAACATCCGTCTTAATTCTACATTTAAGCCTGCAAAGTGGATAAGCTTTGGAGAGAACTTAGGTTATAGCCATTCAGTTAACAGCTCTTTAGGTAATACCAATAGCGAGTTCGGTGGTCCTTTAAGTTCGGCAATTCATTTAGATCCGATAACCCCGGTCATTCAAACCGACCCAGCCCTTATCGGTAAATCTCCTTATACCATTGCCAATATTATAAAAGATCCGGCAACCGGATTTCCTTATGGTATTTCGGGCCCTGTTGGTCAGGAAATGAGTAATCCGCTGGCTTATATTCAAACCAGATTAGGTAACTATGGTTGGGATCATAACATTGTTGGTAATGCTTTCTTAGAAATTGAGCCTATCGAAAATTTAAAATTCAGGTCATCGCTGGGCGCTAAACTTGCCTTTTATGGTTCGGAATCTTATACCCCATTATTTTGGTTGAGTCCGTCAAATACTAACAGTAAGGCGAATTTCTATCGCGAGATGAATATGACCTTAAATTATAACTGGGAAAATACCATTAGCTATTCTAAAAGCTTTGGTAAACACCATGCATACGCAATCTTTGGTCAGGGTTATTATATGGACAACAATAACCGCGGTTTAAACGTAAGGTTTAACAATATCATTGCTCAGAATTTTTATCAGGCCAATTTAAACTATAAACCGGCAACAGCCGATATTCAGGGCGATGGTAGTGATGCTACTTTGCATGTTGTGAATTCTCTCTTTACACGTGTAACGTATGATTATGATGAGAAATACCTATTTACAGGTATTATCCGTCGTGATGGTTCTTCACGCTTTGGTACCAACAACCGGTTTGGTTACTTCCCTTCAGCTTCAATAGGCTGGGTGCCTACAAAAGAGGCTTTCTGGAAAGAAAACAAAGTCTTTAATTTCTTGAAATTACGTGGAAGTTATGGAATTACCGGAAATGATGCCATTGGCGATTTCAGTTACGTATCATTAGTGAACAGCGGGCGTAATTATACTTTTGGCACTACAGATGTAAGTACCATTGGTTGGAGTCCGGCTGCCTTATCAAATCCTGATTTGAAATGGGAAGAAACTCACCAAACAGATATTGGTTTAGATGCGACCTTATTTAACGATTTTACACTTAGTGCTTCTTACTTCAAAAAGAAAACTATTGGTGTATTGCAAACGCCCTCTATTCCTCTTTATTTAGGTGCAGCTGGTGGTGCAGCAGAAAATGTTGGCGATATGCAGAATACTGGTATAGAATTCGAATTGGGCTACAGAAAAAAAATCGGGGAGCTTAATTTGGGTATTAATGCCAATATCTCAACCTTGAAAAATAAGGTAACCAAGCTATTGCCAGGAAGAGAGTTTATAGAAGATAATGCACAGAGTTTTCAGGGCATGGGGAACTTTACCCGTACCGGACTTGGACGTGCATTTAATGAGTTTTATGGATATGAAGTGGCTGGTATCTTCCAGTCGCAGGCAGAAGTTAATGCTTACAAAGGACCAGGAGGTACCGTGTTGCAACCTTCGGCAAAACCCGGAGATCTAAAATTTGCCAACTTAGATGGTAATGAAACTATAAATGGTAGTGATCGTACTTATTTAGGTAGTCCGCTTCCAAAATATACATACGGTATTACCATTAATCTGGCTTACAAAAACTTCGATTTTGTGGCCTTCGGAAATGGTGTAGGTGGAAATATGATTTTCCAGGGATTACGACGCTTGGATGTAACTTATGGAAACTGGCAGCAATCAATTCTTGACAGGTGGACACCAACCAACACCTCAACCGATGTTCCCCGTGTTGCAGATAAGGATCTTAACGGAAACTATACCAAGTTCTCTAAAAATTATTTAGAAAAAGGAGATTACTTCCGTTTAAAAACCCTTCAGGTAGGTTATAACCTTCCAGCTAATGTGATTAAAAAAATTGGCGCACAAAAAGTTCGGGTATATCTGATGAGTGAAAACCTGTGGACCATTACTAAATATACAGGTTACGATCCCGAAATCGGTGGAACTGTATTGGGTGTAGATCGGGGAGTTTATCCGCAGGCACGTTCGTTTATGGTAGGTTTAAATGTTGGATTCTAAAAAAAAATTAAAATGAAAAAGAATATTTTAGCTATTGCAGCCCTTTTAACCGCTTCTCAGCTTATCGTTTCTTGTCAAAAACAGCTCGATGTAAATCCACGTGAACGTATCCTGGAGACAAGTTATTATCAAAGTCAGCAGCAGGCATTTACAGGTTTGGTGGCTGTCTATGATCAATTGGGTAATCAGTCTAGTGGCTACCTTACAAAACTTAATTTATTTAGCTCCGCATCGGATGATCATTATGCAGGTGCCGATTCTCCATCAGATTTGGGAGATATGCAAGCGATGAATAATTATACGGTAAACTCCTTATCAGGAGCTCCAAGTTATTTATGGAGTAAAGGGTTTACTGGTGTTTACCGTGCAAATGTTCTACTGAAAAAAATAGAAGGCATTACAATGGATGCTTCAACCAAGGCAAGGTATATTGCTGAGGCTAAAGCGTTGCGTGCTATATTTTATTTTGATTTGGTACGGATCTTCAAAAATATACCGTTAATCTTAGCACCTATTGAGCCTTCTGGCATGTTCGATGTTACGCAGGTTGCCCCTGCAGATGTATATAAGCAGATAGAAAAAGATTTAGGAGAGGCATTAACTGCGCTCCCTGTAACTATCCCTACTGCTGAAGCAGGGCGTTTGAGCCAGGGTGCAGTTCATGCCGTTTTAGGTAAGGTCTACTTGTGGGAAGAAAAATGGGCCCCGGCAGCTGCAGAGTTTGCGCTGGTAAATGGTACAGCTCCTGGTGCAAGTACCTATGGCTATAAGCTGCTTCCAAAATTTGCTGATTTATGGAATGTTAAAAATAAGTTCAATTCAGAATCTGTTTTAGAACTCAGCTACAATACTACCTCTAACATGGGTTGGGATAACGTTGGCAGCCGTGAAGGTAATGTTATGGGCATTCTGGTAGGGCCACGTAACTATGTTCCTGTAATTGCTGCACAAGCACCAGATTATGTTTCGGGTTGGAGTGTAATGCCAATAACTAAAGAATTGTTTGACTTAATTCACTACGATCCGCGTAACAAACCTACGGTTGCCAATTTAGATAGTTTGGAAAAAGCAGGTATTGTAACCTATAAACATGCCAATGATAATACCGGATATTTTGTAGAGAAATATGCCGGCAGAGTTTCAACCAAAGCTGCTGTTGGCCAGTTGGAATTAAACTTTGGTCAGAATATGTACGAAATCCGTTTAGCTGATACCTACTTAATGGAAGCTGAAGCGTTGTTGAAAAGTGGTGCTGCAGTTGGCGCAGGTACCAGGGCTTATATTTTCCTTAATGCAGTAAGAGCCCGCGTTGGTTTAAACCCTGTTGCGGTAACGATGGATAATATCATGAAAGAAAGACGTTTGGAACTGGTAGCTGAAGGACAAAGATGGTTTGATTTGGTTAGATGGGGGCTTGCTCCAACTAAACTGGCCTTTAAAGGATTTCAGGCAAATAAAAACGAGACCTTACCTATCCCACAGGCTGAATTGAACAATACCAAAATTCTTCAGAGCAAAGAATGGGGCGGCACAAAATAAGTTGTCTTCTAAATAACCTTAATGTTTAATTGTTAACAGGGAGAAAGCGAGTTCTTTCTTCCTGTTTTTTATCAAATCATCTTCCTTATGCTATTCACCAGGTCCTTTGGGCTCCTAATAGGCTGTGTTTTTACTTTTTCGGCTATGGTTATGGCACAAGGCCAACCACAAGTGTGGTTAACCAAAGCAGATCGTACGGCATTATTTACCCATCAAGCTACCGGCTTAAGTTTGGCCACCGCCAAAAACAAGCAAACCACCATTTTTGTAAACGATAAAGAAACTTATCAAACAATTGATGGCTTCGGTTATGCCCTAACCGGCGGAAGTGCACAGCATATTATTAAAATGTCGGCACCAGCCAGGGCGGCTTTATTGAAAGAGTTGTTTGCTACTGATGGCAACAACATTGGGGTTAGTTACATCAGACTAAGCATTGGCGCTTCTGATTTGAATGAAAAAGTGTTTTCTTACAATGATCTTCCCGAAGGACAAACCGATTTAACGCAAGCCAAATTTGATATCGGGCCTGATAAGGTGGACGTAATTCCGGTAATGAAGGAAATCCTTGCGATCAATCCAAAACTAAAAATTATGGGTTCGCCATGGTCTCCTCCCTTATGGATGAAAACCACTTACGACGCCCGGGGCGGGATGTTAAAGCCCGAATATTATGATGCTTATGCTAAGTATTTTGTGAGGTATGTACAGGAAATGCAAAAAGAAGGAATTCCAATTGATGCGATTACCGTTCAAAATGAGCCTCTGCACCCGGGCAATAACCCCAGCTTGCTTATGGTTGCTCCAGACCAGGCACTTTTTGTAAAAAAGTTTCTCGGGCCTGCTTTTGCCAAAGCGAATATTAAAACAAAAATTATTATTTACGACCATAATGCCGACCGGCCAGATTATCCGATCAGTATTTTAGATGACGCAGAAGCCAGAAAGTATATTGATGGATCTGCTTTTCATTTGTATGGGGGAAGAATCGAAGCTTTAAATGATGTGCACCATGCCCATCCTGACAAGCATATTTACTTTTCTGAGCAAATGGTAGTAGAGCAGCCAGACGCAGCGGAGATTAAAATTGTTAATCCAGTTAGTCGCTTAATTATCGGGGCTACACGCAACTGGAGCAAAAATGTACTGGAATGGAATTTAGCCGCCGATCCTGAAAATAAACCCTATACCGACAGGGGTGGCTGTTCGATGTGTCAGGGCGCAATAACCATCGATAAAGATAACTATAGCAGAAACCTGGCTTATTATTCCATTGCCCACGCTTCTAAGTTTGTAAGGCCTGGTGCTGTTCGGGTGGCTACAAACAATTTAACCGATCTGCCAAATGTTGCCTTTAAAACACCTGATGGGAAACATGTTTTAATTGTTGCCAATAACGGCAAGAGCGCCAATACCTTTAACATTACTTTTAATGGTAAAATACTTGTCGCAATGCTCGATAAAGGATCTGTAGCTACATACATCTGGTAATTCTCTAAAACCTAATCTTATTGTTATGTCTTTCAAAAAAACGATATTATATATTTTTCTGCTCAGTGCCATTTCGTTTACGGGGTTTAGTCAGGGGTTTTTAAAAGCCGAGGGTAAAAAAATAGTGAACCAAAAGGGTGAGAATGTTTTACTCCGTGGTTTTGGCTTAGGTGGCTGGATGTTACAGGAGGGTTATATGCTCAAAATTAACAAAGAATCACAGCAGTACCGTATTCGCGAGCGCATAGAAGAACTAATGGGGCCAAAACAGACTCAGGAATTTTACGATGCCTGGCTGGCCAACCACATGCGTAAAATAGATGTGGATTCGATGAAACGCTGGGGTTTTAATTCCATCCGTTTGCCCATGCACTACAATTTATACACTTTACCAGCAGATAAAGAACCTGTTGCCGGCAAAAATACCTGGCTGGAAAAAGGCTTCGCTTTAACCGATAGCCTGTTATCCTGGTGTAAGTCCAATAAAATGTATTTGATTTTAGATTTACATGCTGCACCTGGTGGACAAGGAAACGATTTAAACATTGCCGACCGCGATCCGTCAAAACCATATTTATGGGATAGTGCGGCTAACCAGGAGAAAACCATTGCCCTTTGGAAAAAACTGGCAGAGCGTTATAAAGATGAACCTTACATTGGTGCATACGATATTTTGAATGAACCCAACTATGGTTTTACCAATCCTGAAGAGGATAAAAACGGAACAAAAGAAAAAGTGAATGCACCATTGCGTAAGTTAATGGTCGAGATTACCAAAGCCATCCGTGAGGTTGATCAAAAACACATTATTATTATCGAAGGAAATGGCTGGGGCAATAATTACAATGGCATTTTTCCATTATGGGATAAAAATATGGTTTTGAGTTATCATAAATACTGGAATTATAATGATCAGGCTTCAATAGCACACATTATTAAAGCCAGGGATGAGCAGAATGTTCCGGTTTGGCTGGGTGAAACAGGAGAAAATTCGAATGTCTGGTTTACGGATGCCATCCACCTCCTGGAAAAAAACAATATTGGCTGGGCCTGGTGGCCATTGAAAAAGATAGGTGCAAATAACCCGATGGAAATTAAATCGAATCCTAATTATGATGAGTTGGTAAAGTACCTTAATAATGGTGGAAACAAACCTAAGGATAGTAATGTATATAGCGGTTTAATGGAGTTGGCCATTTATTCGAAATTAGAAAATACAATTATCCACAGAGACGTAATTGATGCCATCATCCGACAGCCCTTTAGGAATGAAACTAAAGCTTTTAAGCCCAACTTAATTAAAGATAAAAGTATTGTTTATGCTGTAGATTACGATTTGGGTAAAAACGCTTTTGCTTATTTCGATACCGATACGGCCGATTACCATACCTCAACAGGAAAACGAAGTGCTGGCAACCGCGGCCATATTTACAGAAATGATGGGGTAGATATTGTTAAAGATTCTACACAGTACGAAAAGTATTATGTAAACCATATCGAAAAAGGGGAGTGGTTGCAATACACCATAAACGTTGCAGAAAAAGGAGCATATACCTTAAAAATAAATGCTGCGGCAAATCATGCTTCAGGTAGAATGACCATTATGATCGACGACAAAGTGGCAGCTAAAAATATTGCGGTTCCAGATACCGGAGATAATAATAAGTTTGCAACCTTTGAGGTGAAGAAAGTGGTTTTAAAGGCTGGAAAGCAAAAAATTAAAGTACTGGCAGATGCAGGGGGCTATAATTTTAGTTATCTTCAATTCATAAAATAAAAACGAAACATCACCTTGAAAGGCGCAAAACGGATCCTGTTTATTTTAGGGGCAATTGCTGTTGCAATAGTTATTCTTTCAAGATGTATGAATGCGGCCGATCAATTGCCCGCAGATGTGCGGGGCGAGGCCTACACCGGGGCAGCTACCTGTGTTAAATGCCATAAAGATTTATCGCAGTCTTATGCACATAATCCGCATGGTTTAACTTCTAAGCCTGTTGCAGATGCAGCTTTGTTAAAAATTTTCGCCCCTGATTCGAACAGTTTCCAATATGATGCAAGCCAAAAAGTAGTAGTAGAGAAGAGAGACAGTGGGATATTTCAGGTTGCTTATCAGGATGGTAAAGCTGTGCGTGCGCAAAAGTTCGATATGCAGTTTGGTTCGGGCGAGAAAGCCTATACTTATACTTATTGGCAAGGCAAAAAAATGTACGAACTGCCTTTATCTTACTTCACTACTATTAAGAACTGGGCCATCAGCCCTGGTTTCCCAAAAGAAAGCTTTTATTTTGACCGGGCGATAACGAGTCGTTGTTTGGAGTGCCATGCCTCTTATGTAGCTATTAAAGTCACGCAAAAATCTACTTTTGAAAAGGATGAAGAGATGGAAAAAGGAACTGTTATTTATGGAATAGATTGTGAGCGCTGCCATGGCCCCGGGAAACAGCATGTTGTTTTTCATATGGAAAACCCTAAAGAAAAGACTGCAAAATTCATCACCCTTTATAAAACACTTACCCGTAAGCAAAAGATGGATGTTTGCGCCGTTTGCCATTCGGGCAATACTTTGGTGGCACAACGATCGGTATTCGGTTTCCAGCCGGGCGACGATTTAGATGCTTATTATTCGCAGGATTTTACAGGTTTTGGTGGTGGTAATATTGATGTACACGGTAACCAAAGTGCCATGCTAAAGGGCAGTAATTGTTATCGGAAAAGTGAAACCATGACCTGCCAATCGTGCCACAATACACATGAAAATATTAAAGGCAATTTAGCAGTTTACTCACAGCGCTGTATCAATTGCCATAAAACGACCAACCACAGTAAAGCTACTTTAGCCAAGGGATCCCTGAGTACCAATTGTATCGACTGCCATATGCCTATGGAACCTTCAAAACTGATCACCTTTCAACAGGCAGGTAAAGATCATTTAAGTCCTTACCTGTTACGCTCACATCATATTGCCATTTATCCCGTTATTAATAAGTAACCAGATGTGTAGTAAGAAATCTCCCTGTTCGCCATTAATAGGACTTGGATTTCGTACATTTGGTTTCTACCTTAAAAATTAGATAGTAGCCAATATGTCCTTAAAATACTACTTAGCTTTATTCTCCTTCCTTTTTCTATCCACCTCTATTTTTGCACAAAAGAAATTTACCCTCAGCGGCACTATTCGCGATGCGGGCACAGGCGAAACCTTAATTGGTGCAACGGTAAGAATTTCCGGAGCATCTACCGCAGCAACCTTAACCAATAATTATGGATATTTTGCTTTAACACAAACCGAAGGAACCTACACGGTGGCGGTAAGTTATACCGGCTATGCATCCATTGTTAAAACCATCAGTTTAACAAAAGATACCAAGTTAAATGAGGAACTAAAAAGTACAAATGATTTAGATGAAGTAACAGTAAGCGCCAATAACCGTAAAAACGAAAACGTTAAAAGTGCGCAGATGGGTTTGGAAAGGATTGATATGAAAACGCTTAATTCTATTCCGGTGTTGCTGGGCGAAAAGGATATTTTAAAAACCATCCAATTGTTACCAGGCGTAAAATCGGGTGGAGAAGGGAATACAGGTTTTTATGTTCGCGGTGGTGCTGCCGATCAGAATTTAATTATTTTGGATGAGGCTGTGGTGTACAACTCATCACACTTACTTGGCTTTTTCTCTACTTTCAATGCCGACGCGATTAAAGATGTAAGTTTATACAAAGGTGGCATGCCAGCGCAATATGGTGGCCGGTTATCATCGGTTTTAGATGTTAAAATGGATGATGGGAACAATAAAGAGCTTAAGTTTGAGGGAGGAATTGGTTTAATCGCCTCACGTTTAAAAGCAGAAGGACCGATTGTAAAAGACAGAGGTTCGTTTATGGTGAGTTTCCGCAGAACTTATATCGATCTGTTTTTAAGGGCTTCGCCAGATTCGTCGGTGAATGGAAGCACACTAAATTTTTACGATATTAACGCAAAGGCGAATTATAAAATCAACGATAAAAATACCATTTATATTTCGGGCTATTTTGGTAAGGATAATATTGGGGTGAAGGATTTGTTTGAGAATAACTGGGGCAACGTAACCACCACCATCCGCTTAAACCACATTTTTAACGACCGCTTGTTTTCTAATACTTCGTTAATTTACAACAACTACAATTATACCGTTCGTTTGTTAAATGATGCGACTAATTTTAAGGCGACTTCGCTGGTACGCGATTTCAATTTTAAAGAAGATTTTCAGTATTTCAGCAACAAACATATTCTCAGGTTCGGGCTAAATGCTACCCAGCACCGCATATCGCCGATTGATATTGATAGCGATGTATCCTCGCAGGTAAATTCGCTTACACAAGAGCGTAGGTATGGGATAGAATCTGCTGCCTATATTTCTGATGAATGGAATGTAAACGAGCACCTTAACTTTTTATATGGTGTAAGGTTGGCTGCTTTTTCTTTAATGGGGCCTGGTAATTTTAGCACTTATGATACTGATGGGAATATCGCATCAACAGAAAATGTAGCCAAAGGCAAGTTTTACAAAAACTATTTCAACCTGGAGCCCCGCTTTTCTATGAGTTACCTGCTTAACGAAGAAAATTCTATTAAAGCATCGTACAACCGCAATACACAGAATGTTCACATTTTAACAAATGCCACTTCCAGTTCGCCAACCGATCAGTATGTGTTGAGCAGTAATAATATTAAACCAGAAATTGCCGATCAGGTGGCGCTGGGGTATTTTAAAAATATTAAAGAAAATACCTATGAACTCTCTGCAGAAATTTATTATAAATGGCTGCAAAACCAGATCGATTACAAAAATGCCGCCCAGTTACTGGCCAATTCGAATGTAGAATCGGAGCTGATATACGGCGTAGGTAGAGCTTACGGGCTGGAACTGTTTTTTAAAAAGAAATTTGGCAAGCTGAATGGCTGGGTAGGATACACCTTATCCCGCACTGAACGCAAATTTACAGAACTAAATAACGGCAAATATTTTCCGGCCAGGCAAGACCGTACACATGATATTTCGGTGGTTGGTATTTACAACATGACCCCAAGGTGGACATTTTCATCAAGCTTTATTTACAGTACCGGCAATGCAGTTACCTATCCGGCAGGTAAATATACCGTTGGTGGGCAACCAGCCTATTATTATACCCAGCGCAATGCCGGTCGCATGCCTTACAATATGCGTTTAGATATAAGTGCAACATTAGAAGGCAAGAAAAAAGGCAAATACCAATCGAGCTGGAATTTCGGTATCTACAATGTGCTGGCCAGAAAAAATCCTTACTCCATAGAATTCATTACTGACCCGCAAAATCCGAACAAAACTGCTGCACAGCAAACCTCTCTTTTTGGACTTATTCCATCTGTTACCTGGAATTTTAAATTTTAATGCCATGAAAAAACTGACCATATATTTTGTCCTATTTACCTTGTGCCTCGCTTCATGCAAGAAAATTATTTCCATCGATACGGAGAATGCCGACCCACAGTTAGTAATTGAAGGGATCATTAATAACCAGTTGATGGACCAGGAAATTAAAATCAGCAAAACGATAGGTTATACCGAGGAAAATGTTTTCCCTAAAATTTCGGGTGCCACGGTTACCGTTACCGATAGCAAGGGAAATACCTTTGTATTCAAAGAAGGAACTAAGCAGGGTACTTATGTTAGTCGCATGAAGGGTGAGCCAGGTGTTACCTATAATTTAAATGCGACTGTTGAAGGACAAAACTATACCGCCAGTTCTAAAATGCCTAATGTGGTTAAAATGGATTCAATTGGGATCATTAATAACACCTTTTTTGGCCGTGAACGTAAAACAGCGGCAGTCTTTTTTAAAGATCCGGTTAATGAAGTAAATTTCTACCATTTTAACCTGTATGTAAACGATGTTTTGTCGCGACGCTATTATGCTAGTAACGACAGGCTAACCAATGGTAATGATTTGCGGATTCAGCTCTTTTTTAAACCCAATAACGATCACGACAGCGACGAGCTGAACACCAATGATAAGGTTAGGGTTGAAATGGAATGTGTTGACAGTAATATTTTTAATTATTGGTATGCACTTAGCCAGCAAGCAGACCGCGGGCCTAACCAGGGTACCACGCCGGCCAACCCCACATCAAATCTTTCGAATAATGCATTGGGTTATTTCAGCGCAAATACCTATCAGGTACTCACGGCTACTGTAAAGTAAACATTAAGCAAAACTCCTGTTCAGATTTACTGTTAAATTAATATGAAAGTATTTATAAGCGGCAACATTACTCCGGTTGGAATAAAAGAACTGGAAGAAAACAATATCTCCATCACCCAGTGGAAAGAAAACAGGCAGATTACTGCCGAAGAACTGATTGAAGCCTGCCAGGGACAGGATGGCTTGATTAGCGTTGGCCCCAATAAGCTTAATGCTGCATTTTTAAATGCCTGTAGCCATTTAAAGGTGATCGCACTACACTCTGTAGGTTACGATCAGGTTGATGTGGCTGAAGCTAAAAAATTAAATATTCCAATTGGTAATACACCCGGAGTTTTGAGTGCAGCAACTGCTGATACTGCTTTTTTATTGATGCTCGCTGTATCACGAAAGGCTTTTTTCTCACACAAAAAAATCATTCAAGGCGAATGGAAAAACTACGAGCCTTCACCAGAACTAGGAATTGAAGTAAATGGCAAAACCCTCGGTGTTTTTGGCCTGGGCAAAATTGGTTTAGAAATGGCCAAAAAATGTGCTGCAGCCTACCAGATGGAGGTGATTTACCACAACCGATCGCGTAACGAAGAAGCCGAAAGAGAAATCGGTGCAAAATATGTGTCTTTTGAAGAACTTTTAGCACAAAGTGATGTGTTATCCGTACACACCGCCTTAACACCAGAAACCAAAGATAAATTTACGCTCAATGTTTTTAAGCAGATGAAACCCAATTCGATTTTCATTAATACAGCCAGGGGAGGTATTCACAATGAAAAGGATCTAATTAAGGCCTTAGATGAGAAAATGATATGGGGTGCAGGTTTGGATGTAACCAACCCGGAACCAATGGATAAAAACAATCCTTTGCTGGCTATGGAAAACGTTGCCGTTTTACCACATATCGGCTCGGCCACCGAAGAAACCAGAGCAGCCATGGCGCAGATTATTGTGCAGAATATCGTTGCCGGGTTGAAAGGGGAGAAGCTGCCTTTTGAAGTGAAGTAAGATGTGAAATTGAGATTTGAGATGTGAGATGGATGAGGGGCGAGAAGCCAATTCCATCATCCATCTTACATTTTTCATTTAGGGTTATTAACCATTGACTATCAGACTATGAACCATTTGCCTATATTCTATTTTACGAGATATTTAAACACCGCTCTTCCTAAATTTCCATTGGCATCTATACCTTCAATAATTACTTTGTACTGTCCTCTTCCATCAGCGTTATAATATTCAAAAGAAGCATTACCCGTTGCATCGGTAACTACTTTAGGGTTCCAGTAAATGGTGGTCCTTAAATCGTTTCGGTTCATGCTGGCAGGAACGTCATATTTAGGTGAGTAAAACTGTTTTTCTTTGTTATAACCCTGTGGCGAGAATGTAAGTTCATAATACTTAGGAAGCATATCCATTAATTGGGCTTTCGTAATCTTGGTGCCTTTAGGTGCTTTTTTCTGGTTAAATACAATTACACCGTTTATATTATTGGCACGGTTCACCAAACCTAAATCGTCTCTTAAAAATACTTCTACCGATTCGAGCTGGTTGACATCTATAGTATTGATCTGGTTTACATCCACATTCATACCATTGATGAAAATACCCATAGGGATTTTTTTACCCTGGTTGTAATCGCGGGTTACGTAAAAGTTATTATCGGCAAAGGTAACCCCTGCCAGCATACCCTGTAAACAGTTAATTAATAAACCACAGCCTTTAAACCGGTCTCCACTAACTTCATGATCGGCCATTTGGCTTAGTCCGCTTAGTGCGGGGTAATCCTTATGACTTACTTTCGGAACTACTGTGGCTTTAATATTTACATCTTTTAGGGTATGTAAATAAGCGTATTGTCTTTTGCTGTTATCTAAATAACTGGTTAAAGCGCTATCAATATTTAAAACCTCTTCGGCTGCACTAAAGTTTCTGGTTAGAGTAGGTACCGGTGCACCATTTAAGCTTAAGGTCATGTTTTTATAGTTTACATTATACTTAGCGGTAATGGTCACTTTAGAGGAGTCGTTAAATACCAGGTTTTGGAATTTAAAATTCCCAACAGGATCTGTTGTGCTTTCCAGATTGAAACGTTTATCAGGTATGGTTAATAATAAGGCTCCTTTTCTAACCGGAATACCATTGTTTTGACGCAAAATACCTGAAATTTCAATGCCTTGCTCCGGTAAGAAATCAATTTTTGGCAATTTATTGGCGATGATATCGGTATATTTAAAACTGCGGTATCCCTGGGTAAGGAGCAATACATCTAAATCTGCATTTTTCTTTGCGTCAGGTGCATTAAAGTAATAATTTGCTTTTTCAATGTAACCTTTAACATCGCTGCTTAACAACAGGCCAGTTAATATCGTACTGGTTGCATCCTCACTAGATGGAACTTTGGTTTCATCTACAACAGCCACCGAGAAGTTTCCTTCAACAGGAGCGCCATCTTTTTTAGCAGCAACATTTATCTTAACCTTTTTCTTGATTCCATAAGTCGTTGCAGCACTGGTTAGCGTTACCGCCATGGTATTTTTGTGCTGTACAAAAACCAAACGTTCGCTAAGTGGTTTACCAAATTCGTTAAACAGGGTAAATTGTGCAATTCCATTCGGGAATTTAGATTTAAGCACAGTGGTATTGTATTCTTTGTTTGATAAGGCTGTTTGCGCACCATAACAAATCACGCCTTTGCTCTGTGCTATTAAATAAAGCTTTTTACCCTGATTCTGTTCAAAGAAGGCATCATTAGCCGAAATTTTGATGGCTATATTATCTGCACTGCTGTTATCTATATTTACAGAAACACCATTTGCAGCAACTGCCGGTAAGTTATAATTTTGAGCGGTTCCATCTGCATAGGTAACAGCTGCTTTGTACGTTTTTCCGGCTTCGGCCAGTAAGTTAAAACTGCCCATTCCTAAATGTTGGGCAGTAAATGTTGCTACTGTTTTGCCATCATTATCGGTAACTGTACCTTTTGAACTGACGCCCAAACCATCACTCTTAATCGCTTTAAATGCCACTTTGGTAGTTAAACCTGCAATCAGACTTCCTCCCTCTGGGAAGAACTGAAAATCTTTACTTACTATGGCGTTTTTAAGTTGAAAGCTATTGCTCGCCACATCTTTATCGGTGGTATTAATGCTGGTAATCAGTTCGCCTTTTTGTAATTGATATTCCGCCTTCTGTGCATTGCTCATTGCGATGGTTAAATAACCGTTCGCATCTGTTGTACCCCTGCCTTTGGCAATAACTGTAAAACTGGTAACCACCTGCCAGCTTACATTTTTATTGGCGTAAGGTTTGTTATTGGCATCTTTAAATTGTACACGTGCATCAATTTTTTCTAATTTATCTGTAGAGGTATTTTTATAAGTGATATGGGTTTTTACCTCCTTATCAATTGCTTCGCCTACATAAAAGGTCTTGTTAAAATAAGCAGGATCTTCACTGTTGAGCATCCATAGCGTATAAGCCCTGATGTGGTAATTTCCTTGTTTATAGTTAATCTGATCTAATGGGAAACTGCCATAAGCAAAACCACCGGTAATGGGTAATTTTAGGGTTTGGATAAGTGAGTCTTTCTGATTGATTACGTCTACATAAATGATCTTACTGATTGCAGATAAGAAATTCTGGTTTTCGGTAACGTAGGCTTTAAACCAAACCGTATCGGCAACAGCGTAATAAGGCTTATCGAAATGAAGATAGATCTTTTCAGCAGGATAATCGCTTAATACCTTGTTGGTTTTGGTAATGATACTGTTTATGCTAATGGTATCGGTTTGGGCCGAAGAAGAAAAACTGAATGTTGATAAAAGTGACAGTATAATAAACGATAATCTAAAAATCTTCATGGATTGGATATTAAATGCTAGCCCGTAAATATATCCAATTATAAATAGAGCACATAAAATGTAATGAGGTTTAACATTTTTTTACAAAAATTTCTATGTTAATCGTCATCCTGATCCGATAGCTATCGGATTTGTTCAGGATCTACATGTGGAGTGCTTTTTAGGTTAATTGTTTAAACCGGTTAATCGACTCCAAACGCCAAACTCCCAACGCCAAACTAACTCTGCTAAAACAAAACAAGCCGCTAAAAGCGGCTTGTTTTAAATATAATGGTGTTTGCCTGTTATTTAAACTCGATCAGGAATTCCTCTTTAGGTGAACGTACTTTTTTAAGATTTACCAACCAATCGCCGGCTTCATCCCTGTTTCCTAATGGCAATAGGGTAACACTTTTTAAGCCTTTTTTATCTAAGCCTAAAAGTTCATCTAAGGCAGGGCCGTTAAAACCTTCCATTGGCGTAGCATCAACTTTTAATACAGCTGCTTCTGCAATAGCAATACCGAAAGCAATATAAGCCTGACGGGCTGCATGGTTGAAGTTTTCTTCCGCCGTTCTGGATAAAATCATGCCTTTAAGTTGTGCTTTGTAAGCATCTGTAGTATCCAGTGGTAAGCCACGCTCTGCATTCATTCTGTTAAAAACGGCATCTATACCTTCTTCTGTATAGTTTTCGTTTGCTGCGAAAATCAATAAGTGAGAAGAATCGATTACTTGCGATTGGTTAAAAGCAATCGGCGCAATTTTCTCTTTTAATTCCTGGTTGGTTACCACAATTAATTTAAAAGGCTGTAAACCAGATGATGTAGGCGCCAAATGTGCTGCTGCAATAATTTTATCAACTTTTTCCTGTTCAACAGGTTGACCGTTCATTTTCTTAACGGCATAACGCCAGTTCAGTGCATCTATTAAGCTCATATTTTTGAAGATTTTTTTTAAATTTTATGAAGCAAAGATGGAAATAAGGAACAAACCTATTGTTGATGTATGGTAAGAAAATAAAATAGCCAGTGATTTGATCGTCATTTGCATTAAGCTTACATATTGCTTATTTTTTTCTATCGGTTGGTGTCTCACCGACCGAAATGGAATAATTCAGAATGACAAATTATGAAAGAGTTTAATTAAAATTAGGAAATGAATGGCTTGTGGTTCTTGGAGGTTTTCAGCCCTGCCATTCGCTATAGCTCCGATAGAAAAAATCGGAGGCTGTCGCTGCTGTCAGGTTTATGAACATGGGTTCTGCACCCTGCAACCCCTAAAATGAAATGCTGTTTTGCCCACCTAGCCCCGGTTAAAGTGTTACCCTGCAGCGACGAGGCACGAGGAAGCGAAGCGTAAAAACGAAAAACGGGAAGAAACTTCTTGTTTTGCACAGGGATTGCGCTCCAAATGAAAGATTATTAAACTACCATCGAAAGCGTGATTTTTTCCATCGCCATGGTTCGTGTCCTCACGCACCATAAGATCGTAATTAAGCTTTTATCCTATAGGTTGGCGTCTCACCGACCAAAATAGAATTAGGAAATGAGTGGCTTGTGGTTCCTGGCAGTTTACAGCCCCGCTTTCGCTTATAGTCCTCGCTGCGCTGCGGGCTATTCCGCTCAGTCAGGTTTAGGAACAAGTGTTCTGCATCCTGCAACCGCAGAAATGAAGTGCTGTTTTGCCCACATAGCCCCGGTTGAAGTGTTACCCTGCAGCAACGAGGCACGAGGAAGCGAAGCGTAAAAACGGAAAACGGGAAGAAACTTCTTGTTTTGCACAGAGATTGCGCTCCAAATGAAAGATTATTAAACTACCATCGAAAGCGTGATTTTTTCCATCGCCATGGTTCGTGTCTTCACGCACCATAAGATCGTAATTAAACCTTAGGGAATAAACCTCAAATCGCTGCGCACCGGAAAGTGGTCGGATAATTTAGCCTGGGTAATTTTGTAATTTAATACCTCAAGTTCTTTAGAAGTGGCAATATAATCAATCTGGAAATTAGGAAATTTGCCATTATAGGTTTTACCAAAACCGTTGCCCTTTTTAATAAAACTATTGTTTAATCCGGCTGTAATTTGGGTAACCACGTAAGATGCCGGCGTATCGTTAAAATCGCCCGCAATAAGGTAAGGTGTTTTGCAGGTGGCCATTTCCTTTTTCATAATATCTACCTGACCGCTGCGTTTCAAAAAGGCACTTTTCAGCATTCTTAAAATCCGTTTGGATGGTTGCAGTTCGGTATTCATTTCTTTCACCTTATCCAGGTATTCGTAATCCTGTTTTTCAAAAGAAATAGATTGAAAATGCACATTGTAAACCCTTAATGTTTTTCCTTTAATGTTTAAATCGGCATAAATACTCATGTTATTGGAGAGACCTTCAACAAAAGGGATTTTACCCGAATTGTTAATCGGGAATTTAGAAAATATAGCTAAGCCGGTTGCTTCGTAATCATTTTTATTAGTAGGTACAAAGTAGTAATATTTTGTATTTAACAGTGCTTTAAGGCTGTCAACGGTATCAAAAGCACCTTTGTAACGGGTAAAAAATTCTTGAAAGCAAATAATATCAGGGTTTTGATCTTTCACCACCTGAAGCATTTTTTCTTTTACAGATTCAGTATTGTCTTCGCCGTATAGTTTAAAGCTATGCACGTTGTAAGTCATCATTCTGATGCTATTCTCTGCTTTTTCAGTGCCTCCCTCATTGCCACCAATGGCAAAGGTGGCTTTTAAAGTTTTAGCACCGAGCGCAATAATGATAATAGTTGTGATGGCAAAAATCCATTTTTTGCTTAAAAACCACCAAACGAGGAAGATAATGTTAACGAATAAAACGAAAGGATAGGCAAGACCAAAAAAAGCAATAATGGCATGTTTTCTTGGGTCCATATTTCCGGCAAGGACCCCCAATAGTAAAGCGATTGCCAACATAATGGCAACAGGCAAGAGGAGTTTATCCAGGAAACTATATTTCTTCTTGTTCGTGGCCATTAATCTTTACTTGCCTTAAATAGTTTTTCTTTTTCTACCGCTGTTAATTTATCGTACCCTGAAGTCGATATTTTGTCTAAAATGGTATCTATTTCCTGTTGAGAAACGCCACCTTTGAATTCGGGTTTTTTAACAGGTTTTTCATTCCGAACCACTTTTAATTTTGGCTTACGCTCAAAGAGCTTGCTCCAGTCCCTTCCGTTTTGCAAACTTTTAATGAAGGTAAAACCTAAAAGTGCACCACCAATATGCGCTAAACTTCCACCTGCATTTACGGAGCCGATCGCAATAAAATCGAGCACAAAATAGATAATGGCAATCCATTTAATTTTAACCTCACCAAAGAAAAGTAACATAATGGTGTAATTCGGTACCAGCGTTGCAGAAGCAAAAATGATAGCCATTACTGCGGCTGATGCGCCAACAATGGTTACGCCGGCCAGGCCGCTGGCATAAAGCGGGAATATATTTAATGCAGCAACGGCAAACAAACCACCAAAAAGACCACCTGCCAGGTACACAAAATGAAACTGACGGCTTTTTAAAAAATTCATGAATATATTGCCGAACCAAAATAAGCCGAGCATATTAAACAGGATGTGAAGAATCCCGTCATGAATAAACATGTAGGTAAACAGGGTATAAAAGCGCTCAGGTAGTTTCGAAATGCTGGCTGGTAAACCTAAATAATCGCTTACGAATAAATCGATAATATTACCATGGCCGCTTAGCTTGCTAAATACGCCAACAATGGCGATCAATAAAAATAGCATTACATTAATCCCAATGTAGAAGAATAATGGATTGCCCGATTGAAAAACCTTGTATTTTAAATCTTTAAAAGTATTATTCATAGAGCGTATAAAATGTATCGTTCTTATCTTTCCATATTTTAACAAGTATAAAGCCGATTAAAGCACCACCAAGGTGAGCATAATGTGCAACAGAATCGCCTTCAAACTGGGCAACACCCAAAGATAACTCTACTAAAATATAAAATGGTATAATATATTTTGCTTTCACCGGAACCGGAATAAACATAATTAGTAATTCTGCATTTGGATAAAGCATGCCAAAAGCAACTAACAAGCCGAAAATTGCACCCGATGCACCAAGCATTCCACCGAAATATATTCCGAATAGTGTTTTAACTTTGGCTGGTGAAGCATCTGTTGCATTATATAAGTCGCTCAAACTTAGTTTGTCCCCTGCTGTAAACGTTCCTAATATTTGATGAACCTCATAAGCTTGTACAGCCCATTGTAGAAACAAAGCACCCAAACCGGTTATGAAATAAAATATTAAAAATTTTTTGGCTCCCCAACGCTGTTCCAGTATGCTTCCAAAGCTGTAAAGCGCAAACATATTGAAAAAAATATGCGCCAGGTTACCATGCATAAACATATAACTTATAGGCTGCCATAGCTCAAACTTTGGAGAATCGAAATAATATACCGCTAACAGGTCATCAAGGTGAAGGTTTGTGAGCAAGTAAGTTGCTGCAAAAAATAAGATGTTAATAATCAGTAGGTTTTTTACTACTGGTGGAATATATATCTTGTTCATTTAATTTTAAAAGGGGTTAACTGGTTAATTGTTTAAACTGGTTAATCGGTTAACTGTTTTGTATTTCTCTTTGGCTTCTAGTTTTGCTATGCACTTCAATCTTCGGATTCCCAATCCCTGGTACCCGACTTTTTTTCTTTAGTCTTTCAGCTTTGGTCTTTAGTCTATTTCTCGAACTTCTTATCCAGCTCTGCTAAGGTAATGGTTTGGATAATCGGTTTGCCACTCACGCTAAAGTTAGGTGTTTTACAGGCGAAAAGCTCATCAATCAACGTATTCATTTCCTCCTGGCCAAGGCTTGTTCCCGCTTTTATTGCACTGTTTTTAGCCAGGCTTCTCGCGAGGCTATCACGTTTACTTAATTTTAATTCCTGTTGCGAGTTTTTAAAGCCCTCAATCAATTGTTCAAATAATTGTGTTTCGTTAATGTTGCTGCTGCCCAGATCAACCGGAACACCCTCTACTACCAACGTATTTTTTCCAAATTCCCGTACATCAAAGCCCAAACTTTTTATATCGTCCAGTAAACTTTTTGCCAATTCGAAATCGTTGGCATTTAGCGTAATGGTTTGTGGAAATAAACTCTGCTGCGATGCACCTTTGCGGTCATCCAGATGTACGAGAAAACGCTCATAAAGGATCCGCTCATGTGCCATTTGTTGGTCGATTACCATTAAGCCCGACTTAATCTGCGAAACAATATAGCGGTTGTGCAATTGCATGTACTGTTTCTGCTTGGTTTCTAAAACCGTTTCATCAGCATAAATAGAGGTCTGCTCTACAACTGGCTGTTCAGTTATATCATAAAGCGAACCCCAGTTTTTTGCACTTGGTTTTGCGTCATAATTTCTTGGTGATGAGGCATAACCAGATGTAGAACTGCTATCACTCGTAAATGGATTAAAATCAGGATTGAAATTAATGCTTGGTGGTATAATATCTTCAACCGCTTTATGGGTAATCATATTACTGAAACCGGTTTCCTGGTCGAAATCTAAAGTCGGCGAAATGTTATAACGGCCAATTGAACGTTTTACCGCAGATTTCATGATCGCGTAAATGGATTTTTCGTCCAGGTATTTAATCTCTGTTTTAGTAGGATGAACGTTTACATCAATTTTCGATGGATCGATCTCAATAAACAAAACATACAGCGGGTAGCTGTCGTCCGGTAATAAATCTTCAAAAGCAGAGCTTACCGCGTGGTTTAAATAGGGATCTTTAATGAAACGGTTATTCACAAAAAAGAACTGTTCGCCCCTGGTTTTCTTTGCAAAAGCAGGTTTACCAATATATCCTTTGAGGTTAATAATGGTCGTTTCCTCTTCAACAGGAACCAGACGTTCGTTATAATTGTTGCCAAAAAGATGGACAATACGTTGTTTTAAATTGCCTTTTGGCAGATTAAAAATCTCGGTGCCATCGTGGTGCAGACTAAAAAATACAGCCGGGTGCGCCAATGCTACCCGTTGAAATTCATCCAGGATATGGCGCATTTCCACCGGATTACTTTTAAGGAAATTCCTTCTGGCAGGTGTATTGAAAAATAAGTTTTTAATCGAAATCTGCGTTCCTGGTGAGGTGGCAACCGGTTCCTGATTGGTTACCTGCGCACCTTCAATAGAGATACAGGTGCCAATTTCATCCTCATGTCTGCGGGTTTTCATTTCAACCTGCGAAATTGCTGCAATAGAGGCCATGGCTTCGCCCCTGAAACCCATGGTGCGGATGGCAAATAAATCTTCGGCTTTTTTTACCTTCGAAGTGGCATGGCGTTCGAAACACATTCTGGCATCGGTAACGCTCATTCCACAGCCGTTATCTATAATCTGAATCAATGCCTTACCTGCATCTTTTATTACCAGTTGGATTTTATCCGCGCCGGCATCTATCGAATTTTCGAGCAATTCTTTTACCGCAGAAGCAGGTCGTTGAACAACTTCTCCGGCAGCAATCTGATTGGCAACAGCATCAGGCAATAAGTGAATAATATCAGTCATGTATTAAGGCAAAGTGAATTCGCTAAATTATGCAAAATAAGCTTAAGGAACCTGATTTGTTTAAAACTCAACATGTAAATGACTGTTGGTAAATAGGATTGAATTGCTATATGTCATTCTGAACGCAGTGAAGAATCTTTGTCAGGAACAATTTGTTATTCTTGCCGGGGTTTTGTTTTTTTGAAAAGCAGGGTTCTGTGTCAATCGGTTCTGGTAGTCCTGCTGTACACTATACTTTTTGGCTCCCCTTCGACTCCGCTCAAGGTGACAGCCAAAAAGGTGCCGTTCCCATCAGGTTTATTTTACGTAGGCCTGGCGTTCTGAAAATGCGGTTGTCATCCTGAGCGGAGTCGAAGGATCTTTAAGTGATGAAAAATTGCTTTTTTAGAAATCTCTATTTCATGCTGAAAAACGAATAGCAAAAATAAATAATACGAAAGAATTAATTCTTTATGCATTTTTTTGAAAAGCAGGTTCCTGTGTCAATCGGTTCCGGTAGTCCTGCTGTACACTATACTTTTTGGCTCCCCTTCGACTCCGCTCAGGGTGACAGCCAAAAAGGTGCCGTTCCCATCAGGTTTATTTTACGTAGGCCTGGAGTTCTGAACTACTGAAAAATTTTCCCCCAGGCTTACTGGTATTTAATTAACTCAAGATATATTCTCCGTGCTTTCTGTGCCTCCGTGGCAAAAAAAAATTATCAATAATACAGTAGCCTTAAGAAATGCTAAGAGAAAGGAAAGTGGTCTGTGGAGACACAGGCCACGGATTTGGCTGTCATTCTGAACGCAGTGAAGAATCTTTTACCGAATAAATATAGTCACTGAATTAGCCAGTAAGAATTCAACAAGTGTGCTGAACGGTTACAGATGTTTCGTGCCTCAGCATGACAATAGACATTTCTGTAAAATCGAATTTACAAAGTCAAATGCTTCCAATTTTCTATCTTTATCGATATGAAATCCATTTTATACAGTCTTTTTCTGGTTATACTACTCACTTCCTGTACCAGGAAAGAGGCGGTTGATGTAATTGTTTATAATGCAAAAGTTTATACCGTTAACAGTAAATTTGATACGGTTGAGGCATTCGCAGTAAAAAATGGTAAAATCCTGGAACTTGGCACGAGTGATGATATCAAGTCAAAATATGCTGGCAAAGAAGAGATTAATGCCGGGGGTAAAGCTGTTTATCCAGGTTTTATAGATGCCCATGCCCATTTTTATGGCTACGGACAAAGTTTGCAAACAGCTGATTTAAGAGAAACGAAATCCTGGGATGAAGTGCTTAAGCGCTTATCTGATTTTGCCAAAACGCATCCTGATGGCTGGTTAATTGGCAATGGCTGGGATCAAAACGATTGGGACAATAAAGCTTTCCCAACAAATGAAAAGTTAACCACACTTTTTCCGGATCGCCCGGTATTTTTAAACCGGATCGATGGGCACGCAGCCATTGCCAACCAAAAAGCGTTGGATGATGCCGGAATTAAAAGTGAACAGAAATTGGTAGGTGGCGATATGCTTACCGAAAATGGAAAGCTTACTGGTGTGTTAATTGATAACGCTGTAGCCCTGGTAGAACGTAAAATCCCATCACCAGATGCTAAACTGGCTGAAAAGATATTTATCGACGCACAGAAAAACTGTTTCGCTGCTGGCTTAACCACCATTGATGATTGCGGCTTGAGTTACCTGGCTGTAGAATTCATCGAAAAACTGCAGAAAGAGAACAAACTGAAGATGAGGCTTTATGTAATGCTTTCTGATGAGCCAGATAATTATAAATATCTTTTTAGCCGCGGGCCTATTAAAACCGATCGGTTAAATGTTCGGGCTTTTAAAGTTTATGCCGATGGTGCTTTAGGTTCGCGTGGTGCCTGTCTGCTGCATCCTTACAGCGATATGCCAGACAAAACAGGTTTTTTATTAAGCGATCAGAAACATTTTGAAGAAGTAGCCAGAAAAATTGCTGCTAATCATTTCCAGATGTGTACCCATGCCATTGGCGATTCGGCCAATCGGGTAATCCTGAATATTTACAATAAAATCTTAAAAGGTAAAAATGATCAGCGCTGGCGCATCGAACACGCACAGGTAGTTAATGCTAAAGACTTTGACCTGTTCGGGAAAGCTAGTATTATCCCTTCCGTGCAACCTACACATGCCACTTCCGATATGTATTGGGCTGGGCAGCGTTTAGGTGCCGAAAGGTTAAAAAGTGCTTATGCCTACAAACAATTATTAAAACAAAATGGTTGGATTCCTTTGGGTACCGATTTCCCGGTTGAAAACATTAATCCATTATTTACGTTTTATGCTGCAACAGTGAGAGCAGATGCAAAAGGTTTCCCGAAAGCTGGCTTTCAGATGGAAAATGCCTTAACACCCGAAGAGGCCTTACGCGGAATGACCATTTGGGCCGCCAAAGCCAATTTTGAGGAAGAAGAAAAAGGAAGTTTGGAGAAAGGGAAATTGGCCGATTTTGTTATCCTCGATCACGATATTTTAAAATCAACACCACATAACATATTAAAAACCAAAGTCTTAAAAACCTATTTGAACGGAGAAAAAGTATATGAAGCGAAATAGATTGTGTATCCTGTCTGTAGCATTTTGCTGCAATGTTTTATGTTTAATGGCTTGCGCACAGGATCATACAGCGAATGAGAAAAAACTGGCTGTTGCCAATGCGATTTCTAACGCAACGGTGCTGTTAAACAACCAGGATGGAATTATTCCTTTAAAATCATTAGAGAAGAAGAATATTGCTTCGGTCAGCCTTAGTTTTGCATATAGTGCCGTTTTCGATAGTTTGGCCAATAAATACGATAAAATCACTTCATTTTCTGCCGATTCTTATAAAGATAGCTTGAATTTGAACGATTTAGAAGATGACCTTAAATATTTCAATACCATTTTAATTTCTATTGATGATCAAAATGTAAACAAAGCCAGATACATTAATTTCATTAGCAGTATCAGTAAAAATAAACAGGTAATTATTTCTTTTTTTGGTAACGGACCAGGTTTAAAATCATTCGATCTCTTAAAATCGCCAGTTGTATGGACCGGTCAAAACAATGCAGATGCAGCTGCCATTGTGCCGCAATATATTTTTGGAGGCATTGCCGCTTCAAATAAGTTAACTACTGCTTATTCTTCTCGTTATACTACGGGTTCTGGTTTTACTACAACAGCTACACGCTTAAAATACACTGTACCCGAAGATGCAGGTTTGAATTCGAACAATTTAAAAGAAATTGATGCTATTGCTGCCGAAGCGATCGCACAGAAAGCAACGCCAGGATTGGTGGTTTTGGTAGCGAAAGACGGTAAAGTGATCTTTAATAAGGCTTATGGTACCCATACTTACGATACCAATGTGCCTGATAAGGTAACCGATATTTTTGATCTGGCTTCTGTAACCAAAATAACGGCAACCACACCTGCGGTTATGCGTTTGTTCGAAGAAGGAAAGTTGAAATTAGATACCAACATTGGCGCTTATATCCCCAAGGCCCGCACCACACCCATGAACAATATTCAGGTACGGGAAGTGATGTTGCACCAGGCCGGTTTTATCCCTTACATTCCTTTTCACGATTATGTTAAAACAGGCGATTACAGCAGAGATTCATCGGCAGCTTATCCAACCAAAGTAGCCGATAACTATTATATCAAAAAAGGCTTTTTTAAAGATTTTATGTGGCCTAAAATGCTCAATTCGCCAATAAGAACACGTGGTAAATATGTGTATAGCGATATCAGTATGTATGTAATGAAAGATATTGTAGAGCATATTAGCGAAGAGCCTTTAAATCAATACACTTACGAAAATTTTTATAAACCACTAGGCATGCAAACTGCAGGTTTTTTGCCACGCAACCGTTTTAAACCAGAGCAGATTATTCCAACAGAAATGGATACCTATTTCAGAAAAACACTATTGGTTGGTTATGTTCACGATCAGGGGGCAGCTTTGGCTGGTGGTGTTTCAGGTCATGCGGGTTTGTTTGCCAGCGCTAACGATCTGGCTATTATTTACCAGATGCTGTTGAACCGTGGTACCTATGGTGGGGTGGAGTATTTTAAAAACTCAACAGTAGATATGTTTACCTCGAAACAATCAAATGTGAGTCGCAGGGGTTTGGGTTTCGATCGCTGGGATCCGGATAGTACCAAACATTATCCATCTAATTTAGCTTCACCACAAACTTATGGTCATACCGGTTATACCGGAACCTGTGTGTGGGTAGATCCATCACGTGGTTTGGTATATGTGTTTCTGTCGAACCGGGTTAATCCTACCGTTACTGATAAACTTTCTAACCTGAAAATTAGGGGTAGGATACAAGATGTGGTAAACAAGGCGATTGACGAATCGAAGAAATAGAATTACCTGTAATCATTGATCAAGTTTGTTTTTATTCGTAATTTCAGAATATAAACCTAAAAACAGCTTAATACTATGAAATCAATTAAAACATTAATTTTTTTATTGCCTTTTTTGGCAATGATTTCAATCGCAAGTGCACAGCAGATTAAAGATGGAGAAACCGTAAATGTAAACGGAATTGCCGTAACCTATTCTGTTATCAATAAAGAAAAGTTTACCATAAAAGACCAGGATTTCGACCGCTATAAAGTTTTAGCTTCTATAAAAAACAATACGGGTAAATCTTTTAACATCCGTTTGGCCAATTCATTGGATCTGTCGGGTATAAATAGTTCGAAAATAATAGAATTGGATTGTGTAAATGCCACAGGGGCGAGGTTAACCTCCAAAAAGTTTCAGGTGAGCATGAAAAGCCATTTAATTAATGTCACCTATCCTACAAAAGACAAAGACGGAAAATCAATCACAGCCATTATTCCGGTTACAGCCGGATACTATTTTGATGAAGGACAGGTAATCGAAAACGATGCGATTTTTATTGTGCCGGCTGGAGAAACGCCAAAGGTTAGTGTAAGGAGTTTGTTGAAAAATTAAAATTTAGAGTTGTCAACTTTCTGGCAAACTGGCCATTAAAGTTGACAACTCTTCTGCCTAAAAATTGATTGCCAATTTATAAATAACCGTTTTAAGTTCTTCGGTATCACGATCTTCACACAATAGAAAAGTTGTACTATGCTCCGTTTGACTAAATAAAGTAATGCCTTCAAATTTATGTTTGCCAGAGATTTTATTGCTGAAAGTTAGCTTTAAAGACTGCAGGTTAATACTGCCAATAAAACTTCCCATAATTTCGCCATCGGCATAAGTCGATTGGCTATCTTCTGCGGTAGCAATAAAAAATATCTCATTTTTTACCAATGCAGCATCGGTAAAAGACGATTCAACGTGATCAATATTTGGAAGCTTAAAATAGTTAAACTGAGCTTGTTGAATTTTAGCTAAATCTGCTTCCTGGGTTTTGAATATGCCATTCTTTGCTTCTATTCCGTTGCCACGGTTAAAAAGCATCCACTCAGTTCCCGTAAAAATTGCCCCTTCGAGGTTAAAGTTCTGATCATCTATTTTGGCAATAGCTTTAAGTTTGGTGTAGGTACTGGTCAGGTCTTTTTGAACAAACTTTTGTGTTTTCAGATCGAATTCGATCATCAGGTTTCTTTTGGGGGTTGAGCCAGAACCTAAAATGTAGAGCTTATTGTCATGATGACAAAGGATTTCGAAATCGGGTTTTAAGGATTTAGGTATGTTTTCTAACTGATTAAGTGAGTTATCAAATAGGATCTGAATTTTCCGCAGCTTCCTGGTTTTGATGTTATATTCGTTCAAATAGCCACTATTATCGCCAATGATATACAGTAAATCTTCCTGAAGGAACAAGCCTGAGGCAGAACCAATCCCATCAATTTCGGCGAAAACTTCTAAAGTTGTTGAATGCATGTTTTGAAAATAACAAAAAAGCACCGGTTTTAGCCGATGCTTTTGATCTTTCTTTACAAATCGCTGGAGACTCAAGACTGAGGACTCACGACTCTAAACTATTTCTTCAATCCAATTTCTCTTAATCTTTCATCCAGGTATTCGCCCGCGGTCATATCGCTATAAGCTTTAGGATGTTCCGCATCAATAGTTGATGGTAAACTGGTTAAATCCATATCGCTGCGTGGATGCAAGAAAAATGGAACAGAGAAGCGGGATGTTTTCATTAGTTCACGAGGCGGATTTACCACCCTGTGCGTCGTCGATTTTAATTTATTATTGGTTAAACGCTGTAACATATCACCCACGTTCACCACAATATCAGTATGATGTGCTTTAATTGGCAACCACTCGTTGCTTCGGGTTAACACTTCAAGGCCATCAGCACTGGCGCCAATTAATAAGGTAATCAGGTTGATGTCTTCATGCGCACCGGCACGTACCGCATCATCAGGAATCGTTTCTGGATTTTCAATTGGGAAATAGTGAATACCCCTTAAAATTGAATTTCCATTATGGACATGTTTGTCGAAATAATTGATTGGCAATTCCAGATAAGTAGCAATGGCACGTAATAAATGCATTCCGTTTTCTTCCAGTTTTTTATAGATGTCGCTAGTTACTTTGTTAAATTCAGGTAATTCCTCTAAAATTTCGTTGTCAGGATATTCATTTTTAACCGGATCGCCGTCAGTAACTTCCTGACCAATTTGCCAGAACTCTTTCAGGTCTGGTGTTTTTGCACCTTTGGCGGTTTCTTTACCAGCACTGGTGTAACCACGTTGACCAGCTAACTCTGGTTTTTCATATTTCCTTTTGATTTCAACAGGTAGTGAAAAGGCAGCTTTAATATTTTCATAAAGCTTATCAATTAATTCCTGGCTTAAACCATGGTTGGTAATGGTAACAAAACCCGAATCGTTAAAAGCCCTGCCCAATTCATCAGAAAACTTTTTACGGTCTTCTTCGGTACCATTGATGTAAGAGCCTAAATCTAAACAAGGAATATACGGTGTAGACATAATTTTATATTTAATGTTATACGAATTTAAAAAGAATTGTTAATAAGTGCGTTTGACTGATGGATTAGCGATTTAAAATTTTGTTAATCAGATTTTTAAGTTATTAACATAAACAACGAAATCGGCAAATTGTTGCGATTGTCATACAAAACCCATTATTGGTTTGACGCAAACTACTGCTTGTTTTTTTGCGTATAATTAGATGTAGATAATTCAATTTAGCTGTAAGGTTTAGGGATTATTTCCGACTAATAAATAAAAACACACAATGAAACCATCATGATTAACCATATCAACAATCAAGTAAAAAATCATGATAGCCTCATCACGAATAGAAACAAATAAACACACAATGAGAAAAATAATTTTAATTCTATTATCGGTTTTAGCTTTGAATCAAGCTCAGGCACAGGGGAAAAAAACCGAAAAAGCAACTTTCGGAATGGGCTGTTTTTGGTGTACGGAAGCAATATTTCAACGTTTAAAAGGCGTGGTCTCGGTTAAATCAGGTTATGAAGGTGGTACTTTAACCAATCCGACTTACGAAGAAGTATGTACCGGTGCTACAGGGCATGCTGAGGTTTTAGAAATTACCTATAACCCAATGGTGATTTCTTACGATGATTTATTGGAAGTTTTTTGGAAAAGCCACGATCCGACTACACTAAATCGTCAGGGGGCTGATAGCGGTACGCAATACCGTTCAGTTGTTTTTTACCACACGGCTGAGCAAAAAGCTTTGGCTGAAAAATATAAAGCAGAATTGAATAAAACCAATGCTTACGGTAAAAAAGTGGTTACTGCTATAGAAGCGGCCAAACCATTTTATGTTGCCGAAAATTATCACCAGAATTATTTCAATAAAAATGGAAGCGAACCTTATTGCAGGTTAGTGATCCAACCCAAAATAGAGAAACTGGAAAAAATATTTAAAGCGAAGCTTAAAAAATGATAGGGGAGGCTTCCAGTGTATTCGTCATTCTCGCGTATGCGGGAATCTTATAAACATGTATAATGTAGTAAGATTCCCAATTAGGTTGGGGAATGACGAATCATCTTAACTTATCATTACTATTGCAATTAATTCCATAACCCTTTGGCTTTTTCGAGCAATTCGCTGCCTTTTTTGCCAATTTCTTTCTTGCCTTTTTCTATGGTTGATGGCTGAGTATACTCACTCACCGAATTGGAAAGTGCTTTAAACTTGCCTATACCGGCAAATACTTCTTCGGTATAAGGAACACCCTGCTGTTTCATTAGTTTTTCCCAATCTATCTTCGATAGGAGTGCTATCATATATTTGGTGGCAATTTTACCGATAAATGCTTTGTCGAACACATTTGTTAAAGCCTTATCTGATTTGCGATCTTTTACATAAACTATAGTTTGTTGTAGGGCTTCGCGTTCGCTGTTAGAGAATAATGGGCTTTTGCTTAACTTTTCTAACGCTGGTAACGACTGTTCTGGTTTTTCTTTTTTTAAGTTCAGGTAAGCGGTTATTCCCCAAACCAGCTCATTTTGAATGCCCAGTTTATTCATGTCGTTTAAAAATGCTTCAAAATCTTCAAGCGATCTTTCCTCATCAATTTTTCGCTCCATTCTCATCCGGTCGAAACCTCTAAAAAGATAATTCATGCTATGAAATGCAACATGGGTTTGCTCATCGCTTAAACGGCCCCAGCTGAAAAAAGATTTGGTGTAGGGCAAGGGGATTTTCTCGTTTTTATCGAGCCATTTAATATTTCTCGAAAGGCCATCTTCTGAAAGATAAAATAGGTTATTACCAAAAAATAAAAAGCCGCGGACAAATTCGAGCAGGGTCTTAATTTCGCTGTCATCAAGTAGCTCGGGCTGGGTTTTAGCACATTCGTATAATGCAAAAGGCTGCCCTAAATCTCTTGTAGTTAATACAGCCATACTTAAAATGGCATGTTCTATGTTTTGATAGTAGGCTTTGTTAAAATCTTTAAAAAAGGGAACAGGGGTTCTTGCTCCGTTATTCATGGCAATAAGTCCAGCAGTTAAGAGAGGGAAAACATCTTCATCGGTTTCTTTCACAAACTGTTTAACCGATCGATATTCTTTATATAATCTTAAGGCGTCTATTACAGAAATATTTTCATTTCCATGCCCGTTCACTTTATTTAAGGTTCGAACCACACTTTGCGCCTGTTTGCTGAATTTTTGATACTCGGGCTGAGTAGTATCCTGAACAGCAGTTGAACGGACAGCTATTTTAGCAAACTTATAAAAAGTGATCTTATCGTAATTGATATTTTCGGCCAGTTTCTTTTTGTCGAGTTCGAGCAAAAGCTGATCGGTTTTTTCGCCAGAACAGGCAGCTAAAAATAGGACAGTGCAAAATAAAACTAAATTCTTCATGGGTATGTTTTAAGCAAATAGATTTATAAAACTAACATTTTAGGACTGGAAAAAAATCAGAATTGTAGATTCTTCTTCATTTCGTCTGTAAAACGGCTGGACTTGTTGTCGAAATTTAATTTTTTTTAGTGATTTATAAATAAAATGGTAAATATTTTAAAGGAATGAGTGGCGCGATTAGCAAGTTAATAATTCGCTTTTAATATGGGGCTAATGTCTTTTTTTGCTTGTTAGTATTCGAACTGTGTTTTGGATTAAAATTTGATTAGAAGTTGTCAAAAAACAGAAAGTATTTCTAATTTTTAGGCAATTTTTTAAGATTTAATGCTTTAAAATTCGTGGTATGTTTAAAATCATTCTAAATTTGTAACTCCTTTAAACTAAGATGACAAAAAAGAAAAAGACAGTTGGTAAAACTGACGCTGATGTAATTTTAATAGGGGCTGGCATCATGAGTGCAACCCTGGGTGTTTTATTGAAACAATTAGAGCCCAATTTAAGCATAGAAATTTACGAACGTTTAGATATTGCGGCGGCAGAAAGTTCTGACGCCTGGAATAATGCCGGAACGGGTCACTCTGCTTTTTGTGAATTAAACTATACACCCGAAAAGAAAGACGGTACAGTTGAAATTAAAAAAGCAGTGCAGATTGCAGAGCATTTTGAGGTATCTAAGCAGTTTTGGTCTTACTTGGTCAGTAAAGGATTGGTTTCTGAGCCTTGCAATTTTATCCGCAATATTCCCCACATGAGTTTTGTTTGGGGCAAAAAGAACGTAGAATATCTTAAAAAACGCTATGATGCATTAACACAATGCGATCTGTTTAGCGAGATGCAATATACGGAGGATGCTGAGCAGGTAAAAAACTGGGCACCATTGATTATGGATGGCCGCAAGAGCAACGAAAAAGTTGCCGCAACCAAGATGGATCTGGGAACCGATGTTAACTTTGGTACCTTAACCCGCGACATGTTCAACAACTTAAAGGAGCAAAGCAATGTGAGCATGTATTTTAACCACGAAATCCGTGATCTGAAGAAAAATAAAGACGGCAACTGGATTGTAAAGGTTAAAGATTTGGAGAGTGGCGATAAACGTAAATGTGTAGCTAAATTTGTATTTATTGGTGCAGGTGGTGGTTCTTTGCCATTGTTAGAAAAATCGGATATTCCTGAAGGAAAAGGTTTTGGCGGTTTCCCGGTAAGCGGACAATGGTTAAAATGTACCAACGAAGAGATTATTAAAAAACACCACGCTAAGGTATATGGTAAGGCTGCGGTTGGCGCACCGCCAATGTCGGTTCCACATTTAGATACGAGGATGATTAATGGTAAACAAGCATTATTGTTTGGTCCTTATGCTGGTTTTTCGACTAAATTCCTTAAAAACGGATCATTTTTAGATTTACCAAAATCGATAAAATTCAATAACATCCGCCCGATGATTTCTGCCGGATTGCACAACCTTGATTTAACGAAATATTTAATTGAGCAGGTAAGGCAATCACCAGAAGATAGGTTAGAAGCACTAAAAGAATATTTACCAACTGCCGAACTTAAAGATTGGGAATTGGAATATGCCGGACAGCGCGTTCAGGTAATTAAAAAAGATGAAAAACAAGGTGGTATTTTAGAGTTTGGTACAGAGGTGGTAAGTGCTGCCGATGGTTCAATCGCCGCATTGTTAGGTGCTTCTCCGGGTGCTTCAACAGCCGTATCGATCATGCTTGATTTGTTAAACCGTTGTTTTGCTGAAGATCTGGCCACAGAAGAATGGCAGGCCAAAATTAAAGAGATGATCCCAACTTACGGAAAATCACTTGCCGAGGACGCAGCGCTTTGTAAAGCAACCAGAAATAAAACTTCAAAGGTGTTGAAAATAGAAAATACTGTGGTAGCTTAAGCTATAACAATTATAAATTTTAGAAGGTCGCGATGTAAATCGGGACCTTTTTTTGTTGTTACCCTGTCTACCCATGATGCGTCCCTCTGGGGCGGCGCACGTAAGGGTGTTTGTTATGTAATTGTTATACGTTCCATCGGAACGTATCATAGGTAATATAAACGAATAGGCGTTTTCGTTCCGAAGGAACGTTTGGTGATTTTCCTACACAGACCCTACGGTAATAAACCTGATGGGAACGGCAGCTTTTTGGCTGTCACCCTGAGCGGAGTCGAAGGGTAGCCAAAAAGGTACAGTGTACAGCAGGACTATACTAACCGATAAAAACCAGGTATTGCTTTTCTGAAAAAAAACACTAAACCACAAAAAAGGGCATCCAATTTAATGAATACCCTTTTTTTGTAGAGATTTTTTATGGTCTAAGCTGCGATCACTTCTGCAACTTCATCTGCAGAAATATCGCTATGTGAAGCTTCTAATACACAATCACCATTTTTAATCAACAAAATCTGTGGAGATTGGTGGGCTACCTGAAATATTTCAGCAATTTTGTTCGAAATGTCACGGTAACTGATCAGGTCTAAAAAGTAAAGTTTAGTATCTGCCGGAATTACATCCCAATCAAATTCGAAATTCTTTTTAGCCATTAAACTAATGGAGCATCGCGTGCTATGCTTAAAAATAAGGCTAAAACCGCTTGCGTTTTTGATTTCATCAAGCTGTTCTATTGAAGTTAAGTTAACCCAAGTCATGATATGATAAATATTATTTTACAGGATAACAATTGCATTTAAATAAAGTTCTGCAAATGACCTGAATATGAAGATTGTAGATATATGAGGCTTAATTTCTGCGTTTACTTTCTGGATAAGATCCATAGGCAGGACAAAGTTTAGAAGAACAAGATTCTAAAATGGTAATGGTGCAGAACACCGCCAATAATAAGATGGCTACTTTTTTCATTGATCGGATAAATTTAAACCTCTAAGCTACAAATAATTATTAAAACGCAAGTTTAAATCTGTGCAGAAAAATCAGCCATTTTAATCGCGGTAATTGCAGCTTCATCGCCTTTATTGCCATGCTTGCCGCCTGCACGATCTTGCGCCTGCTCTAAATTATTGGTGGTTAGCACCCCAAAAATAACTGGTTTACTGTATTTAACGCCAACATTGGTTACACCTTGCGCTACTGCATCGCAAATAAAATCGAAATGTTTCGTGTCACCCTGTATCACACAGCCTAAACAGATTACGGCATCTATATCGCTTCTTTTGCTCAATAAAATTTCGGCACCACCTGTTAATTCGAAACTTCCGGGTACAGGTAAAGAAATTATATTTTCTTCAGCAACGCCATTTGCTAACAAGGTTTTTAATGCACCATTGTATAATGCACCGGTAATTTCAGCATTCCATTCGGCTACAATAATCCCGAATTTATAGTTTGCACCGCTGGGAACAGTGGTATGAGAGAAATCGGATAGATTTTTTAATTGTGTTGACATGGGGCAAAGATAATGTTATGCCGCGAAT